>JBKJVH010000155.1:0-40400 GCA_046590985.1 Mycobacteriales bacterium
GGCGAAGCAGTGCTCGCTGCCATCGCCGATGCCGGCCTCCAGCCGTCCGACGTCGACGGGCTGACGGCCTTCACGATGGAGACCAACTCCGAGATCGAGGTCGCACGCACCGCCGGCCTCGGCGACCTGACCTTCTTCTCCAAGATGGGCTACGGCGGGGGTGCGGCCTGCGCGACAGTCCAGCAGGCGGCCATCGCCGTCGCGACCGGCGTCGCGGACACCGTGGTCTGCTACCGCGCGTTCAACGAGCGCAGCGGGCACCGCTTCGGCTCGGGTGCCGCGCGCAGCGAGCCAACCGCCGAGGGCATCGCGATGGGCTGGGTGAGCGCGTTCGGGCTGATGACGCCGGCGTCGTGGGTGGCGATGTTCGCGCAGCGCTACATGCACACCTACGGCGCGACCAGCGAGGACTTCGGCCGCGTCAGCGTCGCCGACCGCAAGCATGCCGCCACCAACCCGAAGGCCTGGTTCTACGAGCAGCCGATCACTCTCGAGGAGCACCAGGCCTCACGGTGGATCGTCGAGCCGCTGCACTTGCTCGACTGCTGCCAGGAGACCGACGGCGGCCAGGCGTTGGTCGTGACCACGCTCGACCGCGCACGCGATCTGCAGCACTCGCCAGCCGTCGTCTCCGGGGCGGCCCAGGGTTCGGCAAAGGGTCAGCAGAGCATGGTCAGCTACTACCGCGACGACCTTGGTGGTCTTCCCGAGATGGGGCTGGTCGCGCAGCAGCTCTGGGAGCAGTCGGGTCTCGGGCCAGAGGACATCCAGACCGCCGTCATCTACGACCACTTCACGCCGTTCGTCCTCCAGCAGCTTGAGGAGTTCGGCTTCTGCAAGCGGGGCGAGGCCAAGGACTTCATCGCTGGCGGCGCCATCGAGCTCGGCGGTCGACTGCCGATCAACACCCATGGCGGCCAGCTCGGTGAGGCCTACCTGCACGGCATGAACGGCATCGCCGAGGGCGTGCGGCAGGTCCGCGGCAGCTCGGTCAACCAAGTCCCCGACGTGGAGAACGTCCTCGTCACCGCCGGCACCGGCGTCCCCACCAGCGGCCTCGTGCTGTCTGTCGATCGCTAACCGAGGAAGCACATGCGCACCGCACTGTCCGACGAGTTCGGTCTCGACCTCGCCCTGTTCGCCTTCAACTACCAGCCCGAGGTCGTGATCGAGGTGTGCAAGGCGGGCGGCCTCGGCGTCCTCGGCGCGGTCCGGTTCACGCCGGCGGAGCTCCGTGAGGCGATCGCCTACGTCGAGGCGAACATCGGCGGTCGGCCGTACGGGGTCGACGTGGTGATGCCGGCCAAGACCGAGGTGGTCGCCGGGATGGAGATGGGCGAACTGCACACCATGCTCGAGGGCATGATCCCGCAGGAGCACAAGGACTTCGTCGAGAAGGTGCTCGACCAGTACGGCGTCCCGAAGCTCCCGGAGTCCGAGGCCGGTCAGCGCGACCTGCTGTCGTGGAACGACACCGAGGCGCGCCAGCAGGTCGAGATCTCGCTGGAGCGCCCGGACGTGAAGCTCATCGTCAACGCCCTCGGACCGCCCCCCAAGGACGTCGTCGCCCAGGCCCACGAGGCCGGCGTCAAGGTGGCCGCGCTGGTCGGCCGCAAGGACCACGCCATGAAGCAGCTCGAGAACGACGTGGACATCATCGTCGCCCAGGGCACCGAGGCCGGCGGTCACAGCGGTGACGTCGCCACCATGGTGCTGGTCCCGGAGGTCGTCGACGCGGTCGGGGACCACCCCGTCCTGGCTGCGGGTGGGATCGGCAACGGCCGGCAAGTGGCCGCCGCCCTCGCGCTCGGAGCCCAAGGTGTCTGGACCGGGTCGATGTGGCTCAACACCGTCGAGTGCGGCCAGCCCGAAGCGATGTACAAGAAGTTCGCGAAGGCGACCTCGAGCGATGCGATCCGCTCCCGGGCCTACACCGGCAAGCCGGCCCGCCAGCTCAAGACCGCGTGGACCGATGCCTGGGACGACCCGGCCACGCCGGCCCCTCTCGGCATGCCTCTGCAGTACATGCTCTGCGCCGAAGCGCAGGACCGGATCCGGCGGGCCGGCAACGAGGACCTCATGGGTACCCCGATCGGCCAGCTGGTGGGAGCGTTCACCGAGGTGCGGACCGTCGCCGAGGTCATCGCCGCCCTGAAGGCGGAGTACACCCGCACCGTCGCCTCCTTGCCCCGACTCACGAACGACTGAGGAGATCTCGACATGACCGCACCCGTGGACAGGGCCCGCTGCCCCATCGCCATCGACCTGATCGACCCGGACACCTTCGAGGCCGGCCTGCCGCTGGAGGCCTTCGCCACCATGCGTCACGAGGCCCCGGTCTTCTGGCACGACCACCCAGGGTCTGCGGGCGACGGCTTCTGGGTCGTCACCCGGCACGCCGACGTGATGGAGGTGTCCCGCACGCCTGAGGTCTTCTCGTCCTGGGAGCGCGGTGCGCTGTTGCACACCGGTGAGGCCGAGGAGGAGCAGGCGGCGCTCGAGATGACGCGCATGCTCATGCTCAACATGGACCCGCCCCAACACAGCGACTACCGCAACATCGTGCAGCGCGCGTTCACCCCCCGCACGATCCGCAACCTCGAGGCCAGGCTGTACGAGTTCGCCAACGAGATCGTCGACCGGGCGATCGCCAAGGGCACCGGCGACTTCGTGAAGGACATCGCGGCCGAGCTGCCGCTGCTGGCGATCTGCGAGCTGGTGGGCGTTCCGGCCGAGATGCGCGGCCAGGTCTTCGAGCTGTCGAACCGCTTGATCGGCTTCGACGACCCGGAGTTCCGCACCTCGCCCGATGACGCGATGATCGCCTCGACCGAGATGTACATGATGGCCGACGGCATCGCCGCTGCGCGTCGTGAGTGCCCCATGGACGACGTGGCCTCGAAGCTCCTGGCCGCCGACGTGAACGGCACCGCGCTGACGCAGGACCAGTTCGACGTCTTCTTCATGCTGCTGATGGTTGCTGGCAACGAGACGACCAGGAACGCCATCAGCCACGGCATGCAGGCCTTCTTCGACCACCCTGAGCAGTGGGAGATCTTCAAGAAGGAGCGGCCGCTGGAGACAGCCGTCGAGGAGATCGTGCGCTGGGCCACCCCGGTCATGCAGTTCCAGCGCGCCGCGCTGTCGGACTACCAGCTCGGTGGTCAGACCATCAAAGCCGGCGACCGGGTCGCGATCTACTACTCCGCGGCCAACCGCGACGAGACCGCCCTCGCCGACCCGGACACGTTCGACGTCAAGCGCGAGAACAACGAGCACATCGCGTTCGGTGGCGGCGGCCCGCACTTCTGCCTTGGCGCCAACCTGGCCCGCGCCGAGGTCCGGATCATGTTCGAGGTGATCGCGGACCGGCTGCCCGACATCCGGCCGAACGGTGACCCGCGGTTCCTGCGGTCCATGTTCATCAACGGCATCAAGGAGATCCCGGTCAGCTACACGTGACCGGTCCGCTGACTTCGAAGGAGCGTCCTCATGGGTGACCTGGGGTTCTGGAACATCGCCACCGCCTTTCCCGACCGGGTGGCGCTCGTCGAGCCCGAGGGCGAGGAGCACACCGCTGGTGACCTGCTGGGCTCGGTGAACCAGGTCGTTCACGGGCTCCGCGCGCTGGGGCTCGAGCAGGGCGACGTGGTGGCCATCCTCATGCCGAACTGCATCGCGTTCGTGGAGATCATGCTCGCCGTACAGCAGGCCGGCTGGTACCTCGTCCCCATCAACTACCACCTGGTCGGGCCGGAGATCGCCTACATCCTGGAGGACTCCGAGGCGAAGGCGTTCATCGCGCACGAGCGGTTCGCTGCCGAGGCGACCCGGGCAGTCGCGGAGATCACGCTTCCTTCGGAGCGTCGGTTCGCCGTCGGGGAGATCGAGGGGTTCCGGCCCTACTCCGAGCTGACCGAGGGCCAGCCGACGAGCACGCCCACGGATCGGGCGACCGGCACGCTCATGAACTACACGAGCGGCACCACCGGCAAGCCCAAGGGCGTGAAGCGACCGCTGCCGCCCATCAGCCCGGACGACATGGCCGAGATGGGCACCTTCCTGCACATGCTCTTCGACATCCCGGCCTTCGAGGGCAACGTCCACCTCACGGTCGCACCGCTGTACCACACGGCCGTCGGCCAGTTCACCTTCAACGCGATGCACTCAGGCCACAAGGTGGTCCTCATGGACCGCTGGACGCCCGAGGGGACCCTGGAGCGGATCGCGACACACAAGGTCACCACCAGCCACCTGGTGCCGACCATGTTCCACCGGCTGCTTCAGCTCCCGGAGGAGGACCGCAACGCGTACGACGTCAGCAGCTTGCGCTGCATGATCCACTCGGCCGCGCCGTGCCCGATCCCGACCAAGCAGCGGATGCTCGCCTGGTGGGGGCCGGTCGTCTGGGAGTACTACGCCGCGACCGAGGGCGGTGGCACCGTCGCCAGCCCGGAGAACTGGCTCAAGAAGCCCGGTACGGTCGGCAACGCCTGGCCGGGCAGCGAAGTGGTTGTCCTTGACGACGAGGGCAACGACCTGCCGGCGGGTCAGATCGGGACGGTCTGGATGAAGATGGGCGATCGGACCTTCGAGTACCACGGCGACAAGGAGAAGACGAAGAAGTCCTGGAACGACCGGGGCTACTTCACCGTCGGCGACGCCGGCGAGCTCGACGCCGATGGGTTCTTGTTCCTGCGAGACCGCAAGGTCGACATGATCATCGCCGGGGGTGTGAACATCTACCCGGCCGAGACCGAGTCGGTCCTCATGCAGCACCCCAAGGTCAACGACTGCGCCGTGTTCGGCATCCCCGACGACGACGCCGGTGAGCAGATCAAGGCCACCGTGCAGCCGGCGGAGGGCGTCTCCCTCGACGGGCTCGAAGCGGAGCTGATCGCCTACTGCATCGAGAACCTGGCCAAGTTCAAGGTGCCGCGGTCGATCGACTTCCTCGACGACTTCCCGCGCGACCCGAACGGCAAGGTCTACAAGCGCAAGCTCCGCGACCCCTACTGGGCCGGCCGATCCTCCCAGCTCGTCTAACAGAGAGACACAGATGTCCGACGTCCTCAGCGCACCCCACTCGATGGAGTTCGCGTACACCCGCTCGACCGGCCCGGTGATCGGTGCCTTCCTCACGGGGCTTCGGGACCACAAGGTCCTCGGTGCCAAGGACAGCACGGGTCGCACCGTGGTGCCGCCGCCGGAGTACGACGCGCACACGGCTGCTCCGATCGAGGCTGCAGCCTTGGTCGAGGTCGGCCACCACGGCGTGGTGACGAGCTGGAGCTGGAACCCCGTCCCTCGGTTGGGCAACCCCTTCGACGTCCCGTTCGCCTGGGCGCTGGTCCAGCTCGACGGAGCCGACACCTCGATCCTGCACGCGTTGGACGTGCCGCGGGACGCCATCACGACGGGCATGCGGGTGAAGATCCGCTGGGCACCTGAGACCGTCGGGTACATCACCGACATCGCCTGCTTCGAGGCCGTCTCATGAGCGAGCCGGTGACCGGGATCGTCACGCCGATCCGCCTCGACTACCGCTACACCCCGGGTGAAGCCACGTCGCAGTTCCTTCGCAACATCAAGGAAGGCAAGCTCCGAGGCCGTCGCTGCCCTTCCTGCAGCAAGGTCTACATGCCGCCCCGCGGTGGCTGCCCCATGTGCGGGGTGGAGTTCGCCGAGGACGTGGAGCTGAAGGACACCGGCACGATGGTGACCTTCTCGATCGTCAACGTGAACTTCGCGAACCGCGCCGTCGAGCTGCCCTACGTGACGGCCGAGGTGGCCTTCGACGGCGCCGACACCACGACGACGCTGCTGCTCAAGGGCGTCAGGCCCGAAGAGGCCCGGATGGGCATGCGTGTCAAGGCGCACTGGCTGCCCGAGGCGGAGTGGGACTTCACCCTGGCCAACATCGACTACGTCGAACCGATCGACGAACCCGATGCCGACTACGACACGTTCAAGGACCTGCTGTGAGAGACATCGCGATCGTCTCGTACGCGAACCACGCGGTGCGCCGCGAGGACACCCGCAACGAGGTCGAGATCCTGCTGCCCGTCGTCCGAGAGGCCATGGAGCCGCTCGGCCTCACGACCCAGGACATGGGCTTCACCGTCTCGGGCTCCTCGGACTACCTCGCGGGGCAGTCCTTCGCCTTCGTGTCGGCGCTCGACGCGGTCGGTCCCTGGCCGCCGATCTCGGAGTCGCACGTCGAGATGGACGGCGCCTTCGCGCTCTACGAGGCCTGGGTTCGGCTCCAGTGCGGGGACATCGACACGGCGCTGGTCTACTGCTTCGGCAAGAGCTCGCCGGGCGACGTCGCTCGCGTCCTCAGCCTGCAGCTCGAGCCCTACGTACTCGGCCCGCTCTGGCCGGACGCGGTGTCCCTCGGGGCATTGCAGGCGCGCGCCCTGCTCGACTCCGGCAAGGCGACCGAGAAGGACCTCGCGCGGGTCGTTGCGCGCAGTCGCCGCAACGCCCTGACCAACCCGGCCGCCCAGCTCAAAGGCGAGTACGACGAGGCCGCGCTGCTCGAGGAGCCGCTCTACGCCGACCCGCTTCGCAAGCACGACTGCCCGCCGGTCAGTGACGGCGCCGCGGTGATCGTGCTGGCAGCCGGTGACCGCGCGCAGCAGCTCACCGACCGGCCGGTGTGGATCAAGGGCATCGACCACCGGACAGATCTGCAGGCACCCGGCTCCCGCGACCTGACGACCAGCCTGTCGACGACCCTGGCTGGTCAGAAGGCCGGCGCCACGGGTGCCTTCGAGGTCGCGGAGCTGCACGCCCCCTTCAGCCACCAGGAGCTGATCCTCATCGAGGCCCTCGGCCTCGACGAGACGACCACCTCGATCAACCCGTCCGGCGGCGCCCTCGCCTCCAACCCGGTGATGGTCGCCGGTCTCGCCCGCATCGGTGAGGCCGCTCGCAGCATCCAGTCGGGTGCCGCAAACCGCGCTCTGGCCCACGCCACGAGCGGGCCCCTGCTTCAGCAGAACCTCGTCTGCGTCCTGGAAGGCAACCGATGAGCGGCCAGCTGGCAGCAGTACTGGGGACGGGGCAGACGCATCACGTCGCCGCCCGCAAGGACGTCTCGATCGCCGGGCTCGTCCGGGAGGCGGCTGACCGGGCGCTGCTGGACGCGCACCTGGAGTGGCGCGACATCGACGCCATCGTGGTGGGCAAGGCCCCTGACATGTTCGAGGGCGTGATGATGCCCGAGCTCTACCTCGCGGAGGCTCTCGGCGCCCTCGGGAAGCCGCTGTTCCGGGTTCACACCGCCGGTTCGGTCGGTGGCTCGACGGCCATCGTCGCCACGCACCTCGTGCAGGCGGGCATCCACGAGCGGGTGCTCACCGTCGCCTTCGAGAAGCAGTCCGAGAGCAACGCGATGTGGGCGCTGTCGATCAAGATCCCGTTCTCCCAGCCGCTGGTGGCGGGCGCAGGTGGCTACTTCGCGCCGATCATCCGTGGGTACATCCGCAAGTCCGGTGCGCCGTTGGACACCGGTGCGCTGGTCGTCCTCAAGGATCGCCTCAACGCGCTGAAGAACCCGTACGCGCACCTGCACCAGGACGACATCACCCTCGAGTCGATCCTGGACTCCCCGCTTCTCTGGGACCCGGTCCGCTACGCCGAGACCTGTCCCTCCTCCGACGGTGCCGCGGCCATGGTGATCGGCTCGGCTGCTGCTGCGGCGAAGTCAGACCGGCCGGTCGCCTGGATCCACGGGACGTCGGTGAAGTCCGAGCCGACGATGGGCGCCGGCCGCGACCGCATCAACCCGCACGCCGGCCGGATGTGCGCCGCGGAGGTCTACAAGGAGGCCGGGATCACCGACCCGCTCCGCGAGATCGACTGCGCGGAGATCTACGTCCCCTTCTCCTGGTTCGAGCCGATGTGGATGGAGAACCTCGGGTTCGCCGAAGAGGGCACCGGCTGGAAGATGGTGCACGACGGCAGCACCTCGTTGACAGGGCAGCTCCCCGTCAACATGTCGGGTGGCGTGCTGTCGTCCAACCCGATCGGAGCCTCGGGGATGATCCGCTTCCTCGAGGTCGCCAACCAGGTCCGCGGGCTCGCCGGCGACCACCAGGTCGACGGTGCGCGCAGGGCCCTCGGCCACGCCTATGGCGGCGGTTCGCAGTTCTTCGCCGCGTGGGTCGTCGGATCGGACAAGCCGGCATGACCGACAGGACCAGGCTCGACGGCAAGGTCGCGCTCATCAGTGGGGCGGCACGTGGGATGGGTGAGGCGACCGCGCGACTGATGGTGGCGCGCGGCGCGCGAGTTGTCCTTGGCGACATCCTCCCCGAGGTCAAGGCGGTCGCTGAGAGCCTTGGAGACAAGGCGATCGGGGTCACTCTCGACGTCACCGAGCCGCAGTCCTGGCGCGATGCCGTGGCAGCCGGGGAGCAGGCGTTCGGAGCCATCAGCATCCTGGTCAACAACGCCGGGATCCTGCTCATCGAAGGCCTCGACAACACCACCGACGAGATCTATGACCGCGTCAACGGCGTGAACGCCCGCGGCTGCTTCCTGGGGATGCGCGAGGTGCACCCCGCACTGAAGCGGGCCGGCGGGGGTTCGATCGTCAACCTCTCCTCCGTCGAAGGGCTTGGTGGCAACCGGTTCCTGGTGGCGTACACCGGGTCCAAGTTCGCCGTTCGCGGCATGACCAAGGCCGCGGCGATCGAGCTCGCGGTGGACGGGATCCGCGTCAACAGCGTTCACCCCGGGGGGATCGACACCCCGATGGTCCGGCACTTCGTGCCGAACGAGGAAGACCGCCAGAAGGGCATCGGAAAGCAGGTCGCGATGCGTCGCACCGGCACGGCGGAGGAGGTCGCTGAGGCGGTCACCTTCCTGGCCAGCGACGCCGCTTCCTACATCACCGGCGCCGAGCTCGCCGTGGACGGCGGGGCAACCGCCACGTCCGGCTTCAAGCACTAAGAAGGACGCAGATGCAGTTCAACCTGGCGGACCTGTTCGAGCGTGTCGTCGACACCGTCCCCGACCGCGACGCGCTCTACTGCGAAGGACGGCTGCTGACGTACCAGCAGCTGGACGAGCGCGCCAACCAGCTGGCGCACTACTTCCTCTCGGTCGGCATCAAGCCGGGCGACCACGTCGGCTGCCACATGATGAACGGCACCGAGTACCTCGAGACCATGCTCGCGCTGTTCAAGATCCGGGCCGTCCCGATCAACGTGAACTTCCGCTACGTGCACGAGGAGCTGCGCTACCTGTACGAGGACGCGGACCTCGTGGCCACGGTCTTCGACGCGGAGTTCGCCGACCGCGTCGCGGCTGTGCTGCCCCGGACGCCGAAGGTCAAGCACCTCATCGCCGTCGGCCCCTTCGAGGGCTACGAGCTGCCCGCGGGGACGGTGAAGTACGAGGACGCCCTGGCCGGCCAGCCGACGGACCGCAGTGACTATCCCGAGCGGACGGGCGATGACCTGCTCATCATCTACACAGGCGGTACGACCGGGATGCCGAAGGGCGTCATGTGGCGCCAGGAGGACATGTTCTTCGCGGGCATGGGTGGTGGCCGTCCGGCCGGCGAGCCGTTCACCGTGCCCGAGGACGTCGTGGAGCACGCGCTGGCCGGTGGCCTCATCAGCTTCCCCGCGGCACCTCTCATGCACGGAGCCGCGGAGCTGAGCTCGTTCATCACGTTCTTCAGCGGCGCCAAGATCCTGCTCATCCGCAGGTTCTCCGGGCACGGGGCGCTGCAGCTCATCCAAGAGCACAAGGCGAACATGATCATGGTGGTCGGGGACGCGATGGCGACGCCGCTGCTGGAGGCACTCGAGGAGCAGGACTACGACACCTCCTCGCTGATGGTGCTCGGCTCTGCCGGGGCACTGCTGAGCCAGAACACCCGCGACAAGCTCAGCGCCGCGGTGCCGAACCTCTACATCAACGACTCCTTCGGTTCGACCGAGACCGGGTACAACGGCTCGGCCAAGCCTGGCACCAACGCCAAGGACGGGCTGAAGTTTGCCGTCAACGCGCGGACGTCGGTCTTCGGTGACGACGACCGACCGATCGAGCCCGGCTCCGGCCGGGTAGGACTGGTGGGCCAGAAGGGTCACATCCCGCTCGGCTATTACAACGACCCGGAGAAGACGGCCAAGACCTTCCGGGTCATCGATGGGGTGCGCTGGGTCTTCCCGGGCGACATGGCGACCGTCGAGGCGGACGGCACCATGCACTTCCTCGGCCGCGGCTCGATCTGCATCAACTCCGGTGGCGAGAAGATCTATCCCGAGGAGGTCGAGAACGCCCTGAAGACGCACCCCGACCTCCAGGACGCCGTCGTGGCCGGCCTCCCCGATGAACGCTGGGGTCAGAAGGTCGCCGCGGTGCTGCAGGTGAAGGAGGGGCACGCTGCCCCGACGCAGCAGGAGCTGGAGGACCACCTGTCGACGCAGATCGGTCGCTACAAGCTGCCCCGGTTCATCACCTACGTGGAGCTGATGCAGCGCTCGCCGAGCGGCAAGCCCGACTACAAGTGGGCGACGAAGGTGCTGACCGAGGCCGAAGCCGCGACCGTCTGATGGAGTGGATGACGACCGTCTCGGCGCTCGTCAGGGCTCGAGCAGAGGACGACCGACCGGGGCTGGTCTTCGAGGGCACGCAGTGGTCCTGGCGCGAGCACACCGCGGAAGCGGCTGCCCGCGCGGCGTACTACGAGACCGTCCGGGCACCCACCCCGCACGTGGGCGTGCTGCTGGAGAACTGTGCGGAGTACAGCTTCTGGCTGGCCGCCGCTGCCCTGGGCCGATTCGTGCTCGTGGGCCTGAACGCAACCCGGAAGGGCGACGGCCTGCGCGAGGACGTACGCAACACCGACTGTCACCTGGTCCTGACGGACCGGCCGGACCTGTTCGAGGACGTTGACGTGCCGGTGCTCGACCCGCACGAGATCCCCTACCGACCAGCGGATCTGCCCGCAACCGAGGCGCAGCTCGACGACCTCTACCTGCTCATCTTCACCAGCGGGACAACGGGATCGCCGAAGGCGGTGATGAGCAGCCAGGGCAAGATCGCGACGCAAGGGATCGGCCTCACCTTCCGTGTGAACCTCACGGCGGACGACATCTGCTACCTGTCCATGCCGATGTTCCACTCCAACGCGGTGATCGCCGGCTGGGCGCCGTCGCTCGCCGTCGGTGCGACGATGGCCATCAAGCGGAAGTTCTCGGCGTCGCAGTTCATCCCGGACTGCAGGGCCCTCAAGGCCACCTTCGCGAACTACGTCGGCACCCCGCTGTCCTACGTCCTTGCTCAGCCCGGTCGGTCCGACGACAGGGACAACTCCCTCACGAGGGTCTTCGGCAACGAGGGCGCCCCGGCGGATCTGGAGCGGTTCGGCGAGCGGTTCGGGTGCGAGGTGCTCGACGGCTTCGGCTCGACGGAGGGCGGCATCAGCATCAGCAAGCTGGGGGACACGCCACCCGGGGCCCTCGGCAAGAGCAACGTGGGGGACGTCCGCATCCTCGACTCGGAGACGGGAGAGGAGAAGGCGGTCGCTGTCTTCGACGACGAGGGCCGCCTGGCCAACGCCGAAGAGGCGGTGGGCGAACTCGTCAACATGGACGGACCGTTCGCCTTCGAGGGGTACTGGAACGCCCCCACCGACACCGCGCACCGCAACCGCGGCGGTCGCTACTGGTCGGGGGATCTGGGCTACCGGGACGCCGACGGGTTCCTCTACTTCGCAGGGCGCTCGCTCGACCGCCTGCGGGTCGGTGGGGAGAACTTCCCGGCGGCCCCGGTCGCCCGCCTCATGACACGGCACCCCGACGTGGTCGAAGCCGTCGTGTTCGCCGTGCCGGATGCGACCGCAGGCGACCAGTTGATGGTGGCGCTCGTACCCACAAAGTCCTTTGACCCCAGGGGTTTCGCCGCCTGGGTGGCTGCGCAGCCCGATGCGAGCAAGACCTGGGTCCCGCGCTACCTGCGGGTGGGCGAGCTTCCCAAGACCGCCACGGGCAAGATCATCGTGCGCCGCCTCTCGCAGGAGCGATGGGACGGCGACGACGTCTGGGTGCGCGACGGCGACGTCATGCGTCCCTTCGCCGCAGCGGACCGCGAGGCCGTCGAGAAATCCTTCGCCGACTCCGGGCGGCCGCTGCTATGAGCGTGCCGATAGGGCCGCAGGACCTCACCGCAGAGTGGCTCTCGCAGGCTCTCGGCGCAGTTGTCAGCACGGTTGAGATCCTGCACGGCTGCACACCCAGCGAGCTGAGCCTCGTGCTGGCCGCCTACAGCTAGAACGTGTTCCACTACCTGCCTTGACCACCAGACCCTGACCACAGTAGAACGTGTTACAACCACGACACGTCGAAGCGAGGGTGCATGTACCTGACGTACACAGCGGAGCAGCAGGCGCTCCGCGACGAGCTCCGTGCCTACTTCGCCGAGCTCATGACTCCGGAGCTCCGGGCCTCACTCAGCGAGGGCGAGCTCGAGGGGAGCGCGTACAAGGACATGGTCCGGCAGCTCGGCAAGGACGGCATGCTCGGCATCTCGTGGCCGAAGGAGTACGGCGGCCAGGGCAAGAACCTGCTCGACCAGTACATCTTCTTCGACGAGAGCCAGCGGGCCGCGGTGCCCGTCCCGTTCCTGACGCTGAACACCGTCGGTCCGACGATCGCGGCCTTCGGGACCGACGAGCAGAAGGCGTTCTTCCTGCCGAAGATCCTTGCGGGGGAGCTGCACTTCTCGATCGGCTACTCCGAACCGCAGGCCGGCACCGACCTGGCCTCGCTGAAGACCACGGCGGTCCGCGACGGCGACCACTACGTCATCAACGGCCAGAAGATGTGGACGTCGCTGATCCACCATGCGGACTACATCTGGCTGGCCTGTCGCACCGACCCGGACGCCAAGCGCCACAAGGGCCTGTCGATGATCATCGTGCCGACGGACGCCGAGGGCTTCTCGTACACGCCCGTGCACACGATCGGCGGTGGCTACACGAGCGCGACGTACTACGACAACGTGCGGGTGCCCGTCGAGAACGTCGTCCTCGGTGAGAACCGCGGCTGGGAGCTCATCACCAGCCAGCTCAACCACGAGCGCGTCTCGCTCTCCAGCGCAGGCAGCATCCAGGCCAAGATCAACGCTGTCCGGGCCTGGGCCCAGGACACCAAGCTCGCAGACGGCCGACGCGTCATCGACCAGGAGTGGGTGCAGACCACGCTGGCCCGCCTGACGGCCAAGACGGAGTTCTTGAAGCTGCTCAACTGGGAGGTCGCCTGGAGCGTCACGCAGGGGGCGCTGAACCCCGCTGATGCGAGTGCCGTCAAGGTGCACGGCAGTGAGTTCTACATCGAGGCCTATCGCGGGCTGATGGAGATCATCGGCCAGAGCAGCACGCTCACGACGGGCTCGGCCGGCGCGGTCCTGCAGTCCGACCTCGAGCGCGCGATGCGCAACACGCTGGTGCTGACCTTCGGCGGCGGCACGAACGAGATCCAACGCGACATCATCGCCATGGTCGGGCTCTCCATGCCCCGGGCTCCGAGGTAGGTCATGGACTTCCAGACGAACGAAGACCAGCAGGCCCTCGTCGGGCTAGCCACCCAGATTCTCAGCGAGAGGTCGACCAAGAAGCACCTCGATTCCCTTGATGAACAACGGATCTGGTTCGACGGCGACACGTGGACGCAGCTCGCCAACGCCGGCGTCGTCGGTGCCTCGCTGAAGGAGGACGTCGGCGGGGGAGGCCTCGGCTTCACCGAGCTCGCCTTGCTTCTCGAACAGGTCGGCGCGCACGTGGCGCAGGTGCCGCTGTTCGAGTCCGTGCTCATGGCTGCCCTTCCGATCGACCGGTTCGGCACGCCGGAGCAGCGTCAGCGTGACCTCCCCGGCGTCGCCGCCGGAACGACGCTGCTGACCGCAGCTCTCGTCGAGAGCGGGCGCGACGACCTTCATCAACCCCTGACCCGCTTCGCGGGGTCGACGGTGAGCGGTACGAAGACCAGCGTCCCGATCGCTGACCTCGCCACCCGCATCGTCGTCTCAGCAACCACCGATGACGGCAGCGTCCTGGTCCTCGTCGAGCCAACGGCAGCTGGGGTGACGCTGAGGTCGGGAACGACGACCAGCGGACTGCCGGTCTTCGAGGTCGAGCTGAACGACGCACCTGCAGAGCTGCTGACGAACGACCCCACCGCCCTGGGTTGGCTGCTTGACCGCGCGCTGACCGGAATCGCGGCGACTGCCCTCGGTGTGAGCGGCAAGGCCCTGAAGCTGTCGGCGAGCTACACCACCAGCCGCGAGCAGTTCGGTCGCGCGATCGCCACCTTCCAGGCCGTGGGCCACCGCCTCGCGGACGCGTACATCGATGTCGAAGGGCTGCGCCTCACGACGCTGCAGGCCGTGTGGCTGCTCGACTCCGGCCTTCCGGGTCGGGACGAGGCCCGGATCGCCAAGTGGTGGGCGAGCGAGGGTGGCCACCGCGTCGCCCACGCAGCCCAGCACGTCCACGGCGGTGTCGGTATCGACATCGACTACGAGCTCCCGCGCTACTTCCGCTGGAGCAAGCACCTTGAGTTCTCGCTGGGCAGTGCCCAGGCCCAGCTGCTCTCCCTCGGGGCCACCCTGGCCGCCGAGCCCGTCTAGAGAAGGCTCAACGTGTCCGTCAGCTTGGAAGGAAAGTCTGCCCTCGTCACCGGTGCTGGTGCCGGTCTCGGTCGCGCCGAGGCGCTCGCGCTCGCCGCGGCAGGAGCGGCAGTCGTGGTGAACGACTACGACAAGGACGCGGCGAACGGCGTCGTGGACGAGATCACCGCCACGGGCGGCCAGGCGACCGCTGCCGCCGGGGATGTGTCCAGCTGGGCGGTGGCGCAGGAGCTCGTCGAGACGGCGGTCACGACTTATGGCCAGCTCGACATCCTGGTGAACAACGCCGGCGTGCTGCGGGACCGCACGATCTTCAACATCTCCGAGTCCGAGTGGGACACCGTCATCGCGGTCCACCTCAAGGGCCACGCGGGGACGAGCCGGTTCGCGACAGCGCACTGGCGCGACCGCTCCAAGGCCGCGGACGCCCCCGTCTACGGCCGCGTCATCAACACCTCCTCGGAGGCGTTCCTGTTCGGGTCAGGTGGCCAGCCCAACTACGCCGCGGCGAAAGCCGGCATCGTGGCCCTGACCCTGGCCACCTCCAACGCCTGCTCGCGCTATGGCGTGCGCGCCAACGCGATCTGCCCCCGAGCCCGCACCGCGATGACCGCCCAGGTCTTCGGCGAGGCGCCGGAGGGTGCCGGCCTGGACCCGCTCAGCGTCGACCACGTCGCGCCCCTGGTGGCCTACCTCGCCAGCCCCGAGGCCGACCCGATCACGGGCCAGGTCTTCGTGGCCTACGGACCGATGGTCGTGCTCGCCAGCGCGCCCAACATCGAGCAGCGCTTCGACGCTGCCGGCGACGCCTTCACCAGCGAGGAGCTCGCCGACAAGCTCGGCATCCATTTCGCTCACCGGGACTCGAAGCTCAGCTTTGTGGCCGCTGCGTACGGAAAGCTCTAACTTTCTGCCTGTTTGTCCGAATAAACCCCGAACCTCCCTCGACATGAGGGCGCAACGCACACACCATGGAACAACGGCTGTGACCCGGACCACAGCGTGCGTTCCGGCCTTCGCTCCCTTGTGCCGGAGCGGCGCCCCCAGTAGCCCAGGAGTGATGTGACCGTGCCCAGCCGTGCCGGCGGACCGACGTGCTGAGCGACCTCGTGACGTTCACCGTCATCGGGATCGTCCTCGGCTCGACGTACGCCATCGCTGCGAGTGGTCTCGTCCTGACCTACGCCACCTCGAACGTCTTCAACTTCGCGCACGGCGCCGTCGGCATGGTCATGACGTTCCTGTACTGGGAGTTGTACGTGAACCAGGGCCTGCCCCTGCTGCTGGTCCTGCCGCTGATCCTGCTCATCATCGCGCCGGCGTTCGGGCTGCTGATGGAGCGGTTGGTCATGCGAAGGCTCACGACAGCAGATGTCACGACCTCGCTCGGCGTCACCGTGGGACTGCTCGTCGCCCTCATCGGTTTCGCGGAGCAGCAGTGGAAGCCGCAGGGCCGCAGCGTCGACGCGTTCTTCGCCGGCAACAGCGTGTCGTTCGGGATCGTTCGGGTCACGGCCCAGCAGTTCATCACGATCGGGATCGCGCTCGCGGTCGCCTTCGGCCTGTACATCCTGCTCAACCGCACCCGAATCGGTACCGCGATGCGGGCCGTGGTCGACAACCGCGAGCTGCTGGCTCTGCACGGGGCGCGCCCCAACCTGCTGAGCGGTCTGGCCTGGGCGATGGGTTCGTCGCTCGCGGCCCTGGCCGGGATCCTGCTCGCACCGTCGCTGTCGTTCGACTACACGATCCTGACCTTCCTGGTTGTCAATGCCTACGCAGCGGCCATGGTCGGTCGGCTCAAGAGCCTGCCGAGGACCTTCGCCGGGGCCATCGTCCTCGGGCTGCTCATCGAGTACGGCCAGTGGGGCTACATCTCGCTGAAGCCCGAGTGGATCACCGACTCTCAGGGCCTCCTCTACGGCATCAAGAACTCGCTGCCGACGATCTTCCTGCTCGGGGTCATGCTCCTGCTGCCGCAGGACAAGCTGCGGGTCGGCCGGATCATCGGCACCAAGCTCCCCCGGATCCCCTCCTGGCGGATGACCTTCCTGTGGTCAGGCGTGCTGGTGCTCGGCGCCTACGTCCTCACCAGCATGATGGGCGACGCCAACAACTCGCGGTTCGGCCAAACGATGTGCCTGCCGCTCATCATGCTGTCCCTGGTGCTGCTGGTCGGCTACGGCGGCGACGTCTCGCTGTGCCAGCTGAGCTTCGTCGGGGTCGGCGCGCTCGTCGCCGCCCGCGGCTTCGACATCCCCTTCACCGGGATCGGCTTCCACCCGCAGATCACCGTGATCTCACTGATGACCGCCTTCCTGCTGACCGCTGTCGTCGGAGCGCTCGTCGCCCTACCGGCCCTGAGGCTGCGCGGCCTCTACATCGGGCTCGGCACCCTGGCGATCGCCGCAGCCATGGACCACACGGTTTTCGAGACCGGGTTGGTCGGCTTCGGTGCCCAGGGCTCGACGATCAACGTCGGTCGCCCCAGCTTTCTCAACTCCGAGCGCTCGTTCGCGATGGTCATCGTCGTCGCCTTCGTCCTGATGGCCTGGCTCGTCCTGTCGATCCGACGCAGCAAGTACGGCCGGATCCTGCTCGCTACGCGCGACTCGCAGGCGGCCTGCGCGACGTTGGGGTTCAGCACCACGACGACGCGTGTCGCTGTGTTCTCCGTGTCGGCGGGCCTCGCAGGTGTCGCGGGGGTGCTGTTCGCCGGGATGAGGAGCACCGTCGGCACGCTCGACTTCTTCTTCTTCCAGAACCTGCCGCTGCTGCTGTTCGCGATCGTGTTCGGCATCACGAGCATCTCGGGGGCGCTGACCGGTGGCTTCGTCTACGGCTGCCTGACGACCGGGTTCCTCATCAACAGCGACGCGACCGTCAAGAACATCGCCTACATCGTGCTGTTCGTGGGCATCCGGCTGTTGGTCAACAACCCGAACGGCCTGATGGGCCTGCTGTTCGAGCAGAGCGGTCGGGTGAAGTTCCGGGAGAACCGCGGGCTACGACAGGGCCGAGACGCCGAGCCCTATCCCTCGGTCAGCGGCTCCCGGAGCTTGGAGGCACCCGTTGGCTCTGCTTGAGATCGACGACGTCCACGTGCGATTCGGCGGCGTCATCGCCGTCAACGGTGCGACGTTCGACGTCGCGGAGAGCTCCGTCATCGGGCTCATGGGTCCCAACGGGGCCGGCAAGACGACGCTGTTCAACGTCATCACCGGCCTCCAGGCGCCGACGAGTGGTTCGGTGCGCTTCGACGGCGCGGACCTGACCAAGGTGCACCCGCGCCAGCGCGCGCTCGCCGGGATCGGCCGCACCTTCCAGCGCCTCGAGGTGTTCGGATCCCTGTCGGTCGCCGACAACATCCGCGTCGCCGCTGAGATGCGGGGCCTCGACAACCCCGCCAAGATCCGGGACGAGCTTCTCGACCGGGTCGGTCTGCGGGCCTTCGCCCACGTCACGGCGGACTCGGTGCCGACCGGCATCGCTCGCCTCACCGAGCTTGCTCGCGCCCTCGCCTGCAACCCGCGGCTGCTGCTGCTGGACGAGCCGTCCAGCGGACTGAGCGAAGCCGAGACCGACGACTTCGCCCTCCTCGTCCGCTCGCTCGCCGAGGACGACGGCCGGTCGGTGCTCATCGTCGAGCACGACGTCGAGCTCGTGCTCGGGCTGTGCTCCACGATCCACGTGCTCGACTTCGGCAGCATCATCGCGTCCGGCACGCCGGACGTGATCCGCGCCGACAAGCGCGTGCAGGACGCCTACCTCGGCGCCGATGACGCGGCCGCCGAACAGCTCGAGGAGGCATCCGCATGAGCGAACGCGTCAACGCCCTCGACCTGATCGACCTCACGGCCGGCTACGGCCGCATCGAGGTCCTGCACGGCGTCTCCCTCTCCGTGCCCGTGGGCGCTGTGGTGGCCCTGCTCGGACCCAACGGTGCCGGCAAGACCACCACCCTGAACTGCATCGCGGGGCTCCTCGACCCGACGGGGGGTCATGTGCACATCGGCGGTCACCACCTCAACGGTGCCCCACCTGACCGGCTTGCCCGTGCGGGCCTGTGCACGATCCCGGAGGGCCGCGGCATCTTCCCGAACCTGACGGTCACGGAGAACATCAACCTGTTCGCCTTTGCCGCCAAGGCCGCGCCGCGCGAGATCGAAGAGCGCTCCTTCACGCAGTTCCCGCGGTTGTCGGAGCGCCGCAGCCAGCTTGCCGGTCGGCTCTCCGGCGGTGAGCAGCAGATGCTGGCAATGGCTCGGGCGCTGTCGACCGATCCGGCCCTGCTGCTGCTGGACGAGCTCTCCATGGGCCTCGCCCCGAAGATCGTGGAGGACCTCTACGGGATCGTCGCCGAGATCGGTCGGCAGGGCGTCTCCGTACTCGTCGTGGAGCAGTTCGCACGAAGGGCGCTCGCTGTCGCCCAGCTCGGCATCGTCATGGTGCAAGGACGTGTCACGGCGATCGGCGAACCCGCCGACATCGAGGGCGAGCTCTCGGCCGCCTACCTCGGAGGTGCAGCATGATCAGGTCGCTTCGTACAGCGGGACGGGTGCTCGCTGTCTGCGCCGTCACCTTGGGGACGGTGCCCTTCGGCAGCGCGGTTCGGGCCGACGCGGTCCGCACCGACACCAAGCTGGGAGGGTTCTCGGTCACCGTTGAGGCGACACCGCTGCGCGTCCTGCTCGACGACCCCGAGCTGCAGATCCCGCACGACCCAGGTACTGCTGTCCTCGAAGGTGATCCCAACTACACGCTGGCCTCGGTCGCCGCCGGTCCCAACGCGCACGCCCTGACCAGCTCGTTCTGGCCCGGGAACCTGCTCGGCACCGGGCTGGCGCAAGTCGCCGAGGGCGCCCCGGCCTACCCGCTCAAGGGCGAGGCGCGCTACCCCGACAAGCCGTATGACTCGGCGGGTGTTGACGGCGGCCAGCTCAGCGGTGTTCACGCGGAGGGCCTGGTTGCCATCGCCACTGCAGACGGCACGCCGACCAACAAGCCCGGTCAGGTGATGGTCGGGGGCGCGACAGCGACGTCGACAGCCACGGTCACCGACAAGGACATCGCCCTCGGCACGGCCAACAGCGCCCTCAGCGATGTCAACCTGCTCGCCGGCACGATCAAGATCGGTGCGGTCAAGACGGTCTTGACCACCAGCGCGGACGGGACGAGGTCCAGCTCCAGCGGGACGACCACCGTGTCCGGACTCACCATCGCCGGCCAGGAGTTCAGCGTCGACGACAAGGGCCTGCACGCCGCTGGGCAGGGCAGCGCGCTGCCGCCTCTCGACACCCCGGCCGAGGTGACGGCTGCGCTCGGCATCTCCGCCCATGCCCTGAACCAGGTGTCCAGCACCACCCCTCGCGGCGTGCGGCGAGTCGCCGGTGGTCTGATCATCGACATCGACACCGGCCCGCTCCGCAAGGCGTTGAGCCCCGTGACCGCTGTCGTCAACCCTGTGGTGAACGGCCTCATCGGCAACCTGCCTCCCGAGGTCGCGAGTCAGCTGTACTACTTCGTGAAGGCCACCCCGCACATCACCTTCATCCTCGCCTCGGCGAACTCGAAGTCGGCGGCGACGCTGCCCATCACGCTGCCGGCCTTCCAGTTCCCGTCCTTCCCGGCGACGCCGGGCACCTTCGTGAACACCCCCGGATCGGGTTCGGGAATCACCGGCGGGCCCCCGCTGCCGGCGACGATCGATCCCGGTGGCCCGGTCGGGACCCCGCCGATCCTCGGAGGTGACGGCGGCACGGGCACTGCGCCCGTGACCTCCGGGACCGGTAAGAACGCCGCGTCGAGCTCGCCCTACGCCGGCTCCGGAGGCATCGGTGCGGGCTTGCTGCTCGGTGCCTTCCTCGGCGCCGGACTCATCGGCTGGGGGCTGCTGCGCTTCCTCGGCCTCGCCGGCGGTGCCCTCCTCGGCGTCGGGTGCCGGCTCGGCGCCCCGACCTCTGTTCCCAACCTCCGGAGCGTGACCTCATGACCTCTCCCCGCGAAGGATCCAGCGGCTACTCGGTGGAGCGGGTCCTGGCGATCGTCAGTGCTGTCCTGCTGCCGCTGGGCATCCTGATCATCGTGCTCGGCTGGTACGGCGCTTCCCACACGCCTTACCTGTTCGAGCAGGTGCCCTACCTCATCAGCGGCGGCATCCTCGGCCTGGGGCTCCCGATCGTCGGTGGCCTGGTGTACTTCGGGTCCTGGGTCGCACGCGGGGCGGCTGAGCAGCGGTCCAAGAGCGAGGAGGTCGTGGAGCTGCTCCGCGAGATCCGCGACGACCTGCGGAGCAGCGCAGCCACGGCCGCCGCCCCCGCGCCGCGAAGGTCCGCAGCGGCGGGCAACGGCAAGGCACCGTTCGTCGCCACTGCCAAGGGCGGCATGCTCCACCGCCCTGACTGCACCGTCGTGTCGGGTCGCGCCGACCTCCGGCCGGTGGGCAGCACGGGAGACGGCATGACGCCGTGTGCTCTGTGCGACCCGCTGTCCGCCGACGTGCTCGCCCACTGACTCAGCCGTTCCTCAACGACGAAGGACTCCGCGCAATGCCCTCACGCAGCCCAGCCGCACGCCGTCTTGCCGCAGCCCTGGCGGTCGGCGCTCTTGTGACCACCGCTTGCGGCGCCCGCCTCACCCCGTCGCAGCGGACGGCAGCGCTCTCCCAGGGCGGCGGTGGCGGAAGCTCCTCCGGGGCAGGGACGACAGGCTCGTCGGGTGCCCTGACGACTGGCACGAGCGGCGCGACGGGTGTGACCGGCACGACGGGAGCGGCCGGAACGTCGGGGACCACCGCGACGACCGGTTCCTCCGGGAGGACCGGAACCACAGGCTCAACAGGCACCAGCGGCACCGGGAGTGGCCGCCCGACCGCGACCTCCGGCGGGTCGACGGGCGGGGCGACCGGCGACTTCCGCGCCGCTCCCGCGGGCGGGAACGGGGGTGCCACAGACATCGGCATCACCAAGGACTCCATCACCATCTACAACATCAGTGACATCAGTGGTGCCGTCCCCGGCCTGTTCGAGGACGCCCGTTTCGCGACGCAGGCCTACTTCAAGTACTTCAACGCGAGGTACGGCACCCTCTACGGCCGCAAGATCATCCTCAAGACCCTCGACTCCCAGCTTGACGCGGGCGCCAACAAGAGCGCCGCGCTCGACCTGTGCGCCAGCGGCTTCGCGGGGGTGGGCTCCATCTCGGCCTTCGACCAGGGCGCGGCGGACACGGAGAAGAAGTGCGGCGTCCCCGACGTCCGCGGCCTCGCCACGACGGACGAGATCAAGGCCGTCCCGAACGTGTACCCCGCCAACGCCGCCGGCACCGGCAACTACCGCGGACTCGCGCAGTTCGCCTGGGCGGCCTCGAGCCCGGACCCGAAGATCAAGGCGTCTATCAAGAAGGCCGGCTACATCTACAGCGACGGTGCTGTGACGCGTCAGCAGTCCTCTCAGGACCAGAAGGCGACGACGGCGGCGTACGGCTTCAACTGGGTCGCTGACGAGCCCTTCCCGACATCGTCGACGGACTACACCTCCGTCGTGACCGACCTGAAGAAGAAGGGCGTCGAGTTCGTGACGTTCTCGGGCGCCTACCAGCAGGCCTCCGGTATCCGCAAGGAGATGAACAACCAGGACTACCACCCGGCGGTCTGGGAGCCGACCGTCACGGCGTACACGCCGAACTACCTGACGTCGACAGGAGCCGCGGCGGAGGGCACCTACATCGGCATCCAGCCCACGCTGCTCGAGGAGGCCAAGTACAGCCCCGAGCTGCAGACCTACGGTCAGTGGCTCACGCAGGTCAAGCCCGATGCCGTCCCGACCGACCTCGGTCAGTTCGCCTGGGGTGCCTCGGCTTTGTTCGTCGAGAAGATGATCAAGATCGGTCCGAAGCCGACGCGCAAGGGGCTACTGGCCCTGCTTGCGCAGGAGCACAACTACACCGACAACGGGCTGTTCCCGGGCCAGGACGTCGGTGGCCGCAAGCTCAGCGACTGCATCGCCATCATCCAGGTGAAGGGCGGCAAGTTCACGCGTGTGCTGCCCGCGGCGGAGCACACCTGGCGCTGCGAGGACGGGGTCTGGGACTTCAGCACGAACAAGAAGATCGCCGGCTTCCCGAAGTAGGACGCGGAGGGCTCAGTCCTCGACGACGAGCATGATGGCCTGGTGGATGTCGCGCCAGACGTCGGCGGCCTCCATCCGGCCACCGAGCCAGGCGATCTGACGCGCGAACCAGACGTCCTGCAAGATCGCGGCCAGTTCCACGTCGTGTTCGACCGGGTCACCGCCGTTGCGCATCGCCTGCACGATGAGGTCGCTCATGCCCTGTCGGATGGCCGCGACCTCGAGCCCCACGGTGCTGTCGGCGGCCATCATGGCCCGCACCATCGCCTCGGTGAGGAGCGGGTCGCGCTGCAACGAGCGGGTCGAGCGCTCGAGGACGAAGCAGACCCGTTCCGCGCGGGTCTCCCCAGGAGCTTGGCGCTTCTGCAGCCGGCTCGAGAGCAGCTCGACCTCGGACGCCATGGCCGACACGAGCAGGTGGATCTTGGAGGGGAAGTAGCGGTAGAGCGTGCCCAGGGCGACCTCGGAGCGCTCGGCGACCTCGCGCATCTGCACGGCCTCGAAGCCGCCGCGGGAGGCAAGGGCCAGTGTGGCCGAGATGATGCGCGCGCGGCGCGCTCGTTGCGCCGTCGTCTCGGTCTCGACGGCGGCCGACTGAGCTTCTGACTGTGCAGTCGTCGCCACGACTCCCACCTCTCCCAGGTCTGGCGCCGGAAACTAGCATCGCCGTGTTACAGGTGTGATGCCAGAAACAGGAACGTGTTCTAGTATGCCAGACACGCGACGGGAAGGCACGCATCAGATGACGATCGGTGTGAGCGAGGAGCATGAGGCGCTCGCCGCTTCGGTCCGGGGATGGGCGGAGCGCGCAGGCTTGCGCGCGAGTGCCCGTGAGGCTCTGGAGAGCCCTGAGACCCGGCCCTCCTGGTGGTCTGGACTGGCCGAACAGGGCCTGCTCGGGCTGCACGTGGCTGAGGAGTCAGGCGGCTCCGGAGCCGGGGGCGTCGAGCTCGCCGTCGTCGTCGAGGAGCTGGCGCGGGAGCTGGCACACGGCCCGTCCCTCCCGACGCTGTGCGTGTCCCTTGTCCTGTCGCAGGCAGGGGGCACGGGGTCGAAGGAGCTGCTCCCGTCCCTGGTCGACGGCACGTCGACGGGCGCTGTCGCGCTGGAGAACAACCTCGTCGCGACCCCCTCCGCGGACGGCGTCGTGGTCAACGGCACCGCCTCGTTCGTCCTGGGCGCGGGGCTCGCTGATCTCCTCGTCCTCGGCGCCGGTGACACCTGGTTCGTCGTGGAGGCGTCGCAGGCCACCATCACCCCGCTGACCGGGCTGGACGACACCCGCCGCCCGGCGTCGGTCACCCTCACCGACGTGTCCGTGCCCTCCGCGCGGATCCTGCCGGGGCTGACCCTGACCGCAGTGCGATCCCTCGTCGGGGTCGTTGTCGCGGCAGAGGCGACCGGTATCGCCGGATGGTGCCAGGACACGGCTGCGTCGTACGCGAGGACCCGTGAGCAGTTCGGCCGACCCATCGGCTCCTTCCAAGGCGTCAAGCACAAGTGCGCCGACATGCTGGTGCGTACGGAGCAGGCGAAGGCAGCCGTCTGGGACGCCGCGCGTGCCCTCGACGAGGCGCCGTCCGCCGAGCGCGAACTGTCGACCGCGATCGCGGTGTCACTGGCCCTCGAGGCGGCAGTCACCAACGCGAAGGACTGCGTGCAGGTGCTCGGTGGGATCGGCTACACCTGGGAGCACGACGCCCATCTCTACCTCAAGCGCGCACTGTCCCTCCGCGCTCTTGTGGGCTCTCCGTCGTACTGGCGTGGGGTTGCCTGCGACCTCGCTCTGGAGGGGACGCGGCGCACGATGGAGCTCGACCTCGGCGACACCGCATCGTTGCGTGCTGAGGTGCGGTCCTTCGTCGCGACCTTGCCGGAGGACCCTAAGCAGCGGCGCATCGCGATCGCCGATGCCGGCTTCCAGACGCCGCACTGGGCTGCTCCTTGGGGGCGTGACGCGTCCGCCGTCGAGCAGCTCGTCATCGACCAAGAGCTCGCGGCCGCGGGAGTTGTCCGCGAGGACCTGGTGATCGGTGGTTGGGCCGCGCCGACGATCGTCGCGCACGGCACCCCTGAGCTGGCCGAGCGCTTCGTGCGGCCGACACTGCACGGCGACATCGTCTGGTGCCAGCTGTTCTCCGAGCCGGGTGCGGGCTCGGACCTGTCGGGCTTGACGACCAAGGCCGAGAAGGTCGAGGGCGGCTGGAAGATCAACGGCCAGAAGGTCTGGACCTCGGTGGCACAGCGCTCTGACTGGGGCATCCTGCTGGCCCGCACCAGCGGGGACGGCAAGGGCCTGGACAGAGCCAAGGGGATCACCTACTTCCTGCTCGACATGAAGAGCCCTGGCCTCGACATCCGACCGCTGCGGGAGCTGACGGGCCACGCGATGTTCAACGAGGTCTTCTTCGACGACGTCTTCATCCCCGACGACTGCCTCGTGGGTGCGGTCAACGGTGGCTGGAAGCTTGCCCGGACGACGCTGGCCAACGAGCGCGTCGCGATGAGCAGTGGATCGCGGCTGGGCAACGGTGTCGAGAACCTGCTCAAGGACGTACACGCCGCCGGAGTTCCGGATCCGCTGCTGCGTGACAAGGTCGGCCAGATCGTCTGCGAGGCGCTGAACCAGTCCCTGCTCGCCTTCCGCACAACCTTGCGTCAGCTCTCCGGCGCGGAGCCCGGGTCTGCGTCGAGCGTCCGCAAGCTCGTCGGCATGCGGCACCAGCAGGATGTGGCCGAGCTGCGCTACGAGCTGCGGGCCATGGCCGGAGTCTCCCTCGAGGGCGAGCTCGAGCAGCTCGCCCAGGACATGCTTCAGACGCGCTGCCTGACCATCGCCGGCGGTACGACCGAGGTCCTCAAGAACGTCGTCGCCGAGCGCATCCTCGGCCTGCCGAGGGATGCCCGATGACGACTGACCTGAAGCTCGGCTACCAGTACGGTTACTGGTCCGGGGAGGGTCCCGGCGACATGGTTCCCTCGGCGAAGATGGCCGAGGACCTGGGTTACGACTCGCTCTGGACTGCCGAGTCCTGGGGCAGCGACGCGTTCACGCCGCTGTCCTGGGTTGGGGCACACACCTCACGCATCAAGCTCTGCACCGGCCTCGTGCAACTCTCCGCGCGAACCCCCGCTGCGACAGCCATGAGCGCCATGACCCTCGACCGGCTGTCGGGTGGTCGTATGCACCTCGGGCTCGGCGTCAGCGGCCCGCAGGTCGTCGAGGGCTGGTACGGCGTGCCGTTCCCGAAGCCCCTCGCCCGCACCCGCGAGTACGTGCAGATCTGCCGTGACATCTGGCGGCGCGAGGGACCCGTCACGAACACCGGTGAGAACTACCCGCTGCCCTACCCGGGCGGCACGGGTCTCGGGAAGCCGCTGAAGGCGAACATGCACCCGCTCCGGCCGGAGATCCCGATCTTCCTCGGTGCCGAGGGGCCGAAGAACGTCGCCCTCGCGGCCGAGATCGGCGATGGCTGGCTACCGATCTTCTTCGACGTCATCACTGCGCCCACGGTCTACGCACAGGCCTTGTCGAGCGCCAAGCCGGGCTTCGAGATCGCCTGCCCTGTGACGGTTGTGATCGATGACGACTACCAGAAGGCCATCGAGTGGGTGAAGCTCACCATGGCGTTCTACATCGGCGGCATGGGTGCGAAGTCGAAGAACTTCCACCTCGACGTCGTCTCGCGCTTCGGCTACGAAGAGGCCGCCCACAAGGTCCAGGAGCTGTTCCTGTCCGGCGATCGGGACGCGGCCGTGAAGGCCGTGCCGGATGAGCTCTGCGACAACATCGCGCTGTGCGGTCCCCTGGACCGCATCAAGGAGCGGCTCGAGCTCTGGCGCGCGTCGCCGGTGACGACCCTCATCCTCGGCGGGGTCACCAACCCGGAGCACATGAAGGCGCTTGCGGACATGACGGTCTGACGGGGGCTGACATGGAGAAGATCGACCTGCTCGTCTGGGACGATGTCCCTCTCACGCTCGACGTGCCCGGACTGCGATCGATCACCGCGTCGGTCGCGGCGGAGCTCGAGAAGCCGACCATCCTCCTGGGGCGCGGCTCCTCGCTGAAGGCCCTCGTCGAGCTCTGGGTCGACAGCTACGACATCTGGCGCGAGGTGGTGGCGCAGGTCCCGGGCGACCTCTACCTCGTGACGTCCTCGCAGCCCCAGGAGCGGTCCGCGACCGCGGGTCTGCTCACGCACCTGTCGTGGTTCCCCAAGCCGGATCGGCTGTCGGAGGAGGAGTTCTTCCACGGCTGGCACGAGGTGCACACGCCGACGACGGGCGCCCTGCACCCGCTGCGGCAGGGATACACCCGTGACGCCGTGGCCCGGGTGTTGACGCCGGGCTCGCCTCCCGTGCGTGCCATCGTCAGCGAGTACTTCGCCACCGAGGACTACCTCGACCCCTCCCGCCTGTTTGGATCATCGGAAGCCCTGAACGCCTCGATCGAGGAGCTTCCGCTGTACGCCGACTACCAGGACGTCTCGAGCTGTCCTCTCTTCGCCCAGGAGCAGTAGTGCTTTCGTTGCAGGAGATCTCGGACCGCTTCGAGATCCAGGACCTGATCGCCCGGTACAGCCAGCTGCTGGACCTCAAGGCCTGGGACGAGCTCGACGCGCTCTTCACCGAGGACTGCGTCCTGGACTACACCGCTACCGGTGCCATCAAGGGGTCCTGGCCGGAGCACAAGGCCTTCGACATCAAGATGCTCACGTCGTTCAAGGGCACGCAGCACCACATGGGTCTGCCGATCATCACGGTCGATGGCGACACCGCAACGGCTCGGACGATCTGCTTCAACCCGATGGTGGTCGATGAGAAGAAGGTCTTCTACGTCGGGCTCTGGTACGACGACAAGCTCGTGCGCACCGAGTCGGGCTGGCAGTTCGTCGAGCGGATCGAGCAGCTGTCCTACTTCGACGGTCTCTGACGCCTGGCGCGGCCGGTGCGCGCGCGGTGTCAGGTGCGGCGGTTGGCCCACAGCACCTCGGCGCGATCTTTGAGCGCGGACGCGGTCGCGTTGAAGCCGTTGGTGACCCACGCGCCCTGGAGGTCGAACGCGACCTGCGCGTACTCACCGGTGAAGGCGTCCGTGGTCTGGTAGCTGCACCGCTCCGCACCGAGAGACCGAACCCATTGGTCGCGAACAGCGTGCACGCCGGGGATGCTGTCGCCGGTGTTGTACTGCAGGTGCTCGTTGGGCACGATGGCGCTGATCTGCTCGAGGGTCGTGAACGTCTCCCCAGGCTTGGCCGGGTCAGGCAGGTGCAGCACGACCTGAGCGCCGAGTTCTAGCGCGGTCTCCACCTTGACGGTGAAGGGGTTCCAGGATGGGTAGCTCGCGAAGTCGACCATGACGGCCCACACCTGCGAGGCGGGGGCGTCGATCTCGACGACGTCCGACACGACGGTCGTGGCGTTCACGCCGGCATGTACTCCCCGCCGTTGACGTCGAGCACAGCGCCGGTGACCTCGGAGGAGTAGTCGCTCAGGAGCATCAGGATCGCGCCGGCACACCGCTCGTCTGTCGGGATGCGGCCGAGCGGGTTGCGCGAGGCGATGTCGTCGTACACCTCCTGCTCGGTGATGCCCTTCTCCTGCGACGTCATCGTCAGGTAGAAGCGCACCCCCGGGCCGTCGAGCCAGCCCATGATCGCTTGGTTGACGCGGATGTTGTGCTCGCCGAGCTCCAGCGCCAGAAACTGCGTGGCGCAGGTCATGGCGGCCTTGGCGATCGCATACCCGCCCTCACCCTTCATGGGCTTGCGGGTGGTCATCGTGCCGACGTTGACGATCGAGCCGTGGCCGGCGGCGATCATGTGGGGAACGGCCAGCCGGGTCATCGTGAGGGCGCCGTGCACGATCACGTCGAACGACCGGCGCATCCCCTTGTCCGGGGTCTCGAGCAGCGGGTGGAACCCCGGGTGCGCGTACGCGCTGTTGACCAGGCCGGTGATCTTTCCGAACCGCTCGATCGCGGTGTCGATGACCCGCTGGCAGTCCTCCTCCTTGCGCACGTCGCAGGCGACGGCGATGGCCTTGCCGTCGGTCTCCTTCTCTATCTGCTCGGTCACGCCGCCGGAACGAGCAGCCATGACGACCCGGGCACCCTCTGCCACCGCGCGTTGCGCGAGCTTTGCTCCCAGTCCGGCGCCGACGCCGGTGATGACGATGACCTCGTCGTTGAGGATCACAGGTAGGCCTCCGTATAGAAAGCGAAGTCGTTCTCGAGCTGCTCGGTCGAGAGCCCGAAGTCCTGAGCGGTGTAGCTGTGGGAGCCGTGCCGCTCCTGGCGGTTGACCTCGAGGTAGTCCTCGAAGGCCTTCACGTCCGTGGGTCCGCAGTCAAGGCCGAGGTCGGCCATCAGACCTGTGACGGTCTGGAGCGGCTCGGCGACGGTTGCCTTGAAGGGGATGTCCACGAACCGCTCCGGCCGGCGGGCGCGGACCTCGGCGAACTGCCCGAGGCTCTCGACGAACCGCTCGCTCCAGTAGGGCCCGATCTTCTTCGGGTCGGCGGCATCGCTGTACTGCGAGGTCATCGCCTGCACCATCGAGGCGTACGACGGGACGGCCGACGTCGGCGAGCGGTGGGTCATCACGATCTTGCAGTCCGGGAACTCGTCCAGCGTCGTGTCGACCGCCGTCAGGTGGTGCGGCGACTTCAGCACCCACTTCTTGCCGGCCCGCGAAGTGTCCTGCCACTGCAGGACCTGCAGCCACTCGCGTAGCTCCTGATAGGCCTTGCCCTGGTCGTACGAGCGAAGCCAGATGCCGTAGGTGGGGAGCCAGTAGAACGAGTCGAAGCTCATCGCCGTGAAGGTCCGGTCGAGCAGGAGGATGTCTTCCTCCGGGCCGTCCCAGACCACGGTGTGGATGTCCCCGAAACCGGGGGACAGCTCCATGAACATGTCCATCATCTTCTTGGCCTTGCCCTTGCGGATCTCCGCCGCCGGCGACTCCCCGGGAAAGGGCAGCGGGTAGGAGCACTCCCACGACAGGGTGCTCGTGAGCTGCGGGCTCGCGGACAGCAGCCGGTGCAGCAGGGTGCTCCCGGTCCGGGGGAGGCCGCAGATCTCGGCGGCGACCCTGACCTCGACGTCGAGGATCTCCGGGTGCTCGTGCTGCAGGGCCCGCAAGCGGAGCCGGTCGACGAGCAGCGCTGTGAGGCGGCGCTCGGTCATGCCAGCACCTACCTCCGAGAGCTGGGCCTCGGTGTTGAGCGCGTCGACGAGGACACCGAGGGGCTCGAGGAACCAGTCGTCGCCGAAGGCATCGGACTTGGCCTTGGCGGTCGCCGCGGCAAGCAGCGACGGGACGCTGAGGGTCATCTAGAGCTCCACGACACGGCAGGTGGGGAGGGGGTGGCTGTCGGCGCAGACCCAGCGGATCAGGGCCGTACCGTTCGTGTGGCCCGCAGTGTCGATCCAGTTGCCCCAACCTGGATCCTCGTCCGACACCACCAGGGTGAGCTTGCCGCCATCGAGCTTCGCAGAGTGCTTGTTGACGGTGATCTGCTTGTCCCAGTCGAGCGACTCCATCCACCAGTTGCTGAGCTGGAAGTTCCAGTAGGGGCAGTCCGGCACCTCGGTCTCGATGACCCAGGCCTCGCCCGGGGCGAGCCGCCAGTAGCCGTGCAGGTAGAAGATCTCCGGATCACCACCGGCCTTCTGGAACATCTCCTGGCCCCAGTCGGGAAGCTCGTTGGGGCGGGTCATGAACAACTCGGTCCAGGCCTGGAAGGTGGCCGCAGTGCCGTGCACGCCCATGGCTGCGCGCTGCAGGCTGCGCACGACGTGTCCGGTGGTCAACGGCTCGGTGGCGGCGGTTTTCCCGAGGCGCTCGATGGCCCACGTGCCAGGCACCTCCGTGGCCGGGTCGAGGTAGGACTCGCGGAGCACGATCATCGTCGAGTCCACGGCCAGCGGGAGCCAGTTGGTCGCCTCCTCGGGCTTGTCCGCGCTGACGATGATCTCGACCCGGCCCGCTGCGTCGACCACGAGGTCGTCGTTGCGGAGCTCGCCTGTCGACGCCATGGTGCCGTCCTTGGCGTACCTGTTGGCCTTGCTGCCGAAGGTGGTGAGCGCGATGGTTCCGCGGTTCCCGGTGATGCGGTAGGTGTTCGTGCCGCGTACGGGTGCCGAGTGGTACACGTTGTCCGGGTTGTCGGCACCGATCTTCACGAGGTCCAGCCCTTGCCACCGAGGCCGATCGGGGTCGGAGTTCTCGAACGTGGCGTAGAGGGAGTTGCGAAGGAGCCGGCTGAGGTAGCGGAAGCCCTCGGCCCGGTCGAGCGGCGTCGTCGGCGTCGTCTCCTTCACGATCACCGAACCTGCCGCCTCGAGGGCCCGGCAGAAGTCGGTCCACGCTTGCCCGGTCAGAACAGCCTCGTCCGTACCCTCGGTCATGACCCTCCAACGTCGTCCAATACTGGAACACGTTCTACCAGAAGGTGGACCGTCTGGCGAGCCGCCCCTTGCCAGGCCGCGGTGTCAGGAGGACGCTCGCAGCAGGAGGTAGAGCCATGTACGCACGGGTCACGGAGTGGGACGGGGTCACGGCGGCAGAGATCGACCGCGATCTTGCCTTCGCGCGCGATGAGATCGTCCCGCAGGTCGAGGGCATCCCCGGCAACTGCGGGATGCTGGTGCTGGTCGACCGGGAGCAAGGCACGTCGATGAGCATCACGCTGTACGAGGATGCCGCGGCTCTGGAGGCGAGCCGGGACGCGGCCCAGATGCTGCGTCAGATGATCGAGCAGCGGATGGACCTGAGGCGGCCGCCCACGGTGAAGGAGCTCGAGGTCGGCATCGCCACCCTCAGCACCACCACCCTCGGCGCACCCGTTTAGTTCACGGTCAGCCCTTGCAGGACCCGGCGAAGTACTCCTGCATCACCTTGCCGGCAGCGACGAACTTCGGGTCGCCGAAGCCGCGTAGCGCCTCGAGGTAGGCGGCCGGCGGGGTGCCGCCCTGTTGGGGCGTGTAGTTGATGCCCTTGAGCTTGTCGGCGAGCCGGGAGTAGGCGTCGGCGATGGTGCCGAGGGCCTCCTTGACCCGGGGGGTCTTGGTGGCCTCACCAAGGGCCCGCAGCTGGCTGGCCAGCGCGTTGAACCCGGCGGAGCGGTCGCCCGTACCGGCTCCGGTGAAGGCCGACGCGGTCTTGGAGAAGTTCTGGGCGATCTTGAGGCAGTCCGTCACTGCCCCGCCTGTGAGGGGGGCCGGGGTCTCGGTCGGACTGCTCTCGGCGGTTGCCGTGGGGGTGGTGGCCCCCCTGACGGCCGTCGACGTCGACGACCCCCCGCCGCAGCCGCAGAGGGTGACAGCCAGCAGGCCGGCGGCGAGTGTGCGGTTCATGACGGCTCCAAGATCACCCTGATGTGGGACGGGGCGACGCTACCTCCGTCGCTCGCCGTGGTCATCGGATGTGTCAGGAGGTTGTCATCGTGGCCAGCATGCGGTCCATTTCCCAGAAGGCCCGTAGCGACAGCAGCTTGCCCTCGTCGTCGATGCGGTAGGCGAAGACGCCTTCGCATCTGGTGGTGCCGCCGCCGGGCAGCGTGATCGTGATCGTGGCGACGTTGGCCACCTCGTTGCCGCAGGCGAAGGAGTCGTGCAGGTCGAACACAATGCTGTTCGGCGCCATGTTGCTGTCCCAGAACGCCGCCCGGCCGTCCGGCCCGTGATGCCCCAACCCGGTGGGGTCGATGAACGAGGTTCCGATCGGGTCCTCGACCCAGCCGTCCTCGGCCCAGAGCGCCAGCCAGGACTCGCGGTCCTTGCGCATCACGCAGTCCATCGAGCGCTGCGACATGGTGCGCGCGGGGTGCTCGGAGAACCGGGCGAACATCTCCGTGACGGTGGCACTCACCATGCCTGGATCACGTCCTTCGCGAAGCGTCGGATGCCGTCCTGCTTCTCCTCCAACGGCGCGTCCCACGACGCGCCGTAGAAGAGCCAGGGCACCGTCACGATGTCCGTGCAGCCGACCCTCTCAAGGTCCTTGTACCCGTCGAGGCCGAACCGGTCCGAGGGCGCGACCTGGAACTGGAACCCCTCGGTTGCTCGGCCCGCCGTGAGCAGCATGTCGATGAGCTCGTCGTGCACGGCGACGAAGTCTTGGTGGCTGATCATCGCGCTCGTCCAGCCCTGGCCGAACCGGACAGTGCGTCGCAGCGCCACCTGGGTGTGCCCGCCGATCCACACCGGCACCTGCTGCGTGGGCGCGGGCGGCATCTTGATGCGGCCGAAGCGAACGTGCTCGCCGCTGCGTTCGACCCAGCCGCCGTCGAGGATCTCCAGGATCGCGTCGAGGGACTCATCGGTCCGCTTCCCGCGGCCCTCGTACGCCTGGCCGGACCACTCGAACTCCTCCTTGAGCCAGCCGATGCCGGCACCGAAGGTGAACCGGTTCTGGGACAGCACCGCGGCCGAGCTCACCTGCTTCGCCAGCAGCAGCGGGTTGCGGGTCGCGACCTTGATGACATGGGTGAGGAAGCGGATCCGGGTGGTGACGGCGGCCATGTGGGCGACCGCCATGAACGGCTCGATGAAGGGGGTGTCCTCCTGCCAGAGCCGGCTGCCGTCCTTGGTGTAGGGGTAGGCGTCGCTGACCTGCTCGGACCAGAACAGGCTGTCCGCGACCGCGATCTGGTCGTACCCGCACTCCTCTGCGGTCCGCGCCAGCGCGGCGTACTGCAGGGGGTCGGTCATGGCGACAGACATCGTGAACTGCAACGTGTTCTCCTTTTGCCGTGCCGCGGACACTAACCCGCAACGGGCCGCTGCACTAGCGAGGGCTCGGCTGGAGGCTCCCCCTGCCAGGTGATCCCGGGCTCGTCGAGCTCACCGGTGAGGGCGTGCGCGATGACGTCGTACACGTTGCGGGACGCGAGCAGGCCCAGGTGCGTTCCACGGATCTCGATGTTGCGGGCACCCTCGGCGAGGCAGGACTGCCATCGCACCACCCCGTCGCTCCGGGTGAACAGCGAGATCAGCGGCACTTCCCGGAGCGGAGCACGGTAGAAGCGGCCGTACGTGCAGGCACACGCCTCGGTCATGCACCCCATGGTGAGCTTGGCGGGGTCGCGCTGCTGAAGCCGGTTGCGGGCGACCCTGGCGGCGGCCGCGAGGGTGAGGTTGGTGACGGCGAACGGCTCGTTCAGCGGGCTCGCCAGGGTGACCAGTCGCTCGACGAGGTCGGGGCGGGCGCTGGCTATCGCACGGCCCAGCAGGCCGCCGCGGCTGTGTCCGAGCAGGGTCACCCGGCGGCCGTTGCTCTCGGCGATCTCCTCGATCCGCGGAAACACCCTCGACAGGGTCCGGTCGGAGCAGTCGACGTGCAGGCTGATCGAGGAGCGGTACCCGGCGTACCCGATCCGGCGCAGCCAGGCCTGCATGACGGGCATGAGCCAGTCCCCGGCGGCAGCAGGGGGCAGCAGCACGACGGGCCTGCCGTCGCCGTGGGGGATGCCCTCCCCCGCGAGGACCTCCGAGCGCAGGAACCGCGTCATCGCCACCGGCCCGCGGACCCGCAGCGCGGCGGCCCCGAGCTGCCGCACGGCGTGGGGAACATCACGGGTGCTCATGATCGGCACAACCTCTCACACCTGCTCGCGGGCGGGCCGTCAGACGTTCAGTGCCGCGATGGCGTACAGGGTCTCCTCGACCGCCGCCGGGATCTCCGCTGCCAGGTCGTCGAGGTCCGGCAGGTTCTCGCTGCTGGCGATCAGGCCGAAGCCCACGCGGTCCCGGTAGCTCACGATCGTGACGTTCAGCCCGGTGCCCTCGAGGACCGGCCCCAGGGGAAACAGACCCTCGACCTTCGCCCCTGCCAGATAGATCTGGATGGGTGGGCCGGCCACGTTCGACACCACGACGTTGTGCACCTGAGGCCCTCGGTCGGCCAGCCGGAGGAAGCTGTAGAACCGTGCCAGCGCTGCCGTGGTGTTGGGCGGCGCGACATCGCTGACCCTGGCCACGATGTCCTCGGGGACGGCGCGCTGGTCGCCCTTGCCGACCTTGTTTGCCTGCTGTACCGCGCGGAGCCGCTCGAGCGGGTCGGCGATGTCGGTGCCGAGAGAAGTGAACATCGCGGAGGTCCGGTTCGCGGCGGTGTCGGTCTCGTCGCCCCGGATCGACACGGGGACCACCGCGGTGAGGGATGACTCCGGGAGGTCGTCGCGCTTCTCGAGGTAGCGGCGCAGCGCCCCTCCTGTGATCGCGATGACGGCGTCGTTGAAGGTTCCTCCGACGGCGGACTTGATGGCCTTCACGTCGGCCAGCGAGACGTCGACGTAGGCAACCACGCGACCCGGGCCGATGGCGCCGTTGAAGGCGACCCTGGGGGCGGTGAGCGGGATGGCGCCGCCGCTGGTGTCCAGGTCGCTGCGCCGGTGGCTCACGATGCCGCTCACGGCCTGTGCTGCGGTCGGGAGGAGCTGCGCGAGCTTCACCGGCCGCAGCGCGAAACCTGTGAGGGTGTGCAGGGCGATGTCGAAGAAACCCGGCTCGGGCCGTCGGGCTGCGCGGGCTTCTGCCCGAGCGCCGACCAGCTCCGCCTCGCTGCGGCCCCCGGGTGTGAGGTCGAACATGCCGCCGAGGATGCGGGCGGCGCCCTGACCGTCCACCGCGCAGTGGTGCATCTTGAAGATGATGGCGGCCCGGTTGTCGGCCATGCCCTCGACGACCAGGCACTCCCAGAGAGGGCGGCTCCGGTCGAGCTGGGTGCTGGCGAAGGACCCCACCTCGTGTGCGAGCTCGGTCATCCCACCCGGGGCGGGGCAGTGCACGCGGCTCACGTGCGAGGACACGTCGACGTCGGTGTCGACCCAGACGGGGTGGTGCAGGCGGAGGGTCGCGCTGACCAGCCTGCGACGGAAGGGGGCGAGCAGGTCCAGGCGGTGCTCGATCATGGCGATCACGTCGTCGGCCGACCAGCCCGGCCGGTCGCTGGTGTCCAGCACCAGGGTCCCGAGCACGTGCATGTGCATGCTGGGCGTCTCGAAGTAGAGCATCGTCGCGTCCGCGCCACTCATCTCATGCACAGCGTCACAGTAGGGACAGACCGGGTCGCCGTCTGCGTTTCAGGGCAACGACCTTGTCACTGCTGGCACACTTGCTTTGTGCCCGCTCTCCTGCTCGTCCTGTCGGTGCTCGGTCTGGCAGCCGTCGGAAACGGGCTCCGGCCGTTCCGTTTCACGCCGTTCCTGGTGCCGTCCTTCTTCTCCGCGTGGCTGACCGTCGAGCTGGCTCCACAACTGCTCGTCCTCACCCTCGTGGCCGCCGGCGGGTGCATCGCCTTGGGTGCGTTGAGCGGTGTCGGGTGGCTCGGACTCGCGCTGACGGGCGGTGTGGTGGCCGGGCTCAGCTGGATGATCGTGCAGAGCGAACGCGCCGCCTCGGTGGCCGATGCCGCGCTCGCGGACTGGCCGGAGGTGCTCGAACCGGAACGGCACGTCAGCTCTGTGCTCCGTCGGTTCTTCGTGCCGATGGCGTTCAGCGACCCGGAGGTGGTCCGGCTCGTCGACGTCCCCTATGCCGACACCTCAACGCGCAACCGGCTCGACGTCTACCACAGGGCGGACAAGCCCACCGGCTGCCCGACCCTGTTGCAGGTCCATGGCGGTGGGTGGGTGATCGGGGACAAGAAGGAGCAGGGCCGGCCGCTCATGCTGCATCTGGCGAAGCGGGGTTGGGTCTGCTTCGCCCCCAACTACCGGTTGTCCCCCAAGGCGACCTTTCCCGACCACCTGATCGACGTGAAGCGGGCCATCGCCTGGGTGCGCGAGCACGGTCCCGAGTACGGCGCCGACCCGGGTTTCCTGGTCCTCACGGGCGGTTCGGCAGGCGGGCACCTGACGGCCCTTGCCGCGCTCACGCAGAACGATCCTGAGTACCAGCCGGGCTTCGAGGACGCGGACACCTCCGTACAGGGCTGCGTGCCCTATTACGGCGTGTACGACCTGGCGGGGGAGACGGGGACGCGGGCGGCGAAGCTACGCACCCGGACGCTGCTGGCCAAGCAGGTCATGAAGACGCGCGACCCCGAGGCGTACGCAAAGGCGTCCCCGATCAGCCGGGTCCACGCTGGTGCGCCACCGTTCATGGTGATCCATGGCCGGAACGACACGCTGGTCCCGGTCGAGGAGGCCAGGCTGCTGGTGGAGCGCCTCCGTGCGGTGTCAGGAGAGCCGGTGCTCTACCTCGAGCTGCCCGGCACGGAGCATGCCTTCGACGTGTTCCCCTCGATCCGCTCCGACCACGTCGTGCGGGCCGTCGGCCGCTTCTGCGAGCTCCTTCGCACGAAGGCCTTGCGCTAGCGGGTTACCAGTCCCTTGCCGGTGACCATGGGAAGGTCGAGTGCCGTCACGAGGCCGGGCTTCGCCGCGACGACCGCAGGGATCGCGTTGACCAGCCGCATCGCGGTCGCCTTCAAGCCACCCGTGTTGTGGTCGCCGTCGGTGCCCATCAGCTGCAGGTCGAGGGTGTAGTTCGGCTCGCCGGTGACGACCACGCGGTAGCAGCCCTGGCCGGCCGGCTGCGGCCAGGTCTTGCCCAGGTCGTCGTGCAGGCGTGTCACGTGCTCGAGCACGATGACGGCCCGGCCGCCGCGCATGCCGCGCACCTCGAAGTGCAGCGCCGCGACGGTGCCCTTCTTGATGGTGCCGCTGTCGATGTCGAAGTCCTCGTCGGCCAGCTCCCGCTCGAACCACTCGGTGACCTCGTCGAGCTCGACGTCGAGTCCGGCCGCGATCTGGTTCACAACGCTGCCCCAGGCCATCGTGAGGATCCCCGGCTGCAGCAGCATCGGGAGGTCGTCGGGCTGCCGCCCGAAACCCATCACGTCGTAGAGGATCATCCACTGGTCGTAGGTGTTGTAGTTGAGGATCTCCACGCAGCGGACCTCGTCGATCCGCTCGCTGATGCCGGTGAGCATCAGCGGCATCACGTCGTTGGCCCAGCCCGGGTCGACGCCGTTGACGAACAGCGAGACCCCCGCTTCCTCGGCGGCCTTGCGCACGCCCTCGGCCATCCCGACCGCGACCCCACTGGGGTACTGCAGGAACACGGGGCCGCTCGCCACCACGTTGATGCCGGCCCGGAGCAGCTTCTCCAGGTCTGCGATCGCCTCGAAGAGCCGGTCGTCCGCCATAGCGGTGTTGACGATGCAGTCGGGCTTCAGCGCCAGGATCTCCTCGACGCTGTTGGTCGCGAGCACGCCCAGGTCGCGTCCGAGACCGGCAAGCTGACCGGCGTCCTTGCCGGCCTTGCCGGGGCCTGAGACCCAGCAGCCCACGAGCTCCAGGTCAGGGCGGGCGTCGATGCCCGCGATGGCATGCCGGCCGACGTTTCCGGTTGACCAGGCAACAACTCGGTACGTCACAGCGTGTCTCCCAGGTCGGGCAGGCCCATGTCGAGGTTGGGTTGCTCGAGGCCGCCGTCGACCTCGAAGATCTTGCCGGTCACGTAGCCGCCGGCGGGGCTGGCGAGGAACAGCACGGTGGCGGCGATCTCGTCGGGGTCGCCGATGCGGCGCAGCGGGGTGGCGCCTTCCATCGCGGCGATGAGCTCGGGGGTCTCGGTGACGACCTGAAGCGCGCTGGTCGCGATCGAGCCCACCGCGATCGCGTTGACCCTGACCCGCGGGGACAGGTCGAGCGCGGTCAGTCGGGTCCAGTGGGACAGCGCCGCCTTCGCGGTGCCGTAGGCCACGAAGCCCCGGCCCGGGATCCGGCCGATCACGCTCGAGATGTTGACGACCGAGCCGCCGTCCTTGAGCAGGTGCGGCAGAGCCGCCCGCGTGAGGGCGTGGGCCGTGGAGACGTTGAAGTGGAACGCCTCCTCGAGGAACCGGGTGTTGGTCTTCTTGAACTCCTTCGGCATGGTGCCGCCGACGTTGTTCACCACGATGTCGAGCCGGCCGAACTCCGCTGCGGCGGCATCGGCCAGTCCGGCGACGGCGTCAAGGTCCATCAGGTCGGCGGGGACGATGAGGGCGCGGCGGCCGAGGTCGGCGATCTGCTTGGCGACCACCTGCAGCTGGTCCTCGGTGCGGGCGGACAGCACCACGTCGGCGCCGGCTTCGGCCAGGGCGAGGGCGCTGGCGGCGCCGATGCCGCGACCTGCACCGGTGACGACGGCGACCTTGCCGTCAAGGCGGAACATCTCGAGAACCACGGGGGCGACTCCTGTCGTGAGTGGAGTCGGAGGCTAGCGTGTTTCTGCAACACGTTCTAGTCTCAGCGGCGTGAGGAGGTGGAGATGACGAACAAGGTGCTTGCAGCAGTTCAGGACCTGCTGCCCGGGATCGCGGGCCGGGCCGACCAGTGCGAGCGTGACCGCCGCGTGCCGGACGCCTCGATCGCCGAGCTCACCCGGGCCGGCGTCTTCGCCATGCTCCAGCCCAAGCGCTGGGGCGGTCTGGAAGCTGACCCCGTCGAGTTCTACGAGGTGGTGCGCACGGTCGCGTCGGCTTGCGGGTCCACCGGCTGGGTCGCCTCCGTCGTGGGCGTGCACCCCTGGCAGCTCTCGCTGTTCCCCGACCAAGCCCAGCGCGATGTCTGGGGCGACGACCCCGCCACGATGCTGTGCTCCTCGTACGCCCCCACTGGACGTCTGACCCCTGTGGACGGCGGCTACATCGCGACCGGCCGCTGGAGCTTCTCGTCGGGCTCTGACCACTGCGCCTGGGTACTCCTCGGCGCCCTCGTGATGGGGCCGGAGGGCAAGCCGACGGACTTCCTCACCATCCTCCTCCCACGTGCGGACTACGCCCTCGACGACGTGTGGGACGTGGTCGGCCTCCGCGGAACCGGCTCCAACGACATCGTCGTGCAGGACGTCTTCGTGCCCGTGCACCGCACGCTGTCCTTCAACGACGTCAGTGCGCTGCGCTGTCCCGGCCAGCTCGAGAACACCGCGCCGCTGTACCGCCTGCCGTTCGGGACCGTCTTCGCGTACACCATCACGACGCCGATCATCGGCATCGCCACCGGGGCGTACGACGCCCATCTCGAGTGGATGCGCGAGCGGGTCCGGATCTCCTACGGAGGCCAGAAGGTTGCCGGCGACGCGTTCGCGCACGTCAGAGTCGGGCGGGCGGCCTCGGAGATCGACGCCTCCTGGCTGCAGCTCGAACGCAACCTCGACGAGGAGATGACCTTCGCCGCCGCCGGAGAGGAGATCCCCATGGAGCTGCGAGCGCGGGCCCGCCGTGACCAGGTCGCCGCCACCGAACGATGTGTGGAGGCGATCGGTCTGCTGTTCAAGAACTCCGGCGGCCATGCGCTCCGGACCGGAAACCCGATCGAGCGGGCCTGGCGCGATGCCGGTGCTGCCTCGGTCCACGCGGCCAACGACAGTGAGCGCTGGCTCGCGATGTACGGAAAGTTCGCCTTCGGGCTCCCGATCGAGGATGCGATGGTCTAGCAATGGCACACCTACACTCCCTGGGCTACCTCGTGGTCGAGACGACCGACCTCGAGCGCTGGCGCGAACTCGCCGTCGACGTCCTCGGCATGGCCGTCGGCAAGGGCCCTGACCCGTCCGCGGACGACCATGCCGAGGACGTCGACGGCGAGCTCGCGCCAGCGCTCGAGGTCGGTCGTCTCGAC
>JBKJVH010000093.1:0-8477 GCA_046590985.1 Mycobacteriales bacterium
ACTGCCGCTGCTCAAGGGTGCCTTCTGCTTCGTCTTCATGGACGAGCACACGCTGTATGCCGCCCGCGACCCGCACGGGGTCCGCCCGCTGGTCATCGGCAAGCTCGAGTCCGGTTGGGTCGTGGCGAGCGAGACCGCCGCCCTCGACATCGTCGGCGCCGTCTTCGTCCGCGAGGTCGAGCCGGGCGAGCTCATCATCATCGACGAGCACGGCTACCGCTACCGCCAGTTCGCCGAGCCCACCCCCAAGGGCTGCCTGTTCGAGTACGTCTACCTCGCCCGTCCCGACACCACGATCTCGGGTCAGAGCGTCTACACGACCCGCGTCCAGGTCGGCCGCACCCTCGCCTTCGAGGCGCCCGTCGACGCCGACCTGGTCATCCCGGTCCCCGAGTCCGGCACGCCGGCCGCCATCGGCTTCGCCGAGCAGAGCGGCATCCCGTACGGCATGGGCCTGGTCAAGAACGCCTACGTCGGGCGCACCTTCATCCAGCCGTCGCAGACGATCCGCCAGCTCGGGATCCGGCTCAAGCTCAACCCGCTGCGCGAGGTCATCAAGGGCAAGCGGCTGGTGGTCGTCGATGACTCGATCGTGCGTGGCAACACCCAGCGCGCGCTGGTGCGGATGCTCCGCGAGGCCGGCGCTCTGAGGTGCACGTCCGGATCTCGTCGCCACCCGTCATGAACCCGTGTTTCTACGGCATCGACTTCGCCTCCAAGGCCGAGCTCATCGCCGGGGGGCTGAGCGTCGAGGAGATCCGCGCCTCCATCGGGGCCGACTCCCTCGCGTTCGTGACGCTGGACGGCCTCACGGCCGCCAGCGCTCAGCCGGCCGACAAGCTGTGCCGGGCCTGCTTCACCGGGGAGTACCCGATCGAGATCCCCGAGCAGGACCTCATCGGCAAGCACGTCCTCGAGGGGCTCACCCGCTCCGCGGAGGACGCCCTCGTGGGCAGTCAGGGCGCCGCCGACGCCTTGAGCCGGCCATGAGCTCCTATGCCGCGGCGGGGGTCGACATCGAGGCCGGCGACCGGGCCGTCGAGCTGATGAAGGACAAGCTCCGGCGCGCCCAGCGACCGGAGGTCCTCGGCGGCATCGGTGGCTTCGCCGGGCTGTTCCGGCTCGACCTCAAGAAGTACCGCGACCCGGTGCTGGCGTCCTCCACCGACGGCGTGGGCACCAAGCTCGCGATCGCGCAGGCGATGGACAAGCACGACACCGTCGGCATCGACCTGGTCGGCATGGTCGTGGACGACCTGGTCGTCTGCGGCGCCGAGCCGCTGTTCATGCAGGACTACATCGCGGTCGGCCGGGTCGTGCCCGAGCGGGTCGCCGAGATCGTCGGGGGCATCGCTACCGGCTGCGCGCTGGCCGGCTGCGCGCTGGTCGGCGGCGAGACCGCCGAGCACCCGGGCATGATGGCCGACGACCACTACGACATCGCCGGCACCGGTGTCGGCGTGGTGGAGGTCGACCAGATCCTCGGCGCCGACCGGGTCGCCGAGGGCGACGTCGTCATCGCGATGGCGTCCTCCGGCGTGCACTCCAACGGGTTCAGCCTGGTGCGGCACGTGCTGCTCAGCGGCGCCCGGATGCGCCTGGAGGGCGTCGTGGAGGAGTTCGGCCGGACCCTCGGCGAGGAGCTGCTCGAGCCGACCCGGATCTACTCCAAGGACTGCCTCGCGATCATCGAGGAGACCGACGTGCACGCGTTCTCGCACGTCACCGGGGGTGGCCTGGCCGCCAACCTCGCGCGGGTGCTCCCGAGCCACCTGACCGCCCGGCTGCAGCGTTCCACGTGGAGCCCGCCGCCGGTGTTCGGGCTGGTGCAGGCCCGTGGTCGTGTCGAGCAGGCCGAGATGGAGCGCACCTTCAACATGGGCGTCGGGATGGTCGCGGTGGTCCCGGCCGTCGACGTCGACCGGACGCTGGCCCTGCTCACCGCCCGGCACGTGCCGGCGTGGGAGCTGGGTGTCGTCAACGCCGGTGACGGCTCCGCGGTACTCGAGGGCTCGCACCCGCACGTGTGACGTCGGGATCAGCTCGCTGGGCTAGTCCTCGTCGGACTCGTCGTCCTCGTCGTCCTCGTCGCTCTCGGTGGCCCGAGTGGACACCAGACCTGGCCCTTGCGACGCGAGCTCGCGCTTGAGCGCATCGGGGTCCAGGGACCCTGAGCTGTACTTCAGCTCGCGTGCGACCTTGGTCTGCTTAGCCTTGGCACGGCCGCGCCCCATGGCTCGACCCCCTCGAGAGTGCTGGTACTGGCGGAGAGCACCGTCAAGCAACGGCGCCCTGGCCTCTTAATCTACAGGTTCCGGGCCGCTCGGACACGCAGGAGTGCAGGTGACCTGGGTCGCGTCGGCAGGAGTTGCCTCACCGGTGGCGAACACCTCAGCACCCAGACCACCCAGGAGTGCACATGTTGGCCCGTATCCTCACCGCTCTGACCGTGTCGGGAGCGCTCGCGCTGACCGTCACCGGCGCCCATGCCGCCACCCCGGTCCTGGACGGCAAGAAGGTCAAAGTCATGACCTTGAAGGCAGCCGGAGGTGCCCAGGACCACGATGTCGACCAGGTGACGGAGCTCGCCAAGGACCCGCTCGGCTCCGGCGCGGACCGGACGCAGTGCGTGATGCCGCGCTGCGCGGCGCTGACCTTCGTGTACAAGCCCGCGAAGGGCGTGAGGGCCCCGATCGGGTTCGCGATGAGTTGGACCGTGCCGGTTGACGACATGGACCTGTACGTCGCTGAGGTCGTCAAGGGTGAACGCACCGAGGTGGCGCACTGCGCGGCCGGTGTGGGGACCAGCGAGAAGGTCGTGCTCCCGTTCGGGACTCTCGTCGCCGGGCACACCTACGCACTGGTGGCGGACTTCTACCGGTCGGTGAACGACAACGTCACCGCGAGCGTCTCGTTCCCCAGCACCGTGGCGGTCAAGACCTCGGTGCCGGCCACCGTCGACAACCTCGAGTCGATCAACTGCACCCAGTGATGCGCGCCCGCACCGCCCTCACGGCGGCTCGTGTCGCGGTCGTGGCCGCCGGCTCCGCGAGCCCGTCCTTCGCCGGTGAACCGTCCGTCACGGTGACGTACACCTTCACCTACACGTAGCCGTCAGGGGCGGCCGGGCAGCAGCATCGTCCGGAGCCGCCCCACGTCAGCCATCCGGCGCACCGCGATCCGGTCCGCCGCCACCGCCGGCGGGACCCCCTCGGCGTCGGCGGTCTGGAAGATCCGCAGCGTCGTGTCGAAGATCTCCGCAGCCTTGGCCTTGGCCCGCTCGAAGCGGAAGCCGTGGATCTCGTCCGCCACCTGGATGAGGCCACCGGCGTTCGCCACGTAGTCGGGCGTGTACAGGATCCCGCGGTCCGCGAGCTCCTTCTCGACGCCTGGGTGGGCGAGCTGGTTGTTCGCGGCCCCGCAGATGATCTTCGCCTTGAGCGCAGGCACGAGCTCGTCGGTGACGGTCGCGCCGAGGGCGCACGGAGCGTAGACGTCGACGTCGAGCAGCGGCAGCTCGGCGACGGTCGCTCGCGAGGCCTGGATCCGGTCGAGCGCGGCCTCGTTGACGTCGCTCACGATGACGTTCGCGCCGTCCTCGAGCAGGTGCTGGACGAGGTGGTGCCCGACCTTGCCGACGCCCTCCACCGCCACTCGGCGACCGGCCAGGGTGGGGGTGCCCCAGGTGTGCTGGGCGGCGGCGCGCATGGCTTGGAAGACACCGAAGGCGGTCAGCACGGCACTGTCGCCGGCCCCGCCGTTCTCCGGCGAACGGCCCGTCACGAAACGCGACTCCTTCGCAATGACGTCCATGTCCTTCACGAACGTTCCGACGTCGCAGGCCGTGTAGTACCGGCCGTTCAGTGACTCGACCATCCGGCCGTACGCGCGCAGCAGGGCCTCGGTCTTCATGGTGCCCGGGTCGCCGAGAATGACGGCCTTGCCGCCTCCCAGGTCGACTCCCGCGCACGCGGCCTTGTACGCCATCGCCTTCGACAGCTTCAGCACGTCCGTCAGGGCGGCCGCCTCGTCGACGTACGGGTAGAAGCGGGTGCCGCCGAGGGCCGGCCCGAGTGCCGTGGAGTAGATCGCGATGATGGCCCGCAGCCCACTGGCCGGGTCCTGACAGAACACGACCTGCTCGTGGCCTGCGTCCTTCATCTGGTCGGTGCGGTCGAAGACGCCCATCGGTGCTGGTCCTTTGCTCGGTGCCGGACTCTCGTGAAGTCGGTGGCGGGGTGGCGGGAGGTGTACCGCCCTCGGAAAGGCTACCGGCGTGCGACGATGCTCTGTGTGACGGTCTTCGCGGCGAGCTTGCGCGTGTACGAGCCGCTCGCAGCTTTCGAGGGGGCCGAGCGCGCGCACTGGGACGCCTACGTCGCCGAGGGCGGGCAGCTGTCGCCGCAGGCAGGGGTGGCGCTGGAGCGGGCGGTGGCTCTGCAGGCGCTGGTGACCCGCACGCTCCCCCAGGTCGGTGACCACGCCCACGTGCTCGAGGTGGACGGTGTGACGCTTGTCAGCCCCTGGCGCACCGGGGTCCGCGCGCAGGAGGCGCTTCTGGACTTCTGCGCGGAGCTGCCGGACCTGCTGGCCGACGCCTTCGCCCCGGCTGTGCTTCTCGAGCGGGCCGAGGTGGAGCTCGACCGATGGCGGGCCGAGCACGGCACCACCATCACGCACGTCCAGACCTGCACCTGGCAGGTGCCCCTGCGCTGGTTCGTGCTGGTCGACCAGGAGGAGCGCGTCATGAGCCTGGGGCAGCCGGTCGACCCGGCCGGACGCTCCCTGGGTCGGCGTACGGGCCGGGCGCTGGTGTACCGCACCCCGATGTCCCGCGCCCGGCGGCGGGTCGCCCGGGCGCTCGCGGTGCTCCGCAGCAGCCTGGGGGACCCGTCCGTCAGTGAGGGCGTGGAGGACCTCGGGCGCTGGCTCGAGGAGTTCCACCCGCGCTCGCTGGTGGAGCTGGACTACGGCGACCTGGTGCACCTGCTCGACGACGCCGAGCTGAGCCAGGACGAGTCAGCCCGGGACATGGCAGGCGCGCTCGCACGGCTCGCCGCCGGCGACGGTGACGAAGCCGCCGCGGCGTACGGCCGGATGACCGCGCGCATGCAGGCGCTGCAAGCGGTCGAGTCGGCTAATTGATCTTGGTCTGGGCCGTTCGGAGGATTCGTAACCGACATGACTAGTCCCAAGATGGCCCGCACGGGCCATATCGGACAAGGTGGGCATCGGGCACCGTCTTACTCGGAGCCAGGCGAGCAAGCCAGGCTCTACCAGCTCCGCCGAGAGGACCGCCTGATGAGCACCCGTACCCCCGACGCCGAGGCCCTGCTGACACCGGCTGAGGTTGCTTCGATGTTCCGTGTCGACCCCAAGACCGTCACCCGCTGGGCGAAGAGCGGCAAGCTCACGTCCATCCGCACCCTGGGTGGTCACCGCCGCTACCGCGAGGCTGAGGTCCGCGCCCTGCTTGCGGGCATCCCGCAGCCGCGCACCAGCTAGCACCCGCTGCTCGCTGGCGCACGTCAGGCATCCCCAGAGCCTTCGGCCCCGAGCGCAACCCGCTCGGGCTCGTGCCAGTTGTCTTCGCGCCCCGTGCGCGAGGACCTTCGACCGGCGTCGCCCCTCTCCCCCGAGGTGCGACGCCGTTCGTGGTTGTGCTGTTGCACGACCAAGGCCGCGTCCCGGCTGGGACGCGGCCTTCCTGGGTGGTCAGGGGCGGGCTCGAACCGCCGACCCCACGCTTTTCAGGCGTGTGCTCTACCAGCTGAGCTACCTGACCTGGTGAGTTGTCTTGCGACCCCGACGGGACTCGAACCCGCGACCTTCGCCGTGACAGGGCGACGCGCTAACCAACTGCGCTACGGGGCCTGGATGGTTCTCCAAGCCTGTTTTCCTTGCTGTCGTGCCGTTCTGTACCCCCAACGGGATTCGAACCCGCGTAGCCACCTTGAAAGGGTGGAGTCCTAGGCCACTAGACGATGGGGACCGCGCCGTTGGCTTACGGCGTGTCCCGCCGTATGGCCGTCGGGGACCGCTGAAGCATAGCGGAATCCCGGCCCGGCCCGCGTTGCGTCCTCAGAACTGCTCCTTTGGCCTGGCGGGGGGTTGCGGACGCTGGGCGGGTGGAGGGTGGCTGGCCAGCAGGATCCGGGCGGCCTTGCGGTCGGTCTTGCCAACGCTGGTCAGTGGCACCTCGGCCACCACGTGCACCTCCCGCGGGGCCTTGTGGGCGGCGATCGTCTCCCGCCCGAACGCCAACAGCTCTGTGGCGGTGACCTCGGCACGCAGCGACACGAAGGCGACCACCTCCTCGCCGAGGCGTGCGTCGGGGCGGCCGACGACCGCAGCATGGGCGACCGCGGGGTGAGCCAGCAGCGCGTCCTCGACGTCCCGTGGGTAGACGTTGAAGCCGCCGCGCAGGATCACGTCCTTCGTCCGGTCGAACACCCACAGGTAGCCGTCCTCGTCGAGCCGCCCGACGTCGCCGGTGTGCAGCCAGCCGTCCCGCAGCGTCTCCGCGGTGGCCTCGTCGTCCCGGTGGTAGCCGAGCATCACACCGGGGCTGCGGACGAGGACCTCGCCGTCCTCGGCGATCTTCAACGTCACGCCCGGGACGGGGAGCCCGACCGACCCGTGGCGTCGCGCCTCCGGCGGGTTCATCGTCACGGTGGAGGTGGCCTCCGTACAGCCGTAGCCGTCGCAGAGCCGGACGTGCGGGAGGCGCCGCTCGAGCTCGTGCCAGACCGGCAGCGGCAGCGGCGCACCGCCGGTGGTGACGTAGGTGAGGCTGCCCAGCGCGTGCTGTTCCAGTGGCTGCAGGAGGAGCTGCTGGACCATCGACGGCACCAGGGAGCTGGCCTGCGCCCGGTGCTCCTCGACCAGCGCGACCCAGCCGGCAGCGTCGAAGCGGCGCTGCAGCACGAGCAGGCCGGGCTCGCTCAGGTGCATCCGGGCGGCGGTCGTCACCAGCCCGTACACGTGCGACAGCGGCAGCGGCACGACCGACGTGGGGGCGTTGGCGGTGGCCGTCACGGACTCGCGGGCCCGGGTGATGGCCAGCAGCCCACCCTGGCTCAGCCGGACGCCCTTCGCCCGGCCGGTGGTGCCGCCGGTGTACAGCAGGGCTGCCAGGTCCAGCTCTGACCGCGGCACGGGGTCCTGCTCCGGGGCGGTTTCGAGCTCCCGCAGCTGGGCGAGGTCGAGGGTCGGTACGCCCAGCCCCTGCAGCCGCGGGTCCTCGGTGACCAGCAGCACGGCCTCCGAGTCGGTGAGCACGTGCCGTACCTCGGTCGGGGTCAGGGCAGGCAGCGCGGGGGTGGCGGCGGCGCCGGCCCGCCACAGCGCGCCGTACAGCTGGAGGAGCTCCGGGCAGTTGGGGAGCACGACCGCGACCCGGTCGCCGGGGCGTACGCCCCACCCCTGCAGGCCCGCGGCCAAGCGCCGGACGCGGGCGCCGAGCTCGGTGCTGGTGAGCACCGCCCCCTCGAAGGCGAGCGCCGGGTGCTCGGGAAGCCGGGCCAGCGCGGCATCGGCGAGGTCTGCGAGCGGGTTGGCCACAAACCACCCTCGCACAGCCCGAAGGCCCCCGCCGCGGACGGTGGGGGCCTTCGGGGGTAGGTGCTTAGAGCAGCTCGAGGATCGTGGCGTTGGCCTGGCCGCCGCCCTCGCACATCGTCTGCAGGCCGTACCGGATGTTGTTGTCGCGCATGTGGTGCACCAGGGTCGTCATGATGCGCGCCCCGGAGCCGCCGAGCGGGTGGCCGAGGGCGATCGCGCCGCCGAGCGGGTTGGTCAGCTTGTCGTCCGCACCGATGTCCTTGAGCCAGGCCAGCGGGACGGAGGCGAAGGCCTCGTTGACCTCGAAGGCGCCGATGTCGGACAGCGACAGGCCGGACTTCGCGAGGGCCTTCTGGGTCGCCGGGATCGGGGCGGTCAGCATCGGCATCGGGGCGGCACCGGTGACGACGGCGGTGTGGACGCGCGCGATCGGGGTGAGGCCGTGCGCCTTGGCGAACTCGCTCGTCGTGATGAGCAGCGCGGCCGAGCCGTCGGAGATCTGGCTGGCGTTGCCGGCGGAGACCTTGCCGTCCTCGCGGAACGGGGTCTTCAGGGTCGCGAGCTTCTCGAGCGTCCCGCCCGGGCGGATGCCTTCGTCCTTGGTGATGAGACCGGTCTCGGTCTGGATGCCGACGATCTGCGCGTCGAAGGCGCCGTTCTCCTGGGCAGTCGCGGCCCGCTCGTGGGACGCCAGGGCGTACTCGTCGAGCTGCGCGCGGGACAGGCCCCACGCGTCGGCGATGTCTTCCGCGCCGATGCCCTGGTTCGGGAAGTCGGCGCCGTAGCGGCCGGCGTACATCTCGCCGAGCGGACTGGCGGTGAAGCTGCTGCCCATCGGGGTGCGGCTCATCATCTCGACGCCGCCGGCAACGGCGAGGTCGTACTGCCCCGCGATGACTCCCGCAGCCGCGAAG
>JBKJVH010000015.1:0-10371 GCA_046590985.1 Mycobacteriales bacterium
TCGACCTGCCGGCGGCGCAGCCGGAGAAGTACGCCGAGGAGATCGCCAAGATCATCGGGTGCGAGCCCGATGACGTGCTCCGGATCAGCGCCAAGACCGGGGTTGGCGTGCGCGACGTGCTCAACGCGATCGTCCGTGACGTCCCGCCGCCTTCGGGGGTGCTCGACGCTCCTGCCCGGGCGATGATCTTCGACTCCGTCTACGACTCCTACCGCGGCGTCATCACCTACGTCCGCGTGATGGACGGCCAGCTGTCCACCCGCGACCGCGGGCTCATGATGTCCACGCAGAACGCCCACGAGATCCTTGAGGTCGGCGTCGTGTCGCCCGAGATGATGCCCACCGACTTCCTGTCCGCGGGGGAGGTCGGCTACGTCATCCCCGGTGTCAAGAACGTCCGGCAAGCCCGCGTCGGCGACACCCTCACCACCGTGCGCAACCCCGCCACCGAGTCCCTCGGCGGTTACCGCGATCCCAAGCCCATGGTGTTCTCGGGCCTCTACCCGCTCGACGGCTCGGACTACCCGGCGCTGCGCGAGGCCCTCGACAAGCTCCGGCTCAACGACGCCGCGTTGGTCTACGAGCCGGAGTCGTCCGCGGCGCTCGGCTTCGGGTTCCGGGTGGGCTTCCTCGGCCTGCTGCACCTGGAGATCGTCCGCGAGCGCCTGGAGCGCGAGCACGGCCTGGACCTCATCTCCACTGCCCCGAACGTGGTCTACCGGGTGGTGATGGAGACCGGCGAGGAGCTGGTCGTCACCAACCCCTCGGACTGGCCGACCAAGGGCAAGATCAGCGAGATCTACGAGCCGGTCGTCAAGGCGATGGTGCTGCTGCCCAACGAGTTCGTCGGCACCGTGATGGAGCTCTGCCAGGGCCGCCGCGGCCAGTTGCTCGGGATGGACTACCTGTCCGAGGACCGGGTCGAGCTGAAGTACACGATGCCGCTCGGTGAGATCATCTTCGACTTCTTCGACCAGCTCAAGTCCCGCACCCGCGGCTACGCCTCGCTGGACTACGAGCCGGCCGGTGACCTTGCGTCCGCGCTGGTCAAGGTCGACATCCTGCTGCAGGGCGAGCCGGTCGACGCCTTCAGCTCGATCGTGCACAAGGACAAGGCCTACGCGTACGGCAACTCGATGACCACGAAGCTCCGGTCGCTGATCCCGCGGCAGGGCTTCGAGGTGCCGATCCAGGCCGCCATCGGCGCGAAGGTCATCGCCCGCGAGACCATCAGCGCGATCCGCAAGGACGTGCTCGCCAAGTGCTACGGCGGTGACATCACCCGCAAGCGCAAGCTGCTGGAGAAGCAAAAGGAGGGCAAGAAGCGGATGAAGATGGTCGGCCGCGTCGAGGTCCCCCAGGAGGCGTTCATCGCCGCGCTGTCGACGGGCGAGGAAAAGCCCAAGTAGGCCCGACCTCTTCTCGTACTTCCTGAAGGGTCCTGGCCAGGATGCCGAGGGTGGCGCGGAGTCCCGCCTCGGGGATGATCGGGAAGATCCCCTTGCCGCGGTAGCTCTCGTGGATCTGGCTCCAGTCGTAATAGGTCGTGACCAGCGTGCCGACGTCGGACGGCTCGAGGCGGTAGCCGTACAGGTGCTGCAGGGGTGGCTGGATCTGACCGTTGATCGTCCACTCGAGGAGGGCGTCCTGCTCGAACCTTGTGATGATGACGCGGACGTCGTACAGCCCGAGCGGGTAGTCGTTGAGCGACTCGCGGTCCATGTGCACGAGGAACTCATCACCCACCGCGGTCACCGGCGAGCCCTCGGCGGACTGCAGGGTGCCGGAGCTGTCGATCCGTACCTGGCCGGCGGGGTCGCACAACAGGGCGAAGATCGCCGCGGGGGACGCGGCGATCTGTCGCTGGACCTCGAAGCGCTCGGTGTTCTCCATGCCCTGACCGTAGTAGGAAGTCGGCATGGACTTTCGTGACCTCGAAGCGTTTCAGGCTCTGCCGAGGTTGAGCGGGCTGGCGCTGAGTCCCGACGGCACGAGGCTGGTGACCAGCGTGGCGTCCCTCGATCCCAAGAAGCAGATCTGGGTGAACGCGCTCTGGGAGGTCGACCCGGCCGGGGTACGGGAGGCGCAGCGGCTCACGCGCAGCGCCAAGGGCGAGGCAGCGCCGGTGTTCACCGCCGCCGGGGATCTGCTGTTCACCAGCGGTCGGCCCGACCCCGACAAGGAGGAGGACAACGACGCCAAGGCGGCCTTGTGGTTGCTGCCGACGGCCGGCGAAGCGAGCCAGCTCGCCTGCCGGCCAGGGGGAGTGGCCGGCCCGCGCAGTGCTGGGGACACCGTGCTGGTCGTCAGCGACACCCTTCCTGGGTCGCGTGACGACGACGCGGCCCGCAGGAAGGCCCGCAAGGACCGCAAGGTCAGCGCGGTCCTGCACGCGGGGTACCCGGTGCGGTACTGGGACCACGACCTCGGGCCCGGGGAGCCTCGCTTGCTGCTGACCGCGCTGTCGGACCCAGGGTCCTGGGCCGACCTGACACCCGCGCCGGGCCGGGCGCTGGACAACGCGACCTATGACCTCACTCCGGACGGGCGTCAGGTCGTGACCACCTGGAACGTGAGCGAGGCGGGCGGCAGCTCCCGCTCGACGCTCGTCGTGCTCGACAAGGACGGCAGCCGGCGGGTGCTCGCGGACGACCCGGAGCACGAGTACACCGACCCGCGCGTGTCACCGGACGGCACCCGGGTCTGCGTGCGCCGCTCGCGGCGGACCACCCCCACCGACCCGGGCGACGTGGTGCTGCTCGTGTTGTCACTCGACGGCGCGGCCGATGTCGTGATCGGCGGTTGGGACCGGTGGCCGACCTCGGCGAGGTGGTTGACCGACAGCAGTGCCCTGCTGGCCACCGCTGACGAGGACGGCAGGGCACCGGTGTTCCGGGTCGAGCTCACCGGTGAGGTGACCCGCCTGACGACCGACGACGGGGCGTACACCGACGTCTGCGTAGGCCCGGGGGCGGCCTACGCGCTGCGGAGCGGGTACGACGGACCTCCCGTGCCCGTCCGCATCGACCTGACCGAACCGGGCGTCCCTGTCGGTCTGCCGTCCCCCGGCGACGTCGGAGCGCTGCCCGGCCGGCTCGAGGAGGTCAGCACCACGATGCCCGACGGTCGTCGGGTGCGGGCCTGGCTGGCGCTGCCCGAGGGCGTGGGGCCGCACCCCTTCGTGCTGTGGGTGCACGGCGGGCCGATCGGGTCGTGGAACGCCTGGTCGTGGCGGTGGTGCCCGTGGCTGCTGGTGGCTCAGGGGTATGCCGTGCTGCTGCCCGACCCGGCGCTGTCCACGGGCTACGGCCTGGAGCACGTTGCGGTGGGCTGGGGGGACTGGGGCGGCGCGACCTACGAGGACGTGCTGGCGATCACCGACGCGGCCCTGGCCCGACCCGACCTGGACGCCGGCCGCACAGCCATGATGGGCGGCAGCTTCGGCGGCTACCTCGCGAACTGGATCGCCGGCCACACCGACCGGTTCCGGGCGATCGTCACGCACGCCTCGCTGTGGAACCTCGAGGCCTTCGGGCCGACGACGGACGCCGCGTGGTACTGGCGGCGGGAGATGACCCCCGAGATGATCGCGAAGAACAACCCGGCCCAGCACCTCGACAACATCGTCACGCCGATGCTGGTGATCCACGGCGACAAGGACTACCGGGTGCCGATCGGGGAGGGGCTGGCCCTGTGGTGGGCGCTGTGCTCACGTGCCGAGGATCCCGCCGCGATGCCGCACAGGTTCCTGTACTTCCCGGACGAGAACCACTGGGTGCTGACCCCGGGGCACGCGGTGGTCTGGTACCAGACGGTGCTGGCGTTCCTGGGTCAGCACCTGCTGGGGGCGGACCCGGTCGTGCCCGAGCTGCTCAGGTGAGCAGGTCGCGGACGTGGCCGGTCTCGTTGAGGCTGACCACCCCGCGGCGGCCGTCCCGGGCCGCCCCGATCCGGGACACCGAGGCGTAGTCAGGCCCGAACCACAGGGCCTTCTCCTGTCCGGTGACGAACCCGGTGTAGGCATTGATCGAACCCGAGTGCGTGAACAGGACGGCCCGGCCGCCGGGGTGCCGACCGGCGATCTGCTCCACCGCCGTGACCACGGTGTTCCGGAAGGCGATCGGGTCGACGTCGGGGTGGTAGAGGTCGCCCTTGACCAGGCGCTCCCAGCGCGGGTCACCGGCGGCCCGGAGCTCCTCGACCGGCACGTACGAGCTGTGCCCGGCGTCGAACTCGGCCAGCCCGGCCTCGATCTGCAAGGGCAGCCCGAGCTTCTCGACCAGCGGCGCCGCGGTCTCGCGGGCCCGCTGCGCCGGGCTGCTGTAGAGGTGGGTGATCTCCTGCCCTGCGAGGGCGTCCAGCACCCGGAGCGCCTGCTCGTGGCCGCGCTCGGACAGCCCAGGGTCGGCCGGGCTCCCGTCGTGCGTCGCGTCGATGCGGACGGGCAGGGCGTGGCGTACGAGGACGAGCTCCATGGTGGCGCCGATCCTAGCTACGGCAGCAGCAGGCAGCTGTCTCCGAACTCGTGCCAAAGGTAGCCGGCGGCCGCTGCGTGCTCATAGGCCTTCTCGACGAGACCGTGACCCGCCACCGCCTCCAGGAGCTGTACGTGGCTGGCGCCAGGTTCGTGCCAGCCGGTGATCAGCCCGTCGACGATCCGCGCCGGCCGGTCGGGACCGAGGACGAGCTCGGTCCACCCTTCGCCGCCTTGGCCGCCGGTCGTCTCCAGCGCCCGGGTGACGGTGGTGCCGACCGCGACAACCCGGCCGCCGCTGTTCTTGACGTGCCTCACCAAGGCCGCGGTCGTCGCGGGCACCCGGAAACGCTCGGCGTTCGGGGGCTCGCCGACCTCGGTGGAGGAGACGCCGGTGTGCAGCACGATCGGAGCCAGCAGCACGCCCCGACGTGCCAGCTCGGTCACGACCGTCGGCGTGAACGGTCGGCCGGCGCTGGGCATCTCGGCGCTGCCCGGTTCGGTGGCGAAGAGCGTCTGGTAGTCGGCCAGGGGCCAGCGGCCGGGGACGTACCCGTAGGCGATAGGCCGGCCGAACTGCTCCAGCATTCGCAGCACAGGGCGCTCCAGGGACGCCTGGTGCAGGCGGTGCTGGCCGGGCAGCGTGCGCACGATCTCGAGACGCGTGCCGGGCAGCTCGATCGTCTCGCCGGCGAGGATGTCGGTGACGGGTCCGAACGACGGTGCGGGTGGCCGGACCTCCACGACCCAGGTGCCGTCGTCGAGCGCGGTCGCGAAGTGCACGACGACGTCGCTGCCATCGGTCCGCCGCGCGTCGACGGCCGCCGCGAGCGTGGCGCTGGTGTTCACCACGACCAGGTCGCCCGCGGTCAGGTGCCGCGGCAGGTCCCTGAAGGCGCAGTCGGTGAGCCCGTCCGGTGACGCCACGAGCAACCGGACCTGGTCGCGGGCCAGCCCGCGAGCCTCCGCGGGTGAGGTCGCATTGTTGGTGGTGGCGAGGGTCATGCGCTGACCGCGAGCAGGTCACTCGCGCGGTAGCGCCCGCTCGGCAGCGTGATCGCCCGGAGCAGCGCGGGCACGACGGTCTCAGGATCCGGCCGGTCGGAGATGTCCTCCCCGGGGAAGGCCTCCTGGTGCAGCCGAGTGCGCATGTCACCCGGGTCGAAGGCCACCACCCTCAGGGTCGGTAGCTCGAGGGCAAGGATCGCGCTCAGGTGGTCCAGCGCGGCCTTCGCCGAGCCGTAACCTCCCCAGCCCTCGTAGGCCTCCGCCCCGGCGTCGGAACTGATGTTGACGACGGTTCCCCTGTCCAGCAGCGGAAGCAGCAGCTGGGTCAGGGCCAGGGGGGCGAAGACGCCGACGTCGTAAACGCGCCGGAGCTCTTCGAGGGGGTAGTCGCTCAACAGGGGCTGCGGAGAAGGTCCCAGGTGGCTGGCGTTGTTGACCAGCAGGTCCAGCCGACCCGAAACCGCCTCGAGCACGTGCTGCCGGTGTGCCGGGTCGGTCACGTCGCCGGGCACGAGCACCGCACCGGCGGGGGACGCCGCGCGCAGCGCGGTGCCGTCGCGGGCGTCGAGCACCAGGTCCCAGCCCTGCTCGGAGAGGGCGCGGGCGAGGGCGAGTCCGAGGCCCCGGGAGGCGCCGGTGATGAGGGCGGTGGGCATGAGAAGCGCTCCTTGACGTTGAGGTCGACCCATCGTCATAGTTGAAGTCAACTTCATGTCAAGGAGCACTTCATGGGACCGAACGACCTGCTCACGGTCGGTGAGGTCGCGCATCGCAGTGGCTACGCGGCCTCAGCGCTGCGCTACTACGAGCGGGAGGGGCTGGTGGTCGCCACCCGGACCACCGGGGGCCAGCGCCGCTACGAGCGACACGTGCTCCGGCGGCTCGCCTTCATCCGGGCTGCGCGCAACATCGGCCTGACGCTGGAGGAGGTGCGCGCCGCTCTCGACGCGCTGCCTCAACGCAGAACCCCGACGAAGGCGGACTGGGCACACCTGTCGAATTCCTGGCGCTCGCGCTTGGACGACCAGATCGCTGCCCTGCAGACGCTCCGCGACGGGCTGGAGTCCTGCATCGGGTGCGGTTGCCTGTCCCTCAAGCGCTGCGCCATCTCCAACCCCGCGGATATCGCGGGGGGCGTGGGAGCGGTCTACCTGCCCAACGTCCTCACCGCCGACGACTAGCGTGACGGGGTGCCTGGACCGATGCCCGAGGGTGACCCTGCTCCCGCAGACGGGTCCCTGCCGACCTCGGCGCTGCGGGGGATGAGCACTCGCCCTTTCGGCATCTACCTGCACGTCCCGTTCTGCCGGACGCGCTGCGGCTACTGCGACTTCAACACCTACACCGACCTCGACGGGCTGCAGCACACCTACGCGGACACCGTGCTGCGGGAGCTCGAGCTGGCCCGGCAGGTCCTGCCGGAGGCTCCCGACGTCGAGACCGTGTTCGTCGGAGGGGGCACCCCCACCCTGCTGCCCAGTGCCGACCTCGGCCGGATGCTCCAGGGGATCAAGGACCTCTTCGGCCTCGCCCCCGGAGCCGAGGTGACGACGGAGGCCAACCCGGACTCGGTCGACGCCCGTTCGCTCGAGACCCTGCGAGGAGCCGGCTTCACCCGGATGAGCTTCGGCATGCAGTCAGCCGTGCCGCACGTGCTCGCGGCTCTGGACCGGACGCACACACCCGGGAGGCCGCAGGAGGCGGTCGCGGAGGCTCGGGCAGCGGGCTTCGAGCAGGTCTCGCTGGACCTGATCTACGGCGCCCCCGGGGAGTCCGACGCCGACTGGCAGACCTCGCTCGACGTGGCGCTGGCGGCGGAGCCCACGCACGTCAGTGCGTACGCGCTGATCGTCGAGGAGGGCACCAAGCTCGGCGGTCAGGTCCGTCGGGGAGAGGTGCCGATGCCGGATGACGACGTGCTGGCCGACCGGTACCTGATGGCGGAGGAGTCGCTCGGATCCCTTGGCTGGTATGAGGTCTCGAACTGGGGCGAGCCGTGCCGACACAATCTGGCGTACTGGCAGGGCGGCGACTGGTGGGGCGCCGGGCCGGGTGCGCACAGCCATGTCGGCGGGGTCCGCTGGTGGAACGCCAAGCACCCGACCGCCTACGCCCAGCGGCTGGCCGACGGGGTCAGCCCCGCGCTGGCTCGCGAGGTGCTGAGCGCCGAGGACCAGCGGATCGAGCGGATCCTGCTCGAGGTGCGGCTGCGGTCCGGGCTGCCCCTGGACCTCCTGCACCCGAGGGGGGCGGCAGCGGCGGAGCGGTTCGCCACCGAGGGGCTGCTGGAGCCGCTCACCGACCGGGCCGTGCTCACCCTGAGGGGCCGGTTGCTCGCCGACGCGGTGGTGCGCGACCTCGTCGACTAGCTCACGAACCGGATCGTGAGCGGATAGCGGTAGGGCTCGCGCTTGCTGGCAGCGACGGCGGCGATGATGGCCAGGACCGCGCCCGTCACGAACACGCCGATCAGCAGGAAGATGCCGACGATCACGAGGATCAGGACCGCCGACACCGCCCCGTAGATCATCAGCGACAGGTGGAAGTTGAGGGCCTCGGCCGCGTGGTGCCGGGTCATCGGCTTGTACGGGTCGTCCTTGCTGATCAGGTAGACCACCAGCGGTCCGATCAGGCCGAACGCAAACAGCGAGAGGTGCACCAGCACCGACAGGGTGGTGTCCTCGGCAGGGGGCGGATAGCCCTGGGGCGGGTACCCCGGCAGCTGGGGCGGCATCGTCATGACTGCACGGTAACCGTCCGTGACCGAGCGCACAGCCAGCAAACCGGTCCGCAGCTGTGATCCGGCGGTAGGCTGATGCCAGGACCTCAGTCCTCGCCAGTCGGGCACCATGCCCGCACGGTCGCTCGTGTGTCGTGCTTCGTCCTCCCGGACCCGCCTCTTCACATGCGTCGAACAAGACGCCTCGCGGCCCCGAACGAATGCACCACGAGCCTTAACGGAGTTCTTCTTGTCGAGCTACACCCGTCGTCCCCGCACGTCCTCGTCCAGCAGCCGCACGCGTACTTCGCGGCCGTCGGCCCCCGTCAAGAGCGAGCTCGAGCTCGGCCTCGACGCCGCTGCTGAGCTGTCCATCGCCGCAGCCGCCGAGCCGGTTCCGAGCTTCCAGTCCCTCGGCCTGCCGGACCGCCTCATCAGCGCGCTGGCCCGCCGCGACGTCACCGCCCCGTTCGCCATCCAGGCCCGCGCCCTGCCGGACGCGATCGCCGGCCGCGACATCCTCGGCCGCGGCCAGACCGGCTCCGGCAAGACCCTCGCGTTCGGGCTGCCGATGCTGACCCGGCTGGTCGGTGGCACCCGCGCCGCGCGTACTCCTCGGGGTCTGGTCCTGGTGCCGACTCGAGAGCTGGCGCAGCAGGTCCACGACGCGCTCGCCCCGCTGGGCCAGGCACTCGACCTCAAGGTCATGACGATCTACGGCGGTGCCTCGATGGGCCGCCAGATCGACCAGCTCCGCCGCGGCGCCGACATCGTCGTCGCCACCCCGGGCCGGCTGCAGGACCTCATCGACCAGCGCGAGTGCGACCTGTCCAAGGTCGAGGTCACCGTGCTCGACGAGGCCGACCACATGGCCGACCTCGGCTTCATGCCGGCCGTCACCGCACTGCTCGACCTCACCCCCGCGACCGGCCAGCGGATGCTGTTCTCGGCCACGCTGGACCGCGGCGTCGACAAGCTCGCGCAGGGCTACCTCACGACCCCGGCGATGCACGCCGTCGCGCCGGCCGCCAGCCCGGTCGACACCATGGACCACCTGGTGTTCGCCGTGCAGCGCGACGCGAAGGTCTCCATCGCCACCGAGATCGCGACCCGTCCCGCCCGGACGCTGTTCTTCGTCCGCACCAAGCACGGTGCCGACCGCCTCGCGATGCAGATGTCCACCAGCGGCGTCAACGCGATGGCCATCCACGGCAACCTCACGCAGAACGCCCGCAAACGCGCGCTGGAGAACTTCCAGAACGGCCACGCCCGGGTGCTCGTCGCGACCGACGTCGCGGCCCGCGGCATCCACGTGGACGACGTCGACCTGGTCGTGCACTACGACCCGCCGGCCGACCACAAGGACTACCTGCACCGCTCCGGGCGGACGGCCCGCGCCGGTGCGCGTGGCACCGTCGTCTCGCTGATCCTGTCCGACGAGGTCCGCGACAACCAGCGGATGCGTGAGCGGGCCGGCATCGAGATCAGCGCCCAGACGGTCGTGCCCGGACACCCGGCCGTCCGTGCGATCGCGGAGTCCGGCGAAGCCATCGTGGTGACCGCGCCGCTTCGCCCCGCCTACTCCGAGCGGCCCTCCCGCGGCCCGCGTCGTAGCTACGGCGACCGGCCTGCCCGGCCGCAGGGTCAGCCCGCGCGCCCGCAGAGCGAGCGCCCGCGCAGCACCGCACAGCCGCGCCGTACCCCCTCCGGGAGCTAGTCCCGTCGGGTGACCGCATAGCGGTAGCCCTGCAGGAGCAGCACCAGCAGCACCGCGAGGCCGACCCCCGAGCGGCTCGCCTTCCACCACGTCTGCTTGTACGACGTGGGGCGGGCGCGGCCGTCGGGGGAGACCTCGACCTCGATCGTGGCCCCCGGTCGGGGGATCTTCGCCAGGTGCAGCGTGACGGCCTGGCCGCCGGCAGCCACCGTCACGCCGGTGTCGGAGCGCCCCGTCACGGTGCCGATCGAGGTCCTGGCACCCTGCCAGCTGCGTCGGTCGGCGAGGAGCAGTCCCGCTCCGATCACGAGTCCCACGGCCGCCGCCGCGAGCAGCACCGTGGCCTGGATCGCGAGCCCCGTACGTCGTGGGTGGGTGCGCTCGGCCAGGGACACCGGTACATCCTGCCCCCTCTGTCGGCAATCCACAGGGCGCAGCCCCTGTGGATTGCCG
>JBKJVH010000225.1:0-3046 GCA_046590985.1 Mycobacteriales bacterium
GGGCCACTCGTGCTCGACAGCCAGGACACCGGCTCGGTCACCGCCCCGATCACCGTCACCGGAGGCGCCACGATCCTGGGCGGCGTCAAGGTCTACAACACCGGCGGCATCACTCTCAGTCACCTCACCCTCGTCGGGGACGCCAGCCGCTCCGGGGTGGACGCCTACAACGACACAGCCCAGCGCCAGGCCGGGCTGTGGCTCAGCGACCTCGACATCACGGGCTTCCGCAACGGCATCTCGATCGGCGGGCTGCACACCGGCTTCACGCATGTCCGCGTCCAAAGCACCAAGCTGCACGCCAATCGCGACGCCGGCCTGGTCACCTGGGGCCCGCGGTTCAACGCCCAGACCCCGACCTACGCCCACACCGATGTCGTGGTGAGCGGCACGCAGGCCTGGGGCAACCTCGGCGACCCGCGCAACACCACGACCAACAGCGGCAACGGGATCGTGCTGGGCTCCGCCGCGAGCAGCGCGATCATGCACAGCCACGCCTGGGGCAACGGCGGCCTGTGCCGGGCGCCCGAGGGCCCGGTCGGCATCTGGACCTATGACTCGCGCAGCATCCGGATCGCCTACAACACCAGCGACCACAACCACACCGGCGGTACGGCCGACGGCGACGGCTTCGACCTGGACCAGAACGTCACCGGCTCGGTGCTCGAGCACAACCTCTCGCAGAGCAACGACGGCGCCGGCCTGCTCGTCTACACCGGCCAGACCAACAACGCCCAGCGCGGCAACGTGGTCCGCTGGAACACCAGCGTCACCGACGCGCAGAAGAACAGCTGGTACGGCGGCATCACCCTCGCCGGCCGGGTCCTGGCCACCAGCGTGTACGGCAACACCGTGCGCGCCGGGACCTCCCCCGCGCTGGCCGTGAAGTCCGGTGTCCTCGGCGCCCGCATTACCGGCAACGTGCTGCGTGCGCTGGCCGGCGTCCGGGTGGTGACCTCACCGGCGCTCAGCCGGGCCGCGGTCGCGATGAGCAGCAACGTCTGGTCAGGGACCCCGCCGGTGCTCTGGGGTCACCTCTACCCGAGCGTGCCGAGCTGGACCCGCGCCACCGGTCAGAGCTGAGCGACCCGCACGACCACAGCAGCCACGCAGGCCAGCGCCCAGCACCCCGCGAGCAGCTCGAGCCGGGACACCGCGGCGACCGCGAACGCCCGCCGACCGTGCCGGGAGCCTGAGGCCGGTCCGAGGGAGGCGGCGACGGCCCGTACCTGCAGGACGACCAGGGCGAGCAGCGCGACGCCGTAGGTCAGCGCCTGCATCCCCAGCAGCAGCCAGAGCCCGAGCACCTGACCCGGCGCGTCCACGGCCACCACCACGACACCGGGCAGCGCGGCGAGGACAGCGGTCGGCCAGAGCAGCGACACCGACAGCTGCGGCCGGTCCTGGGCGCCCTTGGGGGTGACCCGGAACGGCTTGTCGCTGCGCCGGATCCCGGCGACCATGCCCTGCACGAACGACCAGGCCACGAACGGCCAGCGCACCAGCTGGAACAGCACCAGCTCCCACGACCAGAGCGGCGCCGACGCGGGCCGGAGCACCTGGCAGCGACGGAGCCACCAGAGCATCGTCATGAGGACGATCGACACTGCCCACAGGTGGACGTAGAAGTCCCCGAGCGTCGAGTTGCCCCAGGCCGCGCGGGTCACCACCCCGTACACCGGAAGCAGCGTCCCGAGCACGCAGAACAGACTCTGCAGCGGGTAGAACAGCAACGGGAAGCCCATCCGGATCGCCACCCGGCCGTGCAGGTGCGCGAACTTCGCCGGCGCCCAGCGCGTCAGGATGGTGCCGAGGCTCCGCGACCACTGGATCTCCTGCGTGATCATGTCCCGCAGGCTCTCCGGGCCGTCGCCGTGCGCGATCGCGTCGAGGGCGAACACCCCGTCCCAGCCGGCGGCCTGCATCCACAGCGTCGTGCTGTAGTCCTCGGCGAGGTCCGGCCCGATGCCGCCGACGTCCTTGAGCGCGACGGTCCGCACCGCGTAGTGCGAGCCGATGTTCATCGGCGACCAGCCGTCGTTGCAGCCCGCCTGGGACGGTCCGTGCAGGGACGCCTCCTTGTGGAGCCGACCGCGTACGGTCCAGCCGGCCGAGGCGTTGGCGTCGCAGATGCTCGGCGCGCTGACATAGCCGACCTTGGGGTCCGCGAACGGCCGGACGACCTGCGCGAGGTAGTCGCGGTCGGGCACGTGGTCGGCGTCCAGCTGCGACACCACGTCATAGCTGTCGTAGCCGACGGTGTCGTAGAACCAGGCGAGGTTGCCCTCCTTGCACCTGGTCCGACGGGGCCAGGAGCTCTGGTGGTAGGCGTCCTGACCCTCCCGCGAGCTGACCTGCACGCCGTGGTGGAAGCACCAGAGCAGCGAGTCGAAGGTGGGGCGCTCGTCGGCGATCCAGACGTCGTACGCATACGGCAGGTCCTGGTCGAGCATCGCCTCGAGGGTCTGCTGCACCACCGGCCACGGCTCTGACGGCGCCTTCGTCACGACCATCGCCACCCGCAACACGGGTACGGGCGCGGTCACGTCCGGCTTGGTCATCCGGCACGCGAAGAACGTGAAGTAGCCGCCGAGTCCGCTGACCCAGGCCAGGCCGAGGGAAGCACCGACCCGACCGGTGGACCAACCCCCGCGCGCCGGGGACAGCCACCACACCCAGAACGCGGCGGCGGCCACCGTCCACAACAGCGCCAGGACGCGCAGCACCGCTTCCTGGCCGAGCGAGAGCACCGGCACGAGCCGGGGCGGCGGCGAGGGGGTGTCAGCCTCGAAGGGCTGCAGCTCAAGCAGGGTCATGGCCTGAGCTCAGGTCAGGTGCTGGGCGGTGGTGGGCTCACCCGGGCGCGGGCGGCCGGGCCCACGCGGGCGTGCCGGCGCTCGAGCCCGAGAGTCAGGATGCCGGCGGTGACCATGATCAGGCCCAGCACGAGCAGCAGCAGCACGTGCGGTGCTCCGGTGAACGGCAGCGCCACGACGGTCGGGTCCGCGGACGCGCCGACCAGCACGCCGCCGACGGTGGTGCCGCC
>JBKJVH010000071.1:0-10765 GCA_046590985.1 Mycobacteriales bacterium
CCTGCGCTTCTTGTCCCAGCACTCCACCGTGCCGATCAGCGTCATGCCCAACGCCGGCCTGCCGCAGCTCGGCAAGCACGGAGCCGTCTACCCGCTCGACCCCGAGCAGCTGGCCGACGCCCTCCAGGACTTCGCCAAGCAGTACGGCGTCGGTCTGGTCGGCGGCTGCTGCGGCACCACCCCGGAGCACCTGCGCCACGTCGTGGAAGCAGTCCGCGGGCGGGCGGTGCCCCCCCGTACGCCGGTGGTGGAAGCCGGGGCCGCCTCGCTGTACGCCGCGGTGCCGTTCGTCCAGGACGCCGGCGTGATGATGGTGGGGGAGCGGACCAACACCAACGGGTCCAAGGCCTTCCGCGAGAAGATGATTGCCGGCGACTGGGAAGCGGTCGTCGACATCGCCCGCGACGCGGTCCGCGAGGGCGCCCACATGATCGACCTGTGCGTCGACTACGTGGGCCGGGACGGCGCGATCGACATGCGCGACGCGGCCGCCCGGCTGGCCACCGCCTCGACGCTGCCGATCATGCTCGACTCGACCGAGCCACCGGTGATCGAGGCAGGGCTGGAGTGCCTCGGCGGCCGGGCCATCATCAACTCCGTCAACTTCGAGGACGGCGACGGCCCGGACAGCCGCTACCGCAAGATCATGCCGATCGTGCGCGAACACGGTGCTGCGGTCGTGACGCTGACGATCGACGAGGAGGGCCAGGCCCGCACCGCCGAGCGCAAGGTCGCCATCGCCGAGCGGACCATCGACGCCCTGGTCAGCGAGTACGGCATGCACGAGGAGGACATCCTGGTGGACTGCCTCGCGTTCACCCTCGGCACCGGCCAGGAGGAGTCCCGCAAGGACGGCCTGGAGACGATCGAGGCCATCCGGATCCTGAAGGAGCGCCGGCCGCGGGTCGGCACCACCCTCGGGCTGTCGAACATCTCGTTCGGTCTGAAGCCGGTCGCCCGGGTGGTCCTGAACTCGGTGTTCCTGCACGAGTGCCAGAAGGCGGGCCTGACCTCGGCGATCGTGCACGCCTCCAAGATCTTGCCGATGAACCGGATCCCGGAGGACCAGCGCGAGTGCGCCCTGGACCTCGTCTACGACCGGCGCCGCGAGGGCTACGACCCGCTGACCGCGTTCCTGGACCTGTTCGAGGGCGTCGACGCCTCCGTCACGGCCGAGTCCCGCATGGACGCGCTGATGAAGCTGCCGCTGGACGAGCGCCTCCAGCGCCGCATCATCGACGGCGAGAAGAACGGCCTCGGCGACGACCTCGACGCCGCGATGGCCGGTGGGCAGAAGCCGCTGGCCATCGTCAACGACACGCTGCTGTCGGGCATGAAGGTGGTGGGTGAGCTCTTCGGCTCCGGCGAGATGCAGCTCCCGTTCGTGCTGCAGAGCGCCGAGGTCATGAAGACCGCGGTGGCCTACCTCGAGCCGTACATGGAGAAGGTCGAGGGCCAGGTCGGCAAGGGCAAGATCGTGCTGGCCACCGTCAAGGGCGACGTCCACGACATCGGCAAGAACCTCGTCGACATCATCCTTTCCAACAACGGCTACAGCGTCGTGAACATCGGCATCAAGCAGCCGGTCGCAGCGATCCTGGAGGCCGCCGAGGAGCACGACGTCGACGTGGTCGGCATGTCTGGGCTGCTCGTGAAGAGCACCGTCGTCATGAAGGAGAACCTGCTGGAGATGAACACCCGCGGGATCGCCACCCGGTTCCCGGTCATCCTCGGCGGCGCTGCGTTGACGCGGGCCTACGTCGAGCAGGACCTGGCTGAGGTCTTCGACGGGGACGTCCGCTATGCCAGGGACGCCTTCGAGGGGCTCCGGCTCATGGACCAGCTGATGGCCGTCAAGCGCGGCGAGGTGACGGCTGAGCAGTCCGCGGCGGATGCCGAGAAGGAGCGCGAGCGCAAGGAGCGGCACCTCAAGTCGAAGGCGATTGCCGAGGCGCGCGCCTTGCGGGAGCCGGTGATCGAGGTGACGGGCCGGTCCGACGTGGCTGCGGACAACTCGATCCCCGAGCCGCCGTTCTGGGGGTCGCGGATCACCAAGGGCATCGCGCTGGCGGACTACTCCGCCTGGCTCGACGAGCGGGCGCTGTTCCTGGGCCAGTGGGGGCTGCGGGGGAGTCGCGCGGGGAACGGGCCGACCTATGAGGAGCTCGTCGAGACCGAGGGCCGGCCGCGGCTGCGCGAGCTGCTGTCACGCGTCCAGTCCGAAGGGATCATGGAGGCGGCCGTCGTGCACGGCTACTTCCCGTGCGTCAGCAAGGACGAGGACCTGATCATCCTTGACCCCGAGTCCGGGGACGAGCGCTGCCGGTTCACCTTCCCGCGCCAGCGCCGCGACCGGCGGCTGTGCCTGTCGGACTTCTTCCGGCCCCAGGACACCGGCGAGATCGACGTGGTCGGCTTCACGGTCGTGTCCATGGGCTCGCACGTGTCCGAGGTCACCAACGAGATGTTCCAGCGGGACGCCTACCGCGAGTACCTCGAGCTGCACGGCTTGTCCGTCCAGCTCACCGAGGCGCTGGCGGAGTACTGGCACCACCGGGTCCGTACCGAGCTCGGCTTCACGCAGGAAGGTGACCTGCAGGCGATGCTGTCCAAGCAGGAGTACCGCGGCTCGCGGTACTCCTTCGGCTACCCGGCGTGCCCGGACGTCGAGGACCAGGACAAGGTGCAGGACCTGTTGGAGTGGCAGCGCATCGGGGTGGAGCTGTCCGACGAGTTCATGCTCACGCCGGAGCAGAGCACGTCCGCGATCATCGTCCACCACCCCGAGGCGAAGTACTTCGCCGCGAGGTAGTGGGGCTCCGGCACCCGGGGTGTGCCGAGCCAGGGCGTGCGCGCGAGCGGGCCGGTGGCAGACCTCGGCGCCGGGCGGGCGCTCCTACGCGCGCCACTCCGCGGTGCGCTCCTCGGTCGCGGCGGCCAGCGCGGCGCGGACGCCGGCGCTGTCGGCGCTGAGCCCGTACACCGGGGTGCCGGGCTGCTGGCGCCAGGACTCGTCCAGGCCGCCCGCGTCCACGGTGTCGAAACCGATCTCGTCGAGCAGCGCGGCAACCTTGGCCTTGGCGGCCGGATCGTCACCGGCGATCGGGAGCGCCCGGCGCTCGGGGTCGTCGGCCGGTCGGCCCTCGGTGAGCAGGTGCGCGGCGTAGATGCCGTTGAAGGCCTTCACGACCGGCACGCCGAGCTGGTCGCTCACCCAACGGCTCTCGGTCCGGCCGGCTTCGATCTCGGCGATCTTGCCGTCGCGCTGCTGCGGGTAGTAGTTGCCGGTGTCGACGATGACGGCACCGTCGGCCGCGCCGGCGAGCACGTCGGCGGGCAGGTCAGGCAGGCGCTTCTGGGGGATCGTGACCACGACGAGGTCGGCGTCGCGCGCGGCCTCGGCGACCGTGACGGCCTTCGCGCCGGTCTCGGCCGCCAGGTCAGCCAGCGTCTCGGGACCCCGCGAGTTCGCGACGGTGACCTCGTGGCCGGCCGCCGTGAACCGGCGGGTCAGGTTGCCGCCGATGTTGCCGGCTCCGATGATGCCGATCTTCATGTCTTCTCCTTGTGCAGATGGACCCCCGCCGGGCTAGCCCTTGCGGCGGGCGGTGAGGAAGCCGAAGCCGGTGGTGCCGAGGCCGAGCAGGATCATGGCGGCCCGCGCAAACCCGGCGAGATCCCCGCGGACGCCGGCGGCGGTGTGCCGGAGGACCCCCCGCGGCAGGGTGCGGGTCGTGTACGCACGCTCGGCGGCCAGCCCCTGCTGGGTACCGACCAGGGTGGACAGCACGGCCTTGGACCGGCCCTCGTGGTAGCAACGGGACAGGAAGTACCTCACGGTCTGGCGCGCGGACGGCACCAGGTGCGCCACCGCGCCGGAGGTGTCCCGGACGACGCGGCCAGTGGGGTCGGTCGTGGCCAACCTGATGCTGAGCTCGGTCTCCTCGCAGCCGACGGGCAGCTCACCCACCCGGCCGACGAGCTCCGAGAAGCCGCCTGCCTTCGTCATCGGCTCGCGCCGCAAGGCCATGCTGGCGCCGATGGGGTTGCGTACCTGGTCGCCGTGGCCGGCCAGCCCGACGTAGTCGCAGCCGATGACCCAGCCGAACTCGAGCGGGAACCAGCGAGGGGCGCTGCCGCCCTCCCAGTCGGGGTTCACGGCTCCGGCGACGCCGATCACCTGAGGGTCGACGAACGGCGTACGAAGGGACGCGAGCCAGCCGGGGCCCGGCAGGGCGTCGTCGTCCAGGAACGCCACGACGTCGCCGGTCGCCGCGCCGACGCCGGTGTTGCGGGCCCCCGACAGGCCCTGGCCGTGGCTGTTGGGCAGCACCCGGCACCCGGTGAACTCCGCCTCGGCGCGGGACTGGACGTCGGGAGCGTGATCGACCACCACCAGCAGCTCGTCCTCCGGCTCCAACTGGCTGACCACCGCGGCCACGCCGGCAGCCAGGTTGGCCCAGCGCTTGGCCGTGTAGGTGCAGATGACGACCGACACCGTGGTCATGGTGTGTCGTCCCCCCGATCCGCGGTGTAGGCCCAGTGTCTTTGCTGAGCGTGGCTCGTTGATAGCAGTGCGTTAACGTCCTCGACACCATTGTGGGGCAGCGTTGATCGTGGCCGGCCGTTGCGGGCCGGGTCCCCCCGACAGTGTTCCCACCAGTCCCACCGAGCACGGCAGTCCCACGGCATCATGCAGGTACCGCACCCCAACAGCAATGACACGCAGGGCAACGCACTGATCCGCTGGGCGACCTGGTCGCCATGGCCCAGCGGGGAGCGAGAGGCGAAACCGGGCCCCTGAGACCTCCAGGAGCCCCCGTGCCCTTTCAGAATGTGCCGGACGACCTTCACGCTGAGCACCATCTGGTTGCTCTCCTTCCCCACGCGTCCCCGCGGGTGAGCGTCGTCATCCCTACGCGTAACGAGGCCGCCAACCTGCCGCACGTGCTCACCACACTCCCCGAGGACCTGTACGAGGTGATCCTCGTCGACGGGGGGAGCACCGACGGCACCGTCGAGGTGGCCCGTGCCCTGCGGCCGTCGATCCGGGTCGTGCACCAGACCCGGCAGGGCAAGGGGAACGCGCTGGCCTGCGGCTTCGCGGCCGTCCGCGGCGACATCGTCGTCATGCTGGATGCGGACGGCTCCGCGGACCCGACGGAGATCCCGGCTTATGTCGCGGCGCTGCTCGAGGGCGCCGACTTCGCCAAGGGCACCCGGTTCGCCGAGGGTGGCGGCAGCTGTGACCTGACGTGGCTGCGGCGGGCGGGCAACTGGGGGCTCAGCGTCGTGGTGAACATCCTGTTCGGCACCAGGTACACCGACCTCTGCTACGGCTACAACGCGTTCTGGACGCGCTGCCTGCCGACGCTCGACCTCCGCGCCGGCACGGAGCAGCTGGACAAGAAGCTCTGGGGCGACGGCTTCGAGGTCGAGACGATCATCAACATCCGGGTGGCCCGCGGTCGGCTGAAGGTCACCGAGGTGCCGTCCTTCGAGCTCGAGCGGATCCACGGCCACAGCAACCTCAACACCTGGCGCGACGGCTTCCGGGTGCTTCGCGCCGCGGTCACCGAGCGCTTCCGGGCCCGCCCCGTCCTGCCTGCACGGCCGCTATCGGTGTCGCCGCTGCCGGTGCGTGAGCGGCGGTCGGCCTGAAGGGCCCGCTCCGCGCCGTCCTCTGGGACATGGACGGGCTGATCGTGGACTCCGAACCGCTGTGGACCATCGCGGAGGAGGAGCTGGCAGCCCAGCTCGGGGGCGTGTGGAGCGAGCAGCTGAAGGCGCAGATCGTCGGGACCCGGCTCGAGGTCGCGGTGCCGGCCATCCTGGAGCACTACGGCGTCGACACCTCGCCTGCTGCGGTGGCGGTGGCCTCCGGCTGGCTGCTGAACCGGATGGTCGAGCTGTTCACCGCGAACCTGGCGGTGCTACCGGGCGTGCTCGACCTGCTCGCGCTCGTGCGGGACGCGGGGATCCCGCAGGCGCTGGTGTCCTCGTCCTACCGGGTGCTGGTCGACGCGGTGCTCGCCCAGGGGCTCGGGCCGTTCGACCTGACGGTGGCCGGTGACGAGGTCGTGCACGGCAAGCCGCACCCGGAGCCCTACCTCTCGGCGGCGCTGCACCTGGGGGTCCCGGCGTCGGCGTGTGTTGTGCTGGAGGACTCCGCCGCAGGGGTGCTGTCCGGTGAGGCCGCCGGCTGCGCGGTGATCGCCGTGCCGAGCGTCCCGGGCGTCAGCATCCTGGCGGCCCCGCGTCGGGCCGTCCGCAGCTCGTTGGTCGGGGTCGACCTGGCACTGCTGCGAGATCTGGTGGACTGAGGTCAGTCCCAGATGTCGGGGTTGTCCTTGCTGACGCGCTGCCAGATCGGCTGGAACTGGAACCAGCCCGCGAACTCCCCGCCGACGGTGGCGTAGGTCGCCTCGGCGTTCGCGTCGTCGATCACCAGCGGCGTGCCGGCGGCGTGCGCCATGAGCTGCGACTGGGCCGTGCGCTCGAGCGTGAGGAACCACCATGCGGCGCTCTCGACGGTGTGACCGACCGTCAGCATCCCGTGGTTGCGCAGGATGACGGCCTTCTTCGAGCCCAGCGCCTTGCCGATCTTGTTGCCCTCCTCGGCGTCGAGCACCACGCCGGAGAAGCTCTCGTGGATGCCGAAGTCGTCGTAGAACGCGCACGCGTCCTGGGTCAGCATCTCGATGCCCTGCGGCAGGCTTGACAGCGTCTTGCCGTACGGGCCGTGCGCGTGGGCTGCCGCGATGACGTCCGGGCGGGCCGCGTGGACCGCGCAGTGGATCGCCACGGCCGCCCCGTTGACGGCCCGGTTGCCTTCCACCACCTCGCCGGCGTGGTTCACCCGCACGAGGTCGGACTGCTTGATCAGGCTGAAGTGCATGCCGAAAGGGTTGACCCAGTAGGAATCGGTGAACTCGGGGTCGCGCGCGGTCACGTGGCCCGCGACGCCCTCGTCGAGGCCGGCCTTGCTGAACATCCGGAACGTCGCCGCGAGCTGCACCTTGCGGTGCATCCGCTCCTCCTGGACCGTGCCGAAGGTCTCCGGCAGCGGCATGTGGAGCTGCCCGCCGACGGCGAGGTGGCTGAGCGCGTCGGCGCTCGTGTCGGTGTCAAGGGTGGTCATGGCGCTCTCCTGGGATCGTCCTTGCCTGCAGTGTGACACCGACCTCCGACGTTCGCAGCCAATCTGACTGTTTCTCTTTTCACTTTCTGCCCGGTGTGGACATCTCCCTCACGCGGAAGCGTCGTGGGAGCGATCAGCCACGGAACGCGCCTGCGCCGCCAGGTGCCGAGCCTCGGACGCGGCGGGGTCGGGAACGACCTCCGGCCAGGGCAGCAACGTGCCGCCCTGCTCCGGACAATGGGCTCGGTGGTCACACCACTCGCAGAGCTTTGACGCCCGCGGGCGGAAGTCGCGCGCCTGGGTGGCCTTCTCGATCGCCTCCCAGAGCGCGAGGAGCTTGCGCTCGGTGGCGAGCAGGTCGCTCTCGTCGGGGGAGTAGGTGAGGACCTCGCGGTCACCGAGATACATCAGCTGCAGCCGCTTGGCGATGATGCCGCGGGTGCGCCAGAGCACGAGGGCGTAGAACTTCATCTGGAACAGCGCCTTGCCCTCGAACGCCTCGCCGGGGGAGCGTCCCGTCTTGTAGTCCACCACCCTCAGGTCACCGCTGGGCGCGACGTCGAGCCGGTCCACGATGCCGCGCAGCCGCAGGCCACCGGGCAGCACGACCTCCACGAACGCTTCGCGCTCGGCGGGGTTGAGCCGGGTCGGGTCCTCGAGCGTGAAGTAGCCGTCCAGCAGCGCCTTCGCGGACGCCAGCCACGGGGACAGCTCCGCAGGGTCGGTGAACAGACCGGCCAATTCAGGCTCGGCCTCCGTGAGGGCCGCCCACTCCGGGGCGAGCAGCGCGGCGGCCGCAGCAGGAGTCCGCTCGGCGGGCGCGAGGTCGAACAACCGCTCGAGAACGGCATGCACGAGCGTGCCGCGGACGGCGGCGGAGGACGGGGCCTGAGGCAGTCGGTCGATGGTCCGATAGCGGAACAGCAGCGGACACGTCATGAAGTCACCGGCGCGGGACGGCGACAGCGAGCCCAGCACGGGCAGCGGCAGGTCGACGGGCTCAAGATCGACATCGACGGTGGCGGTCATGGCAGCGACGGTACGGCCCACCACCGACACTTCCGCCACCCCACGCCGCAGGAGCGAGCACGCACGCAGCCGCGCGCGTTCAGGGTCGCGATACGCCCCGCCCGAGGCGGTCGAACCGGGGCGTAACGCGACCCTCAACGCCGATCCCGTCCGGAGTCAACGCCCACGGCCGAGCCGCCGCTCACCGACCCCACAAGATTCCGGTCCCGGGGCTCAACACCGCCTCACCTCCTGCCGATAGGGTCCTTCTGCCCGCGCCGAAGGGCACGCGGACGCCGTGGGGAGGGTGCGCCATGGAACCGTCACCTGTGCTCAGCGCCGTCATCACGGCCCTCGCCGGCGTGCGGGACCACCAGGTCGTCATCGTCCTCGGCGAGGGCGGCATGATCCGACGCGCCCTGCAGGCCGGTACGGGCTGCGACCTCGTCACCGAAGGACCCGCAGACGTGGTGGTCGCCCTGTCCGCCCCTGACATCCCGGGCGCGGTGCTGATGCTGCGACCCGGTGGCCGGCTCGTGGCGGTCGCCGCCGATACCGGAGCCGTCGAGCGCACCGCACAGCGACATGGCCTCCAGATCCAGCACGCCGAGAAGGTCGGCACGCGGGTGGCCTGGTCCGGCAGCCTGCCCGCGTAGGCTTCAGGAGTGCCTGACCCCTCCCCGCAGCGCGGGCTTCTCATCGGTCGGGTTGTCGGAGTCCCGATCCTGTTGATGCCGTCGTGGTTCCTGTTCGCGGCCTACCTGGTGCTGTCCGGCCAGTCACTGCTGCGGGACCAGGTCGGGAACGGGCAGGCGTACGCCGCGGCGCTGGCCTTCGTGCTGCTGCTGCTCGCGAGCGTGGTGCTGCACGAGATCGGGCACTGCCTGGTGGCGCGGGCGTTCGACCTGCCGGTCCGGAGCATCACCGTCACGTTGCTCGCCGGCCTGACCGAGATCACCGAGCCACCGCAGACCCCCGCCCGGGAGTACGCCGTGGCCATCAGCGGCCCGATGGTGTCCCTGCTGCTCGCCGGCAGCGGGCTCGCGGCCGCCGGGCTGTTCGAGCACGGCTCGGTGGCCCGGCTGCTGTTCGACGGGGCGGCGGTCACCAACGGAGCCATCGCGGCGCTGAACCTGCTCCCGGGACTGCCGCTGGACGGTGGCCGGGTGCTGCGCAGCGTGCTGTGGCACTACGGCAAGGACCAGGAGCGCGCCACCCGCGCGAGCGCCCGCGCCGGCATGGGCATCGCGCTCGTCGTCATCCCGGGGCTGCTGATCGGCGTGCTGCCCGCGCTCGGCGTCGGCAGAGCCGATCTCAGCACGGTGTTCCTGTCGGGCCTGGTCGGTGCCTTCATCTATCTCGGCGCCGCCGCAACGCTGAAGCGCTCCCAGGTCGTGAGCAAGCTGCCGACCGTGTCGGTGGCCTCGCTCGCCCGCCCCGCGCTGCCGGTGGCGGCCACGCTGCCGCTCGCGGAGGCCGTCCGCCAGGCGCATGCGCTGGGTGCCCGCGCGCTGCTGGTCGTGGACGGCGCCGGCCGCCTCGAGGGGATCGTCAGCGAGGCCTGGGTGCGTCAGGTGCCGGTCGAGAGGCGGCCCTGGGTGGTGGTGGCCGACGGCGCCCGCAAGCTCGAGCCGGGGCTGCTGCTGGACCCCGGCCTCAGCGGGGAGGCGCTGCTGGCTTTCATGCGCCTGACGCCCGCTTCGGAGTACGTCGTAGCCGGCCCGACACCTCAGGTCGTGGTCAGCGCCGACGTGGCCGCCGCGATGGCTGTCTAGCCTGTCACCGGTGAGCTACGAGACGACACGACGACGCGGACCCCTGAGCGCAGGCGACCAGGTGCAGCTCACCGACCCCAAGGGCCGGATGCACACCATCACCCTCGAGGTGGGCAAGCAGTTCCACACCCACAAGGGCATCCTCAACCACGACGACCTGATCGGTGGCCCGGACGCCGTCACGGTCGGGATCGGCACCACGACCTACCTGGCGCTGCGGCCACTGATGCCGGACTACGTGCTGTCGATGCCGCGAGGCGCGCAGGTCGTCTACCCGAAGGACAGCGCCAACATCGTCGGGATGGCCGACGTCTTTCCCGGCGCGCACGTCGTCGAAGCGGGCGTCGGCTCCGGCGCGCTGTCGATGTCGCTGCTCCGGGCCGTCGGCACCGAGGGAAGGCTCAGCTCGTACGAGCGGCGCGCCGACTTCGCCGAGATCGCCCAGAAGAACGTGGAGCGCTTCTTCGGCGGCCCCCACCCGGCCTGGAGCATCACGGTCGGGTCGCTGCAGGACGAGCTCGTCGAGACCGACGTCGACCGGGTCGTGCTGGACATGCTCGCGCCCTGGGAGTGCCTGGACGCGGTCTCCAAGGCGCTCCGCCCCGGTGGGGTGCTCTGCTGCTACGTCGCGACCACCACCCAGCTGTCCCGCACGGTCGAGGGGATGCGCGAGCACGGCACCTTCACCGAGCCCGAGTCGTGGGAGACCATGCTCCGCGGCTGGCACGTGGAGGGCCTCGCGGTGCGTCCCCAGCACCGGATGGTCGGCCACACCGGCTTCCTGTGCACCACCCGCCGCCTGGCCGACGGCGTCCAGCCACCGCTGCGCCGCCGTCGCCCG
>JBKJVH010000183.1:0-6144 GCA_046590985.1 Mycobacteriales bacterium
GCGAGCCCGTCGATCTTCAGCTCGCACAGGTAGCGGGCCTGACCCTCTTTCGCCTGGCGGGCTGCCCAGGCCCGCAGCTCGTTCTCGGTGAAGACGTTGTCGAGGCTCATCAGTCGCTCGAGGTGCTCGACCGGCGTGAAATCGGTGGAGAAGCGCTCGTTGACCTTCTGCGTTGGGCTGTCAGGCGTGCGCAGCGATGGGTGGGCCTGTTCGAGAACCTCGAGCTCGCGGACCAGCTCGTCGTACGCCGCATCGGCCACCGTCGGCTGGGCCAGCACGTAGTAGCGGAAGGCCAGTTCCTCCACGGTCTGGGACAGCTCGGCATGGCGCTCGAGCGCGTCGACCGGCACACCGTCGATCTCGGTCACTGCCGCTGGTCCTCCTCCACCGCTGTGGCTGCCTCCACCAATCTTTTCAGGGCGGCCCGCACATAGCCTTCGGTGGCCCCGGCCAGCCCACAGGTCGGGGTCAACGTCACCTCCGTCAGTCCCGCGCGGTCGCGTAGACGTCTGACGATCTCGACGATCTGCTTGACGCTCGGCAGCGTCGTGTCGGTGCCAGGCACCACCCCAAGCAGCAGGCCGCGCCCCTGCTCGAGCAGCTCACCGAGAACCTCTTCGTCAAAGGGCAGCGAGCCGTCGAAGCTCAGTGCCCCGGCTAGCCCCATGATCTCGAGCGGCGGATCGCCTGCGCAGCAATGGATCACGGTGTGCTCGGCGGCAGCGAGCACGGTCGTCAAGCGATCGCGCGCCACCTGTCGATCAGGCGCCCGGAAGGTGCCGAAGCCGCTCGCCGTGCGAATGCGCGCGGCCAGCACTGCTGGCAGGCTCGGCTCATCGAGCTGCAGCGCGATCGTCGTACCGGGAAGTCGTCTTTGCACGTCGGCCACGTGGTTCTTCAACCCCTCGGCCAGGCTCTGGGCCAGGTCGGCCATGGCGCCATGGTCGGAGAGGACCTTGTTGCCGCGGTGCAGCTCCAGGAGCGAGGCGAGGGTCCACGGGCCGGTCGCCTGCAGCTTCAGGATGCCCGGCGCAGTGCCCGAGGCGGCCTTCTCGAGCGCGTCGACATCGCGGGCGAGAAGGTCGCGCGCGCGCTGCCCGTCGCGGCTGGGTCGCGGAACGATCCGCCAGCCGCTGGGCTGGAGGTCGACGTACAGGTCAGCCAGAAGCGCCGCACCTCGACCGGCGATGTCCGCATGCCAGCCGCGGTCAGGCAACTCAGGCAGGTGCGGGATCGGCAGCTCGTCGAGGACGTACTGGCAGGCCTCGGACGGTTCCTTGCCGGGCAGCGAGCCGATGCCGGTGACGGTGCCTGACCGCCACAGCGCGGTCACCCTTTGCGCGCGCGCGTCGCCTTGGTGGCCGGGGCCTTCTTGGCTGGCGCCTTCACTGGCGCCTTCGCTGCGACTTTCTTCGTCGGGGCCTCGGCAGCTGGCTTCGTTGCTGGCTTGGCGACCAGGGCTGGCTTGGCTGGCGCCTTCACCTGCTCCGGCGCGGCGTCCGACTTCGGGGCTGACGCGGCCTTGCGCGGGGCGCTGAGATAAGCCAGATCGGCCTCCAGCGCGGCGATCACGTCGCGCCGCGGTGCCGTAGCTCCGCGAACGGCCAGGCTGAACTGCTGGATCACCTCGAGGTCGGTCAACTGCACTGTGTCGTCGGCCATGTGGTCAGCGTACTGGGGCCGAGCGGGCCCACTGACGCCCTCTCGACCCAGCCGATCGCGAGCCGGTACGCCGGAAAGGTCACGCTTCCGAGCATGTGAAGGTTCCTTGACATCACGTAAAGCACCCTTTACGTTTCTGCGATGACCTTCTATGACGCGAATCCCGCCGCGGATCCGACAGAACAGATCCAGCAGCGCCGGGCGATGCGCCGCCGCCGCCAGCGCTATTGGATTCCGCTCGACACCCTCGCCCTCCTCGCCTTCCTCGCGAGCGTGATCTGGCTCGACGATCCGTTGGACTCGCTCATCATCGTGCTATATGCCGCCGTGAGCGCCGGAGGACCCTTGATCCTGGAAGGCGCGGACACGTGGCAACGGCAGCGGGTAATTCTGCGCTTCGCTCTCGGCGCCGCGTGCTCGGCGGTCTGGATGATGGTCGCGGCAACTCGGCAGCTGCTGGACTCCAACTACCAGGGAACATCGACCACCGCGCTGACGGTGCTCGGTCTCGTGTGGCTCCAGGGCACGCTCGTCGATCGCTGGCGAGATTCCAGCCCCGCATGAGCGCCCACGAGCAGATCCTCCACTCTCGCCGGAGACGACGGCATCGGAACCGGCGGGCCCTGGTGATGGGCCCGAGCTTGGCTGCCGGGTACCTGCTGGTCATCGTGTTCCTGCCCGACGACGGCGCCCTTGATGGCCTCGTCACGCTGGCATTCATTGCCTGCATCAACGGCATATCTCTCTATGAGAACCGAGACGCGTTCCAGTGGAAGTTGGCACGGGACACGTTCGCCATCGGTGCCGCGGTGGGGCTTGGCTGGACGATCATTGCCACGGTCAGGCAAGCACTCGACGCGCACTACGCGCCCGACGCCGGGGACTCGCTCGGGGTCACGGGAGGCGCCTGGGCACTCGCCTGGCTCGTGCAGCAGGCCCGGATCGACCGTGGTCGTCGTCGGGCCGACGTGCGGTCGGGCACCGACGAGGGCGCGTGAAGAACACGCTGCGGGTTCTGCGGGCGGAGCGGAACTGGACACAGACTGACCTCGCAGATGCCCTGGCAGTGAGCCGGCAGACGATCCACGCGATCGAGTCCGGAAAGTACGACCCCGCGCTGCCGCTGGCCTTTCGCATCGCCAGGCTGTTCGGCTGCAAGATCGAAGACGTCTTCGACGACGGCTGACGCCGTCCCGGCTGCCGAGATGTCTTTTCGGACGTGATCTGCGGCCACATTCGCGCCCCGAACGACATCTCGGCGCCGCTAGCGAGCGTTCAGGCTGCGGACAGCACCGTCGCGGAGCCGAGGACGGTGGATCCGTCGTACAGGACAGCAGCTTGTCCGGGGGCGAGGCCGCGGGCGGGGGTGTCGAGGCGGATCGACCAGCCCTCCCCCGCGGGGGTCACGGTGCAGGCGTGGACCATGCCGTGCGCGCGCAACTGGACCTCGCAGCGCAACGGCAGCGATCGGGCTGACGACCACACAGGAGCGCCAGTGCGGACGACCAGGACGTCCAGAGCTTCGACTGGGCCAACGGTCACGGTGGAAGAAACCGGCTCGACCGACAGCACATAACGAGGACGGCCATCGGCTGCCCCGACCTTCAGGTCGAGGCCTCGACGCTGGCCGACGGTGAAGGCGTATGCCCCGTCATGGTGGCCGACGACGGCGCCGGTCAGCGCGTCGATGACCGGACCGGGCTGCTCGCCCAGGTGATTGCGCAGAAACCCAGCGGTGTCGCCATCTGCGATGAAGCAGATGTCATGCGAGTCAGCCTTGTCAGCGACTCCGAGACCCCGGGTCCTCGCCAACGAACGGACCTCGTCCTTGGTCAACTGACCGAGTGGCAGCACGGTGCGTGCCAGCTGCCCCTGCGTGAGGACAGCGAGGACATAGCTCTGGTCCTTGGCCATGTCGACCGACCGCGACAGCACACCCTCAATGAGCGAGGCGTGGTGACCCGTGACGACAGCGTCGAAGCCGAGGCCAAGCGCACGGTCGAGAACTGCCGTGAACTTGATCTTCTCGTTGCACCGCAAGCAGGGATTGGGCGTGTGGCCGGCTGCGTAGGAGGCGATGAAGTCGTCGATCACGTCGGCTCGGAACTGCTCGGCGAGATCCCAAACGTAGAAGGGGATCCCGAGCACGTCGGCCACCCGAGCGGCGTCTCGTGCGTCCTCGCGGGAGCAGCATCCGCGCGACCCTGACCTCAACGCCGCGGGAGCCTCAGACAGCGCGAGATGGACAGCTGTGACGTCGTGGCCGGCGTCGACGGCGAGGGCAGCGGCTACGGCGGAGTCGACACCTCCGGAGAGGGCTGCGAGCAGCTTCATGTGACAGGCACTCGCCTAGCGCGTTCGACGACCGCGGGAAGTGCGACGAGTAGCTCATCGACATCTGCCGCAGTTGAGTTGTGGCCGAGGGAAAAGCGCAGCGAGCTGCGGGCCTGGTGCTCGTCATGGCCCATGGCGACCAGCACATGCGAGGGCCGCGCAACGCCCGACGAGCACGCCGACCCCGTGGAGACCTCGATGCCACGCGCATCGAGCAGCAGCAGCAGCGAGTCTCCTTCGCAGCCGGGGAAGGAGAAGTGCGCGTTTCCGGGCAGCCGGTCCACGGGGTCGCCGTTGTAGACAGCATCGGGAAGGGCGGTGAGCACCCGGCGTACGAGGTCGTCGCGCAGCACCGACAAGCGGCCGCCGGTTTCGGGCTGGCGTTGGGTGGCGAGCGTCGTGGCGATGGCAAGGCCAGCCAAGGCCGGGGTGTCGAAGGTGCCGGAGCGCACGTCGCGCTCCTGACCACCACCATGCAGCAAGGGGGTGCAGGCGACGTCGCGTCCCAACAGCAAGGCGCCGGCCCCGAAGGGACCGCCGAACTTGTGGCCGGTCATCGTCAGCGCATCCACACCGCTGGCCGCAAAGTCCACCGGCAGCTGACCAATCGCCTGGACGGCATCGGTGTGCAGCGGCACACCGGCCGCGTGAGCAACCTCCGCCAGCTCCACGATGGGCTGGATGGTGCCGACCTCGTTGTTGGCCCACATCACGGTGACCAAGGCGACGTCATCGTCGAGGGCTGCCTGGAGCGTCGAAGGGTGCACGCGGCCCAGTGGGTCCACCTCGAGCCATGTGACCGACGCGCCCTCATGGGCGACCAGCCACTCGACCGCGTCGAGAACGGCGTGGTGCTCTACGGCCGAGGCGAGGATGCGGGTGCGGCGCGGGTCCGCGGCCCGCCTCGCCCAGAAGATGCCCTTGACCGCCAGGTTGTCGCTCTCCGTGCCACCGCCGGTGAACAGCACCTCGGACGGCCGGGCGCCAAGAGCAGCAGCAACCGCCTCGCGTGACTCCTCCACCGTGCGCCGCGCGCGTCGTCCTGCGCTGTGCAGGGAGGAGGCGTTGCCGGGCTCCGTCATGCCTGCGGAGACGGCGGCGACGGCCTCAGGAAGCATGGGCGTCGAGGCCGCATGGTCGAGGTAGGCCACGCGACGACAGTAGTAGCCGGGCGACTCAGGCGCGGGTGTGCACCCTGCGGGACAGCGGCGAAGCGGAGGGCAGGCTCCCGGACTCCTCGATGATCACCTGGGTCGGCAGCAGACCAGCCGCGGCCCGCACGTCCCGCGCCACGGCGACGGCGACATCGGTGATGTCGGAGTCCAGGTGCGGAATCACGTGGACCAGCAGGTCGCTTCGGTCGCTGCGCGCGCTCTTGCCAAGGATCACCCGCCAGTCGGCAACATCAGCCCTGCCGACGAGGGCGGCGGCGACAGCGCGCAGATCGACCCCACGGCGGCCCGAGCGCAGCTCGACGTCCGGCACCAGCGCACGACGCCGCGCGCCGAGGACACGCGGGACCGTCCGACGGCACTTGGGGCACGGCTCAGATGTGACCTGGTCCACCAGGTCTCCGGTGCGCCACCGGACAAGTGCGCTGCCACGCAGACCGAGCTGGGTCAGGACCAGCTCGTGCGGGCCGGGCCCCTCGGCCGCCTCGCCGCTCTCGGGGTCAACGAGCTGTAGCAGGTCGAGGTCGGGGTAGGTGTGCAGACCCTCCCCACCCTGCGCGCACTCAGCCCACATCAGCCGATGACCGTCGGGGACATGGGCCGCGAGCACCTTCGCGCGCGCACCGGCCTGCTCGAGGGCCACCTCGACGTCCTCGCGCTCGTCGTCGGTCGGAGCCCCTATCAACAGCACGGTATGGACCGATCCCACCGATCCAGCAACAGCGCCTATCTGGACCGCGGCCGTGCTGGACTCAAGTGCGAGCACGGTTGCGGGCACCAGTTTGAGCGCAGCCTCGATGCCGTCGGGGCCGGGAAACAGGGCGGGTGCACCGGCACCCAGTGCGCCGAGCTGCAGCGCCTGCAGCGCAGCGGTCGGCAGCAGCGGCAGGTCGCACACCATCACGTCCGCGGAGGTCAGTCCGAGCACCTGCCAGAGCCGGGCACCTGCGCGGGCGACGACGTCGAGGTCGCTGCG
>JBKJVH010000095.1:0-15770 GCA_046590985.1 Mycobacteriales bacterium
GCCATCATGGCCGAGCAGGCCCCGCTGATGGACGTCATCGAGGCCAAGAACGGCTGGGAGGTCGACTCCCTCATCGAGCAGGCCATGGACGCGCTGCGCGTCCCGGCGGGCGACGCCGACGTGAGCGTCCTGTCGGGTGGGGAGAAGCGCCGCGTGGCGCTCTGCAAGCTGCTGCTCGAAGCCCCTGACCTGCTGCTGCTGGACGAGCCCACCAACCACCTCGACGCCGAGTCCGTCGACTGGCTCGAGAAGCACCTGTCCCGCTACGCCGGCGCAGTGCTGGCCGTCACCCACGACCGGTACTTCCTCGACAACGTCGCCGAGTGGATCCTGGAGCTCGACCGCGGCCGCGCCTACCCGTACGAGGGCAACTACTCCACCTACCTGGAGAAGAAGCAGGAGCGGCTGGCCGTACAGGGCAAGAAGGACGCCAAGCTGAGCAAGCGGGTCAAGGACGAGCTCGAGTGGGTCCGGATGAACGCCAAGGGGCGCCAGGCCAAGAGCAAGAGCCGCCTCGCGCGCTACGAGGAGATGGCCGCCGAGGCCGACAAGAACAAGAAGCTCGACTTCGAGGAGATCCAGATCCCCGCGGGTCCGCGCCTCGGGTCAGTCGTCATCGAGGCGAACGACCTCAAGAAGGGCTTCGGCGACCGGGTCCTCATGCACGACCTGTCGTTCACGCTTCCCCGCGGTGGCATCGTCGGGATCATCGGCCCGAACGGCGTCGGCAAGACCACGCTGTTCAAGACCATCGTGGGCTTCGAGGAAGCCGATGCCGGATCGGTGCGCATCGGCGAGACCGTCAAGCTGTCCTACGTCGACCAGGGCCGCGAGCACCTCGACCCCAAGAAGACGGTCTGGGAGACGGTGTCGGAGGGCCTGGACTACATCCAGGTCGGCGCCCAGGAGATGCCGTCCCGCGCCTACATCGGCGCGTTCGGCTTCAAGGGCCCCGACCAGCAGAAGCCCACCGGTGTGCTGTCCGGTGGCGAGCGCAACCGCCTCAACCTGGCGCTGACCCTCAAGGAAGGCGGCAACGTGCTGCTCCTCGACGAGCCGACCAACGACCTCGACGTCGAGACCCTCGGCTCGCTGGAGAACGCGCTGCTCGAGTTCCCGGGTTGCGCCGTCGTGATCTCCCACGACCGCTGGTTCCTGGACCGGGTCGCCACCCACATCCTCGCCTGGGAGGGCGACGACGAGGACAGTGCCAAGTGGTACTGGTTCGAGGGCAACTACGAGTCGTATGAGAAGAACAAGATCGACCGCCTCGGCCAGGACGCCGCCCGCCCGCACCGGGTGACCTACCGCAAGCTCACCCGCGACTGAGCCGGACCCGCAGCCCGGCGTTCGCGTCGGAACGTGGGAGGTGCCCTCGTCGGTTGGGCGCTGCTTCGCACACCCGATCGGGTGACGAACGGCCAGACCCGACGACGATGAGGGAGGGGGGATCAGGGTCGACCCTTCCGAGGTGACCACTCCGGGTGGCCCGCACAGGCCATCGCGGGAACGTCCCCCTCCGGCACCCGCCGCCCGAACCACGGCAAACCCCTCGCTATCCACCGAGGTGGGTCGGGGCTCCTCCTGACCGGGTGGTCTGGAAGGTGGCCCAGGAGGGCCATACAGCCGCGGACGCGGTGGGACGAACCTGTCTCTGTGCGACCCCGGACGATCGGGGCCCGTGAGCAGACGGAGGACCAGCGTGAGCAGCCCGAGCCAGACGGCCTCACCTGCACAGGCCGCGGCGGACGTCCCGGAGCTCGTCTTCGCGACGGGCCTGCCCGGCTTCCCCGGCGAGCGCCGTTTCGCGCTCGTACGTTGGGGAGCCTTCGAGGGCCCGTACTCCCTGATGGTCGACCTCGAGAACCCCGAGGTCCGCTTCCTGGTGATGCCGCCGTATGTGTTCTTCCCCGACTACGTGGTCGACCTCGACGATGCAATCGCCGCGAAGATCCACCTCGACAAGGCCGAGAACTGCCTGCTGCTGGTGATCGTCACCCTCGGCTCCGCTCCCGAGGACGCCACGGCGAACCTGCTCGGCCCGGTCGTCATCAACCTCCAGACCCGGGAAGGCATGCAGGCAGTGCTGGCCGAGTCCGGCTACAGCACTCGCGTACCGCTCCGCACCAGCACCGCCGCCTAGCCCGCCCATTCCACGGAAGGAACCGTCATGCTCGTCCTGACCCGCCGCAAGAACCAGAGCATCGTCATCGGCGACGACATCATCGTCACTGTCCTCGAGGTCAAGGGCGACCAGATCCGACTCGGTATCACCGCGCCCCGCAACGTCCAGGTGTATCGGGAGGAGCTGCTCGCGGCCCTCACCGATGCCAACAAGTCCGCCGTCCTCACCGACGGGGCCGCCCCGCTGGCGCCTCCTGCTCCGCCCGCCAGTGCGTCGTTGTTCCGTCGCGCCCGTCACGCCGCCTAGTCCGACCGAGATCCCCCCAGGAGCACTGCCGTGACCACCACCCCGCTCAACGACGAGGCCAAGACGCTCGTCGAGGCGAACCTCCCGCTCGTTCGGCATGTGCTCGCCGGCGTGGCCGCGCACTACCCCCGTCACGCCGACCGGGAGGAGCTGGCTCAGGCCGCGACGCTCGGGCTCGTCGAGGCCGCCGCCCGGTTCGACGGCTCCCGGGGCGTGCCGTTCGAGCGCTGGGCCGCGCTGCGGATCCGCGGCGCGATCGTCGATGCGGTTCGCGCCCTCGACTTCGCCCCCCGCACGCTCCGCTCCGCGGCCCGCGACGCCGAGGCCGCCCGTACCGCCCTGGAGGCCTCGCTCGGACGCACGCCGACCCTGGACGAGACCGCAGCCCAGCTGGGCGTGCCGGCCGCTGACCTGGCGCACCTGCAGGGTCGGGTCCACCGCTCCCTGGTCCTGTCCCTCGACGCCCCCTGCGGCGAGGAGGACGGCGACCCGCTGACCCTCGCAAGTGGCCTTGTCGATGAGGCGCAGCTCCAGCCGGTCGAGGTCCTCGAGCAGCGGGAGCGCGCCACGTACGTCCGCGACGCGCTGGCCTGCCTGCCCGAGCGGCTCAAGGAAGTCGTCATCGGCTACTTCCTCGACGGCGAGACCTCCGCCGACCTCGCGACCCGGCTCGGTGTCACCGAGTCCCGCGTCTCCCAGATGCGCACCGAGGCGCTCAAGCTCATGCGGTCCGGCATCGAGGCGCAGTACGACGACAAGCCTGCCCCGGATCCGCACGAGCCCGGTCGCGCCGCCTACCGCCAGGCCGCGTACGCCGCTTCGCTCGCGGCCCGTTCCACGTACGCGACCCGCCTCAGCCGGCTGCCCTCGCCACGATCGTCGGTGGAGACGCTCACCGAGGTCCGCGCTGCGGGCTGACGTGCCGCATAGGGTGGTCCAGTGACTGAAGACGTCGAGCCGATCACCGAAACCCTCGCGGGACGGCCCAAACCGCCGCCCCAGCACCGCTCCTTCCTCAAGGAGCTGCCGGTGCTCGTGATCATCGCGCTGGTCCTGGCGCTGCTGATCAAGCACTTCTTCGTGCAGGCGTTCTACATCCCCTCCGGCTCGATGATGAACACCCTGCAGGTCGGGGACCGGGTCCTGGTGAACAAGGTGCCCTACTACTACCGCGATCCGCACCGCGGCGAGATCGTGGTCTTCAACGGGCTCGACAGCTTCAGCGACAACATCACGATCGCGCCCGCGTCCAACCCGATCGCCAAGGCGCTGCGCAAGATCAGCAGCACGATCGGCCTCGGCGCGCCGGATGAGAAGGACTTCATCAAGCGGGTCGTCGGGCTCCCTGGCGACCGGGTCATGTGCTGTGACACGAACGGCCAGGTCGTCGTCACGCCGCGCGGCGAGGCGCCGGTGGCTCTCAAGGAGCCGTACATCTTCGAGCAGTCCCAGGGCGATGCCCGCTACTTCTGCGAGGCCTCCGAGGCGTCCCAGAACGGCAGCCCGAAGGTCTGCCCGCCAGGCGCTCTCGGTGTCCTGGTGCCCACCGGCCGGCTCTGGGTGATGGGGGACCACCGCAACGACTCGGCGGACTCGCGCTTCCACATCACGGACGCCAACCACGGCACGGTTCCGATCAGCAAGGTGGTGGGCCGGGCGTTCACGGTGGTCTACCCGTTCGGGCGTGCCGGCCTGCTGGGTGTGCCGTCGACGTTCAAGCCCCTCGCGCTGCCCGCGGCCCCTTACGGGATCGGGCTCCTCGGGGCACTGCCGGTCGTTGCGGTGCGCAGGCGGTTGCGCCACCGCTGAGCCCGTCGCGTGCCCTTCCCGCCTCGGGCTACTCATCCAGCACACGAGGTACCGGATGCGCGGGCTGGTTGAGCGTGAACCGTGCTGCTCGCGTCTTTGCGGCTGTGACGTTTGCGTAGACAGAGACGGCTGTGGACAGCGATGCGCACGGCAGGCCGATCGAGGGCAGGCTTGCTCCGCATGGATGCCGATCCGGTCGTTGCGCTCGCCCTGCTGGCGGCGACCCAGCACGGGGCCTTCACGTGGGCCCAGGCGCGCAGCTGCGGTGCCGACGATCCCCCAGCTGGTGAGCCCTCCAGGAACGCCCGCCTCGCGTGCCAGGAGCAGGCACGAGCAGCTCGCGCCACTGCCCTTGCTGGACTGCGGTGCACGCGCCGGCCTGCGCGCCACAGGTGCGGCGCGGACGGTGGTCGACCTGGCACGCACCGAGTGCTTCCGCAGCGCCGTCGTGGTCGCGGATGCTGCCTTGCGGGCCGGTACGACGACGTCGCTGCTCGCCGAGGTGGCGGGGCGATGCGCTTCCTGGCCAGGGGGAGCCCAGGCGCAGCGGGGCGACTTCCTGTGGCGAGATGCCCACACGATCGGCTTGGCTGACGGGGCCGTGAAGTACACCTCTCGCGCCGACCTGATGGCGGAGAAGTGGCAGGTCGAACGGCTCGAGAACCTGGGGTTCGAGGTCGTCCGCTGGGGCTGGGACGAGGCCTACCGCGGCGGGCCCGGGTTCGACCGCACGATCAGCCGGGCCAGGGCTCGCGGCGCGGCGCAGCAGGTCGACCCGGGGGTCCGCCTGGTGACGACCAGCCTCACGGCTCCTTGCGCAGGCCCGTGGTGATCAGCGTCCGGGCGAGGGGGAGGGCGACTCGCTCGACCACGGTCAGCACCACAGCCACGATCCCGACGCGCGTCGCCGCATCCGTGACGGACAGGTCTCCTTGGATCAGCTGCATCGCGACCAGCCCCACGGCGATCAGTCCGACGAGCCCGAGCATCGGGGTGCGGAGCTTCACTGCTCAGCCGACCACGGCAGTGCGGACGGCGAGAGCCAGCTCGGTCGCGGTGGCGGCGGCGGTACGGGTCCCCACGGTGATGGTGCCCGGGGTGAGCCCGCGCGCCGCGGCGTCGAGCAGGCCCAGGACGCCCGGCAGGCCGTACCCGTTGACGACCAGCGGGTGGTCGGCGTCCAGAGCCGCGGGTGCAGGCAGGACAGCCGACATGGCGACGGCCAGCGCGACGACCCAGCCGAGGTCGTCACCGGGCTCGTCGGCGGGCAATCCGGCGAGGACAGCTTCCGGAAGTCCCAGCTCGACCAGGGCCTGACGGCTCCAGCCGGTGGGGATGGGACGTGCCTTGGCGCGCGGCTTCGCGGGCGCGCGACGGGGACGGACCGCGACCTCGGCCTCCGCGGGCGGGGCAACGGCCGGCGCGCGAACCTGGGCCTTCACCCGGCCGGCCGCCACCGGCGCGGCGATCCGGGGCTTCGCCGCTGGAGCCGGCGCGGGCAGCTCCGGCTCTCCCTCCAGCGCCGGAACGGCTGCCTGGAAGGGGATCTGCAGCTCGGCGGCCGGTGCCTGGTGCTCGGCCACCTCGGGTGCCGGGTGGGGTCGGGTCGTGCGGCGAGAGCCGGCCCTGCGCTGATCGGGGAGGGTCTCGGCCTCCTCGGCCTGTGACAGCAGCGCCTCGAAGGCGGACTCCAGCGCCCCTTCGGAGCGCGGGGCCGGTACCGCGACGACTTCGTACCGGTCGCGGCCAACGAGCCCCTGGACGCCCTTGCGAACCTTGCGGGCCCGCCGGACGGAAAGATCGGGGCCGAGAGCGGCGACGGCGAACGCCATCGCCTCCTCGAGGGTGTCGCCGACGAAGACCTCGACGACTTCTTCAGGCTGCAGCACGGCTGGCAAGGTGGATCACCCCTACTGGTTCGATGGTGAGACTGCGGGACAGCTCGGTGTAGGACAGGACAGGCAGGTCCGGTCGACCGCCGACGAGCAGCCGGCGAATCGCCGGACGCAGTTGGGCGGAGCAGACGACGGCGGGCCGGTGGCCGGCGCCCTCGGCGGTGCGGACGGCCTCGCTGATGCCGGCGACGAGCGCCTCCATCCGCATCGGGTCCAGGGCGAGCCAGGTGCCGGCGTCGCCAGTTCGACAGGCCTCCAGCAGCGACTGCTCGAGCAGCGGTTCCAGGGTCAGGGCCGCAAGCCGACCGCCGACCGAGGCGCCGGAGGAGATGGTGGGACCGAGGACGGCGCGGGCCGCCTCGACGAGCTGCTCCGGGACGCGGGTCTCGCGTGCCTTGGCCGTCACCGCCTCCAGGATCCGGGTCAGGTCGCGCACGGGTACGCCCTCCGACAAGAGCTCCCGCATCACGCGCTGGACCTCCGAGAGGCTGAGCGTATCCGTTCCGACTTCGCCTGCTACCACGGGGGAAACGGTCTTCACGGCATCGACCAGGACCTGCACGTCCTGCCGGGTGAGCAGCTCGGGGGCAGCGGTCCGGACGATCTCGGACAGGTGCGTGACGATGACGGAGGCGCGGTCGATGACGGTGGCGCCCTCGGAGGCGAGCACCTCGGCGAGCTCGTCCTGGACCCAGGTGGCGGGGAGCCCGAAGACCGGGTCGACGGTGGGGCGACCGGGGAGGCCGGCGGCGTCGTCCCCGAGCACCATCGAGTGGCCGTACGGTGCCTGGCCGCGCGCCGCCTCGACGCCATGGAGCTTGACCACGTAGGTCGAGGAGGGCAGCCCGGCCGAGTCGTGTGTGCGGACCGGCGGCACCACGAGCCCGAGGTCGGCGGCGATGCGCTTGCGGAGTGCCCGTACCCGCTCCATGAGGGAACCGCCGCGTGCCGGGTCCAGCAGGTCCAGCAGGTCGGTGGCGAGCTCGAGCTCGAGGGGCTCGACCCGAACCTGCTCGAGCATCACCTCGGTCGGCTCGTTGCTGGTGTCGATCAGCTCTTCGGGCTCTGCCGCGACCGCGGGCTTGACGGCGCGGGACCCGACGAAGAACAGCAGGGCGGCGATGGCGAAGAACGGCACCTTCGGCAGGCCCGGCATCAAGCCGAGGAAGGCCACCGCAACCGAACCGATGCGCAGCGCCTGCGCCGAACGCATCAGCTGGTGCACGAGGTCGGCTCCGAGGCCACCCTCCTGGTCGCTCTGGACGCGGGTCACCACGATGCCGCTGGCCACGGAGATGAGCAGAGCGGGGACCTGGGAGACCAAGCCGTCGCCGACGCTCAGCAGGCAGTACCGGTGGATCGCGTCGCCGAGGGACATGTGCTGCTGCAGCATCCCGATGGCGAAACCGCCCACCAGGTTGATGCTCACGATGACGACGGCCGCGATGGCATCGCCCTTCACGAACTTCGAGGCGCCGTCCATCGAGCCGTAGAAGTCGGCCTCGCGACCCACGTCCAGGCGACGGGTGCGGGCCTGCTCGTCGGTGATGAGCCCGCTGTTGAGGTCGGCGTCGATCGCCATCTGCTTGCCGGGCATGGCGTCGAGGGTGAAGCGGGCCGCGACCTCGGCGACCCGGCCGGCGCCGGCGGTGATGACGACGAACTGGATGATGACCAGGATCAGGAAGATCACCAGGCCGACGATCAGGTTGCCGCCGACGACCACCTGCCCGAACGCCTCGATGACCTTGCCGGCGTGGCCGTGCAGCAGGATCAGGCGCGTCGAGGAGATGTTGAGCGAGAGCCGCATCAGCGTCGTGACGAGCAGAAGCGCGGGGAACACGGAGAAGTCGAGCGCTCGTTCGCTGGTGATGGCTGTCAGCAGCACGATGACCGCCACGCTCAGGTTGGTCGCCAGCAGCAGGTCGAGCAGCACCGTGGGCAGCGGCATGATCATCATCACGACGATGCCGACCATCAGGAGCGGCACCCCGAGGGACGCGGCCTTGCCGGGGCCCTTGAGCGCGGTCGTCATGCGGCTGCCATCCGTGAGCTCCAGGTCGGTCGGGTGCCGCGGCGCTTGGCGGCGTACACGACCGCCAGCACCTCGGCGACGGCACGGAACAGCTCCACAGGGATCCCATCGCCGATCTCGGTGTTCTTGTAGATCGCCCTTGCCAGCGGCTTGTCCGCGAGAACGGGGATGCCGTGCTCGGCGGCGAGGTCCTTGATGCGCTGCGCGGTCGCGCCCGCGCCCTTGGCGACCACGATGGGGGCGGCCGATCCTGGGACGTAGGCGAGCGCCACGACGAGGTGGGTCGGGTTGGCAAGGATGACGTCCGCCTTCGGGATGGCCTGGATCATGCGGGACCGCGAGGCGGCGAGCATCCTGGCTCGGATCTGCCCCTTGGTGTGCGGGTTCCCCTCGCTCTGCTTGTGCTCGTCGGTGACGTCCTGCTTGCTCATTCGCGACTGCTTGCGGAAGGACTTGCGCTGCCAGGCCGCGTCGAGCAGGCCGACCATCAGGGCCAGCACGGCGATGCGCCAGAGCATGCTGCGGACCGTGTCGCCGACGACGCTCTGCAGGCTGCCGAAGGAGCCGCCCGTGGCCAGCAGGTGCTGAGCCCCGGTCTTCCACGCCCCCCAGGTGACCAGCGCGAGTGAGCTCAGCTTGGCGGTGTCCTTCAGGAGCTGCACGAGCGAGTGGGGGGACAGCATCCGCTTGATCGCCTTGCCCGGGTTCAGCCGCTCGAACTTCGGCTTGATCGCCGCAGGGTTCGGCCGGGACCGGGTGACGACGCTCCCGGACAGCAGTGCGGCGGTTCCGATGATGGCAATCGAAGGCGCCAGGGCGCGTACGGAGTCGAGCACGATCTTGCCGACCAGACCGCGGGCGGAGTTCAGGTCCGCGACGTCCAGGCTCGCCAGGATGAGCGTCATGTCGGTGCGGAGCACCTCCATGAAGCGCCCGACCATCTGGGGCAGTACGAGCACCAGCGCGAGCAACGAGACACCGGAGGGCAGCTCCATCGAGCGGGCGGAGACACCCTTCTTGCGGAGGTCCTTGAGCTTCTTGGGGGTGGCCTTCTCGGTCTTCTCACCGCTCACCGGAGCACCTCGAAGGGCAGTCGCAGCGCGGGGTCGAGCAGCTGCGCGGCGTGGGCAGGGAGCAGGGCCAGGGTCGCGCCGGCCGCGGACAGCGCCACGAGCGTCTTCACCGGCAGCGCGAGGGAGAGCGCGTTGGCCTGCGGCACGAAGCGGGCGGCGAACGACAGCGCCACGTCGGTGAGGAACAGCACCCCGAGCAGCGGGGCCGCCACCTCGAACGCGCTGAGCAGGATCTGGGTCGCGGCGTGCCCGAGGGTGGTGGCCGTCCCCGAGGACAGTGACGGGAAGTGGCCGAGGGGGATGCCCTTGAACGAGCGGATGAAGCCGCCGATGACGGAGGCGTAGGCGTCGCTGGCGAAGAAGATCGCGCTGAAGCAGATCGAGAACAGCCGCGAGAAGGCGGCGGCCGGCTGGCCGGACAGCGGGTCCACGATCGAGGCGTAGGAGAACCCGCCGGACAGGTCGGCGAGGGTGCCGGCCACTTCGAAGGCCGTGAACAGCAGGTTGGTGAGCATCCCGATGACGAGACCGATCACGACCTGACCGACGGCGGCGGCGATGAACCCCGGCAGGTCCTGCGGGACCGAGGCGTGCGGGGTCATCGGGGTGACGAACAGCGCGAGAGCGACTGCTGCGGAAAGCCGACCTACCGAGGACATGCCCTTCGCCGACAGCACCGGCGCGGTGATGACCCACGCGCCGGTGCGGGCGAGGACCAGCATGAACGCGCTGATCGTCGCCATCGAGAAGGGCAGGGTGGTCATCCGACGAGAGCCGGGATCTGCTCGAACAGGTGCTGGGTGAACTCGACGGTGATCCGCAGCATCCAGCCGCCGGTCAGGGCCAGGACGAGGCCGCCGAGGGCCAGCTTGGGGACCATGGACAGCGTCTGGTCCTGCACCTGGAAGACCGCCTGCACCAGGCTGATGACTACGCCGGTGACGAGCGCGACCAGGAGCAGCGGACCTGCCAGCTTCGCAGCCAGGATCAGCGCCTGGCCGGCGATGTGGACGACATCTGTCTCGTTCATGGGACCTCTAGTGGAAGGAGCGGACGAGGGAGGAGACGATCAGGTACCAGCCGTCGACCGCTACGAAGAGCAGCAGCTTGAACGGCAGCGAGATGAGCGAGGGCGGCAGCATGGCCATGCCCATGGCGGACAGCGCGGCGCTGACCACCAGGTCGATGACGATGAACGGGATGAAGACCACGAAGCCGATCAGGAACGACGCCCGCAGCTCGGAGATCACGTAGGCCGGGATCAGCGTCGTGGTCGGGACGTCCTTCTCGTTCTTGGGTGCCGGCTTGCCCGACAGGTCCACGAAGAGCTGGAGGTCCTTCTCCCGTACCTGCTTGAGCATGAAGGTGCGGAACGGCTCCAGGCCCTTGTCGAAGGCCTGTTCCTGCGTGATCTTGCCCTTCAGGAAGGGCTGTATCGCGTCGTCGTTGGCCTGGCTGAAGACCGGGCCCATCACGAAGAAGGTGAGGAACATCGCGAGGCCGATGAGGACCTGGTTCGGGGGGATGCCCTGGGTGCCGAGGGCCGAGCGGGTGAACCCGAGGACGATCACGATGCGGGTGAACGCGGTGACCATGATGAGCAGCCCGGGAACCAGCGACAACCCGCCGAGGAGCAGCACGAGCGACACCGGCTGGGTGAGACCGCCGCTGCCGTTGCGGATGTCGAGCCCCTTGCCCGGGGAGGGCGACGGGGACGGGGTGGCCGCCAGGGCCGGGGCGGCCACGGTGAGGAAGAAGGTGGTGAGAAGGGCCGTCAGAGCAACGCGTCGTCCCCGTCCGCAGCGCGGAAGATGGGCCGGCACGCGTGGTTCCACGGGTGCTCCTCGTCACGCAGTGCATCCGTGCGGGCGGCCTGGCGCCGGGCGGCGGCAGGCGTGGGGGCGGCTGCGGATCCATCCACAGCAGCGGGGTTCTCACCGCGGAGCGACGCCAGAGCGGCGGCCACAGCCGCGTCGGGCAGGTCCTTGCGGAAGGTCAGCTTCTTCTTCGGAACCGCGGTGGCCTCGGTGAGGACGGCGTCCTCGGTGCTGAGCAGGGTGACGGTGTGGTCGGTCACGCCGAGGAGCAGGTCCTTGCCGTCGAGGCGGACCACGGTCAACGAGGCGCCCTTGCCGAGTCGGGTTGACCCCCGCACCTCGAGCAGGCCGTTCTTGGCCCGCGCCCCCAGGCCGTCGGTGCGCTTGAGCACCCACAGGACCAGGGCGAGCAGCCCGAAGACCAGCACGATCTTGAGGAGCAGGACCAGGGCGGACATCTAGCGCTCGACCACCGCGGTCACCCGGACGCCGAACTCGCCGTCGATGACGACGACCTCGCCGCGGGCCACCAGGCAGCCGTTGACGAGCACGTCGACGGGTGCGTCAGCCGAGCGGTCCAGCTCGAGCACAGCTCCGGGCGCGAGGGACAGCAGGTCGCGCAGTGGCAGCTTCACCCGGCCGAGCTCGACGGCCAGCTCGACCTGCACGTCCGCGAGCAGGCGCAGGTCACGGGCGTCACCGGGCGCACTACCCAGGCCGAGGTCGGGAAGGTCGGGCTTCGGCAGGTGAGGGAGGTCGGTGGCTGCCGGCCCCATCGTGGCTTCGGCGCGCGGGGTCGGGATGGCAGCGGCAGCCTCGCGTGCAGGCTCTTCGGCGGCCTTCTCGATCACGGTGGCGAGGGCGGCCAGCACGGCGGGGTCCGGGATCGCCTCGGCGCCGGCGAAGGCGTCGGCGAACTCGTCGGGAAGGGACACTTAGAGACCTCCGGGCTGAGGGGTGTCGAGGAGCGCGTGCACAACAACCGCGCGGCGGCGACCACGCCGGCCCAGGGCGGCCAGCAGGACCGGGACGTCCTCACCCTCGCCGGCGAGGACTCCCACCAGGGAGCTCACCGCCTCGGGGTTGAGGCGGATGATGTCGCCGGGGTGCAGGTCGTCGACGTCCTCGGCGGTGACGGTCGTGGCGGCGAGCCGCAGCGCCACCTCCACCGGGATGTCGCCCAGGACGAGCTCTGCTGCCCGTGACGGGATGGCCGGGGCCGGGTCGACGTCGGAGGGAAGCAGCGACTTGGCGGGCAGGCAGACGGTGACGCGCACGATGGCGCCGGCCGGGAGCGCGATGTCGAGGGGGACGGCCAGCACCTCGCCACCGCCGACCGGGAGCGGGTCGTCGCTGATCACGCCGGCGGACAGGGCCGTCACGCCGTGGTCAGCCAGGGCGTCGGTCAGGGGGCGCAGAGCCGGCAGGGTGTGGCGCACCAGGAGCTGCTGCTCGAGGCCGCTGCAGGGCCGCTCGTCGCCCTCGCCGAGGCCGCCCAGGAAGAGGTCGGCGAGCGCGACGGCCGCCTCAGCGGGTACGAGCAGCAGACCGGGATCGGTCAGGCCACACGACAGCGGCGTCCACACCGCCCCGGGAGTGGCCACCTCGAGCAGGGAGACGCGCCGGACGCCGGGGCAGGTGACCGGCACGTCCCGACCGCAGGTGAGGCCCAGTAGCAGCCCGACCCGCGGCGCTGCCTCGGTGACTGCCGCGACCAGCCGCGCCGCACCCGCAGGCATCGGCAGCGGGTCGCGGAAGTCGAACAGCTGGGCGGTCACAACCCCCTCATCGTCCCGACGCGGCTGGTTCCGCATGGCTCCTATGGGCCATCTCTGGCAACCACCCGGCTAGGCCACCGGAGTGACTAGATCCGGACGTCGCGCCTTGGCGGTCGGCCTAGTGATGCGCTGAGGGGCTCGCCTTCGGTGCGTGGCTGGGCGAGGGGAGGGCGGTCGACGTCGGGGTCGGGGCTGCGGCCAGGCGGGGTGCCTCCACCACGATGTCCACGCGACGGTTGAGGGCCAGGACCGCTTCGGAGGTGCCGACCTTCCGTGGCTTGGTGTCGGCGTACCCGGCAGCTGAGAGCCTGCCCTGTGCCACCTTCTCGTGCTCGATGAGGTGCCGGAGCACCGCCGTGGCGCGCGCTGTGGAGAGCTCCCAGTTGGAAGGGAAAGCCCCGCTGCTGATGGGGCGGCTGTCGGTGTGGCCCTCGACGACCAGGTTGTTCCCGATCTTCTGGAAGACCGGACCCAGTCCCTGGAGGAGCAGGTCGCCCTTCTCGGTCAGTCGGGCCTCCCCGGAGTCGAACAGGACCCCGCTGGTGACGTAGAGGACCAGGCCGCGGGGGTCGCTGGCCACCTCGACGCGGTCGGCCAGGCCGGCCTGCTTGACCTGCTTGACCAGGACCTTCCGGAGCTCCTCCAGCTTGGCCTTGTCGAGGACCGGCTTGGGGTCGTTCGGGCCGCCCGGGTTCGGGACCCAGGCCGACGCCTGCGGCTTCGGGTCGCCGTTCTTCGGGGCCAGTGGCTTCTTGCTCAGCTCGCCCTCGGTGGGGACGCCCTCACCGGGCAGCTGAGGAAGCACCGTGCCGGTGCCCTCCGCGAAGGCCTCCTTGAAGGTCTGGAACTTCTTGAGGTCCAGGCTGGAGATGGCGAACATCATCAGGAAGGTCACCATCAGCAGCGTCATCATGTCGGCGAGGGCGATGAGCCAGGCCTCGCTCGTGTGCTCCTCGTGGTCCTCGTGCCTGCGGCGGCGGGTGCTCATGTCACGCGGCCTTCTTCTCGCCCACGGACTCCCGCACCTTCGGGGAAAGATGGCTCTTGAGCTTCTCTCCGACGGCGCGCGGACTCACGCCGGCCTGGATGGCGAGGATGCCCTCCACGATCATCTCGCGATACGCGACCTCGACCGTCGACGCCCGCTTCATCTTGTTGGCCAGCGGCATGAAGAACATGTTCGCGATGCCGATTCCCCACAGCGTGGCGATGAACGCCGAGGCGATGGCGTGGCCCATCTCGGCCGGGTTGTCCATCTTGCTGAGGGCCAGGGTCAGCCCCAGCACACAGCCGACGATGCCGATCGCCGGCGCGTAGGCGCCGCAGTCCATGTGGAACTTGGCGGCCACCTTGTGCCGGTTCTTCATCGCGGCGATGTCGGCTTCGAGGACGTCCGCGACCTCCGCGGAGTCGGTGCCGTCGATGACCAGCTCCAGACCCCGCTTCATGAACGGGTCCTCGACCGTCTTCGCCTTCTCCTCCAGCGCCAGTAGCCCGTCGCGGCGGGCGACGTCGGCGTACTCCATCAGCTCGGTGACCGCAGCGGCGGAGTCATGCTTCTTGCCGGGGAGGAGCATCTTCATCGTGGCCTTGAAGCCGGGGCCGATGTCACTCATCCGGTTGCTGGCCATCCCGACACCGACGGTGCCGCCGATGATGATGATGATGGCCGACGGGTTGGAGAAGGCGACGGCCGGACTGCCGCCCTCCAGGACGAAGGCCACCGAGACGGCGGCCACAGCGAGCACGATGCCCACGGGGGTGGCGACCTCCACGATCAGCACCCGCCTTCGGTGGCGGGGCGCAGGTGGAGCACCCGGGCCGGCTCGTCGAACTGGTTCTCGGGCTCGATCGCGTCGGCCAGGTGCCGCTCAGCGGCGGCCAGGACCGAGGCCCGGTAGGAGGTGATCTCGGCGACCACCATCTCGGCGGTCTCGACCACGACGTAGGTCTTGCCGTCGACGAGGGTCACGACGGTGTCGTGGTGGGACTCCACGGTCGCGACCAAGTCGGCGTTGAGGTACATCTCGCTGCCGTTGAGGCGCGTCAGACGGATCACGACGGCGGCCCTCCTCCTGAGGACAAACGACCCGAGGGTCGGCGCTGGCGTCCTGCCTGCACCCCTGCCCATCGGCAGGGGTGCAGGCGTCTTGAGCGCTAGCGCTTGAGGTTCACGAGCTCCTGCAGCATCTCGTCGCTGGAGCTGATGACCTTCGAGCTGGCCTGGAACGCGCGCTGGGCGATCATCATGTTGGTGAACTCCTGGGCGAGGTCCACGTTGCTCATCTCGAGCGCCCCCGCGGCGAGCGAGCCGACACCACCGCTCCCGGCGATGCCGATGTTGGCCGCACCGGCGGCCGGGCCACCGCGGAAGTGCCCGTCGCCCATGGCCACGAGTCCGGCCGGGTTGCTGAAGCTCGTCATGGCGATCTGGCCGACGATGGTCGGCTCCCCGCCGTACACGCCGGTGACCGTGCCGTTCCCGGAGATCGAGAACGACTGCAGCTGCTGGACGTTGCCCAGGGCGTCCGTGCGGCCCAGCGGGTCGGCCGTCGGGATGGTCAGGGGTGTCGGTGCGACGCCGGTGGGGTTCGCGGCGACACCGCCAGCCGCGGCCCAACCGGTGATCATCGCGCCGGACGGGTCGACCAGGTGGTTGGCGGAGTCCACGGAGAACGAGCCGGCGCGGGAGTACATCTGCGTGCCGTTGACGTCCATGACGAACATCCCGGGGCCCTGGATCGCGAGGTCGGTGGCGCGTCCGGTGTTCTGGATCGCCCCTTGGGTCTGGATGGCGTCGACGGCGTTCACGTGCACCCCGAGGCCGACCTGCGCCGGGTTGGTCGATCCCGACGCCGCCGTCGCGGCGCTGCCGTCGCGCAGCAGCTGGGACAGCGTGTCCTGGAACACCACGCGGCTGGCCTTGTAACCG
>JBKJVH010000088.1:0-10250 GCA_046590985.1 Mycobacteriales bacterium
TCGATGATGGCGACCTTGTCGAGGTTGTTCGCGCTGTTCACGGCACCGGTCGTGTAGACCCGCTGCACCCCGATCGGGTCGGCGACGATCCGCTTCCCCGAGACCTCGCCCCGGTAGTCCAGCCCTCCGAGATGCGCGTTGAGGTCCACGAACTGGCCGGCCGTCAACGCCCCTGTGCGCAGCCCGTCGAGGCCGTACTGGATGCCGGTGTTGTCGAAAGGCCGGTTCGCGAAGCCGTCCTTGCGCTTGCCGAACACGTTGACCATGTAGTCCTGAAGCGTGCACTTGACGCCCTTCGGGTTCTTGGCCGGGTCGAAGACCTTCGCGGTCGGTACGCCGGGGCACGACCGCGACGGGTCGCCGCTGTTGGGGATCACGTTGGTGAACGTGACCGGGTTGCCGATGTTCGGGTGCGCGAGCACGGACGCGATCTGGGCCGGCGTCCAGACCGTGCCGACGTCCCAGCGGCTCGGGTCCGTGAAGTACTTCAGGAGCATGTAGTAGTCCTCGTACTCCATCGCCGAGGACCAGGCGTCGGTGAACGAGCACTGCGGCGTGATCGCCTGGTACACCCCGGGATAGGCGTTCGCGACCTGCTGCTGTACGAGGGAGCCACCGGAGCAGCCGCTGCCGATCGTCCACCTGATCGCCCCGAGCTCCTTGATCACGAGCTCCTTGGTCATGATCAGCGACTCGGCCTCCGTCGCGAGGTTGCAGTTGTGGCCGGCGTTGTCGAGGGCGTGCGACGCGACCGAGAAGCCGTGACCCAGAAGGGTGGCGTCCATCACATCCGGGGCCGAGCCGGTGGTGTAGCTCGTGTCACAGCTCGCGCCGTGCATCAGCACGAGCTTGCGGTTGTACTGCGGCTGCGGCTTCAAAGGCGTCCACGGCTTGCCCGGCTGGAAGAGCTCCGCGATCGCGTACTGGTCGCGGTCGAGGTAGCCGACCTCCTTGCGCACGATGAACGGCACGGTGACGCCGGTGTCCGAGGTGGTGGTCTTGATCGCCGCGGTCGGCGGCGGGTTCTTCGGGTCATAGCTCTGGAAGCTGCCGCTTGCGACCGGCACGTAGGAAAAGGTCGTCACGGTCGGCGCGTTGCACTGGGCGTCGCGGGCGCCGGCCTGGCACGCCCAGGGCTGGATCTGCGGGCCGCTGAACACCGGCCCCCCGATCGGGTGGTTGGTCAGGGTGATCCGGGCCGAACCACGCGGGGTATGCACCGTGATCACGTTCTTGCCGACCCGAAGCCGCTGGACCAGCCCCTGGACCGAGCCGTCCGGCCCGACTCCGAACCCGGGCGAGCTGGCCCCGGCCAGGCGGACGCCCTTCGCGCTGCCCACGCCGGTGACCCGGACCAACGCATTGCCGCCGCTGACCAGGTCAGGGCGCCCGGACAGCACGGTGAGGCCGACCGTACCGGCATTGGCGGAGGCGTGCGGAAGCACCGGCAGTGCAGCGGCGGCCAGGGCACTGACGACGAGCAGCCGTCGGTTCACAGTCATGCTGGGGACTTCGACGCCGGCCTGGGTGTTCCTGCCGGGTTTCACCCGTTCGTTGGCCGCAGAACTGCCAGGAAGCTCCTAGCTGCGTCACAGGTTCGTGCCAGCCTGTACGGCGAGGCTGGTGGGGCAGCCGCACCGGCCATACCGAGAGAAGGACCCATGACGAGCAGCACCCCCACGAACCGACGCGCGAAGCTCAGCCTGCCGATCGGCCTGGGGGCCGCGGGCGTGGTCGCCGGGGCCGTGCTTGCGGGCAGCCTGGTGGCGCACGCCGCCGCCACGCCCACCCCCGGTCCCCACGCCGCGGGACCCCAGCGCAACGAAGCGCCCGTCACCGACACGTCCGTCGTGGCGAAGGTCAAGGCTGCCGTCGAGGCGAAGTACCCGGGCGCGACCGTCGCGAAGGTCGAGTCGACCGACACCGGTTATGAGGCGCACGTGACGAAGGCGGACGGCACGAAGCTGCACGTCGACCTGTCCAAAGCCTTTGCCGTCACGGGGGCCCACGAAGGACGCAGAGGTGGACCCGGTCGGCACGGCGGGCCTGGCCGGAACGAGACCCCGGTCACGGACACCGCCGTCGTGAACAAGGTGAAGGCCGCCGTGCTGGCGAAGTACGCCGGTGCGACCCTCGACAAGGTCGAGTCGACCGACACCGGCTACGAGGCCCACGTCACGACGAAGGCCGGCGCGAGGCTGTACGTCGACCTGTCCAAGACCTTCGCGATCACCGCCGCCCACGAAGGCCGGGGCGGTCCCGGCGGACGCCGCGGACCGCACGGACGCAGCAACACCGACCCGGCGCACGAGGCGGCGGAGAGCCCGGAGCACGCGGCCGAGGAGAAGGCCGACGACGCCAACGCCGGGACGACCACGAACGGCTGATCTCAGGGCGACCTGGAGTCAGAGGTCCCCATGACCCACGTCCATCGCCTTTCCGGCAAGCAGATCACCGTCTGCGTGGTCGCCGTCTGCATCACCCTGGTGATGATGCCCGTCGCGGTGTTCGCCTCGACCGGTTCGCTGGTCAACATCACCGATGGGGCCAACGCTGCGCGCAAGGCGACCGTCACCGGCTTCGGCGGTGTCGCTACCTCACAACGTGACCCGCTGACCGGCACCTGGCAGCGCGTCGAGGGCACCGGGGCGGCTCGCGTCACCGGGACCGTCAACGCGCTGACCGCGCTCCCGGCGCACCCGTTCGCGAAGGAGGTCTACGTCCCGACCCAGGCCACCGGAATGAAGGTCCTGGGCCCGTTCACGGCCGCTCAGAAGGTCGCCATCACGAGCTTCAGCCTCTCCAACACCGGCAACGACCCCATCCAGTACGGCGAGTTGCAGGCCCTGACGGCGGACGCCGCGTGCACCCCCACGAACGGGAGCTACCCCGGGGACCAGGAGGCCATCACGGCCTTGGCCGGCCACGCGACCAGTACGACGGCCTACCCGACCCCGATGGCGCTCCCGACCGGCAACCCGGGGTCGACCTGGTGCCTGTTCGCCATCGGGAACTGGTCGGCGGGCGGCAACGTGAACCTCTACTTCAACGTGGTCGGGTTCACGACCTGACGCGTCAAAAGGCACCGCCTGGGAGAGGGCGACTGGCTGTCAGGTGTCGGGGCGACGCCACTCGAGCATGAGCAGGGTCGCATCGTCGGTCAACTGATCGGCGTGATGCGTGAGCAGCTCGCGAACGACCCGACGCATGGTCTCGGGGGCGTCGAGACCGCCCGCGAGCTGGATCCGCACCAGCTCGGCCAGCCGCTCGACCCCGAAGAACTCGCCAGCGGGGGAACGCGCCTCCACCACACCATCGGTGTAGAGCAAGACCATGTCGCCGGGCTCGAGCTGCTCCTGGCCGATGGGCAGCCCCTCGTCGGCAAGCAGGTGCCCCAAGCCCAACGGCGGGCGGGGGTCGGTCTCGAGCACCTTGATGAGCTTGCCGCCACGCAGGAGCAGCGGAGGGGGATGCCCCGCGTTGACCCAGCGCAGCAACCCGGTATCGGTGTCCAGGTCGGCCATGATGGCGGTGCTGAAGAGCTCTCCACCCAACCCGGTCACCAGCGCCTCGTCGACGCTGTTGAGCACCTCCACCAGACCCAGGCCTGAGCGCCGGGCGCTCCGGTACGCCGCGACGGTGAACACCGCGCACTGCGCGCTGTGCAGGCCGTGACCCATCCCGTCGAAGATGGCGACCTGGGTGCGCCCGGGGTCCACGGAGTAGTCCACGACATCGCCGGCCACCGCGTAGCAGGGCTCGAGGGCAGCGGAGACGGTCACTTTGGAGCTGGCGTAGCTCAGCGGCGGCAGTACCGAGGAGTGCAGCTCTGCGGCCACGCCGAGGTGATGGCTGCGACGCAGCCGGACGATCGTGTCTCCGTAGGCGCTCTTCGCCTGCAGCAGCACCCCGGCTGCGTCCGCCAACCGACCGAGGGCAGCGATCTCGTCCGGCCCAACCGCATCGGCGAAGGTCGCTGTCAACACACCCAGGCGGTGCGAGCCGATGCCCAACGGCAACCACAGCCGCGTCCCGCCTTCCGGCTCGACCTGCGTCTGCACCTGCACCGTCTGATAGGCCCGACCGGCCAGGGTGCTGTCCACCGACAAGACGGGCAGCGCCAGTTGCTCGGGTGAGGCATCCGGCCCGAGCAACGGCTGTAACACGCGCTGCTGCAGGTCGGTGACGTAGACGAGCGCGTCGTCCGCTCCGAGCAGACGTGCGCAGGAGTCGAACAGGTCGGCGAGCTCATGAGGTGCTGCGAGCTCGGCTGCTCGAGCAAGGGCATCCAACGCGTGCTCGGTCAGCGGCATCCCGTGACACTAGGCCGTCCCAGGACTCTCCCTCGCGAGCGGGGAAACCCGGCCGTCCGACGCGAGGGCGTGGCGCAGCTCGAGGGCGCCGGCGGCGACGTTGACTCGGCCGACCTCGACGCCCTCCCTCAGCTGGTGGAGCCCTTGCCCCAGCCCCGCTTCATCCCGCAATGCGGTCTTCGACCTTTTCAGACATCGGGCCCTTCGAGGAGCAGACTGCGGGCGTGAGCGGCCAGGGGGGCCGCTCACGACTTGGGGGTCACCATGCGCCGTACGTCGAAAGCCGTCGTCCTCAGCACGCTCACCGGGGCGCTCCTCGCCCTCGCACCCGCGCCCGTACAAGCGGCCAAGCCACCCACGATCCCGCTGACGCCGGCGACGTACGAGTTCGGCGCTGGGACGGTCTGCGGCTTCCCGATCACGTTCGAGGAGACGTCGCAGGGCGAGACGGTACGGCTGCTGCCGCGGGCCTTCCACGTGACCGGCGCCTACAAGGCCACGGTGACCAACGTGACCAACGGCAAGACGCTGAGCCTGAACGCGTCCGGGCCCACGATCAACAACGTGTCGGCCGGGCCGTGGGTCTACCTGCTGTTCCCGACCGACGCCACAGGGCCAGGCATCTACCTCTTCAGCGGCCGCACGATCGCGACGCGCGACGAGACCAACACCATCACCGGCTTCACCTACAGCGGTAGGCGCAGCGCCGACCTCTGCGCCGCGATCGCCTGACGTGCAGGGTCAGCCGAGCAACCACCGCCGGTAGCGTGCGCCCGGTGGCGGGGTGTCGAGCGAGCTGTCCGGCAGGTACCGTCCACTGCCCCAGCGCCATCGCCGAACCCCCACGCCGAGCCCACTCGGCCGATCCGGCGATGGGCTGTTCGGCCTAGCCGAAGGGCGTGCGGGGCGGCGACACTGGACGTGGGCCGGTAACGAGTTGTCGGGCCCCGGGTCGGCCGCCGCCGTGTCCAGGTGAAGGAGTGCGCCGTGCCACCTGAGCTGGAGGGGCGGGAACCTGGGCCCCGACGGCTCCTGTTGATGCCGTTGCGCCCTGGACCTCCAGCGGCCGCCCCGAGTGTGCGCCCGCCAGCAGGCCCCACCGGGCCGCTGCCCACCGAACCCACTCACGAGCTCGCAGCGAGCAGCGCAGAGCTGCAGGCCTTGCTGCTGTTCGCTGAGGCCACCTCGCTGGACGTGACGTCCCACGCTGCAGCGGCGCTGCTGCTGGACACCGTCGTGTCGACCTACGGGTTCGCCCGCGCCGCCGTCCTGGCAGGGACGCACCAGTTCACGATCATCGCCAGCCACGGCCTGGACAGCGGCTCACCCCCCAGAGGCGAGAGCGCATCGGTCCACCACGCGCAGGACACCACCGACCCGTTGATCATCACCCTCGACTCCGAGCGGGAACCCTGGCTCTGTCAACTCGCCCCGGCAGGTGCCGTACTGCTCCTACAACCCTTGGCCCGAGACCACCGGCGCTTCGGTGCCCTGATCCTGCAGGTTCCGCTCGCTCTTCAGGGACCCCCGCGCCGGAGCATGTTCGCACGCGTCACGCAACTGGCCGCGATGACCAGCGAAGCGATGCACCGCGAGCACCGCCTCGGCCAACTGCAGCGCCTGGCCGCCACCGACGATCTCACCATGATCGCCAACCGACGCAGCTTCGACGCCTCGCTCGAACGCGAGATGGCCCGCGCCCTGCGCAACGGGGAACCCCTCGGCCTGGCCCTGCTCGACCTTGACCTGTTCAAGCAGGTCAACGACGTCCACGGCCACCCCGCCGGCGATGACCTGCTGCGCAACGTTGCGGCCGCCCTCGTAGGAGCCTGCCGGGACCTGGACACACCCGCCCGGTACGGCGGCGAGGAGTTCGCCGTCATCTTGCCCGACTGCGCCCCTGAAGACGCGCTACGCATCGTGGAACGCCTCCGGCTCGCCGTCGCCGCTGCCCCCGGTGCCACGCAGGTCACCGCCAGCGCAGGAGTCGCGACGTACCCACACCACGCCTCAACGGCAGAACAGCTCATCAAGACCGCCGACGAGGCACTCCTGGCCGCGAAGCGCGCCGGCCGCAACCAGACCATCGTGGCAGCCCACCCCCCCAGCCAGTCCCTTCCACAGCTCTGAGAGCAACATCGAGCTGGGTAAGGACAACCTCAGAGGCCTCGATCCCTGGTCACGGCTCTACGATCAGCCCTTGAGCTGGTAGTCCTTCAGCAGGCCTCGGCTGATGATGGTCTTCTGGATCTCAGACGTGCCCTCGCCGATGAGCAGGAACGGCGCCTCGCGCATCAGGCGCTCGATCTCGTACTCCTTGGAGTAGCCGTACCCGCCGTGGATGCGGAACGACTCCTGGGTGATTTCGGCGCAGTACTCCGACGCGAGCAGCTTGGCCATGCCGGCCTCGACGTCGTTCCGCTTGCCCATGTCCTTCAGGCGCGCGGCGTTGACCATCAGGGCGTGCGAGGCCTCGACCTTGGTGGCCATCTCGGCGAGCTTGAACTGGATCGCCTGGTGGCCGGCGAGGGGCTTGCCGAACGTGACCCGCTGCTGGGCATAGGCAATAGCGAGCTCGAACGCGCGGATCGAGATGCCGCAGGCGCGGGCGGCGACGTTGACGCGGCCGACCTCGACGCCGTCCATCATCTGGTAGAAGCCCTTGCCCCGACCGGCCTCGCCGCCGAGGATCGTCGACGCCGCGACACGGGCCCCGTCGAGCACCATCTCGGTGGTCTCGACGCCCTTGTAGCCCATCTTGTCGATCTTGCCGGGGATCGTGACGCCCTGGGCGGTCTCGCCGAAGCCCGGCTCCTTCTCGAGCAGGAACGTGGTCATGTTCTTGTAGACGGAGTCGCCGCCCTCGTCGGTCTTGACGAGCGTCGCGATCAGGCCGGCGCGCGCACCGTTGGTGAGCCACATCTTCTGGCCGTCGAGGACGTAGTCCTCGCCATCCCGGACACCCTTGCTCTTGATCGCCGCGACGTCGGAGCCACAGCCGGGCTCGGACATGCTGAAGCCACCGCGGAGCTCGCCGGTCGCCATGAGCGGCAGCAGCCGGGCCTTCTGCTCGGGCGTGCCGTGCTGCTTGAGCATGTAGGCGACGATGAAGTGCGTGTTGATGACACCGGAGACACTCATCCAGCCGCGGGCGATCTCCTCGACCACCAGCGCGTACGTCAGCAGAGACTCACCGAGGCCGCCGAACTCCTCCGGGATCATGAGCCCGAACAGGCCCATCTCCTTCATGCCCTCGACGATCGCCTCGGGGAACTCGTCCTTGTGCTCGAGCTCGGTGGCGTAGGGGATGATCTCCTTGTCCACGAACGTGCGGACGGTGGAGAGGATCTCCGTCTGGATCTCGGTGAGACCCTCGGTGGACGCAAGCCGACCCATGACGCTCCTCAGGTGAGTGTTTCGCAACAGTCTCCCACCGGCTACTGGTCGGTAGCCACTCCGGGGGCGTGAGACACCTCACGCGCCAGTCCGGCAGCCCGGCCCTTCACCGCGACGGACAGCGCGAGCTTGCGGCTGGCCTCGTCCACCATCTCGTCGCCGAAGCGCGACGCCCCCGCCGCACTGGCCGCCAGCGCATCCAGCACCGCTTCGGCGTGCTCGTAGGACTCCTGCGACGGCGTGAACACCTCGTTCGCCACCTCGACCTGCGACGGGTGGATCACCCAGGTCCCGTCGAACCCGAGGTCGGCACTGCGGGTCGCCTTGGTCCGGAACCCGTCGAGGTCCGTCAGGTTCTGCCACGGCCCGTCAATCGCCTGTACGCCGGCCGCGGTCGCGGCCACCCGGATCGTGTGGAGGGCGAAGTCGAAGGCGCCCTCGAACGGGACAGCGCCGACGAACGGTGAGCGCATGCCGGTGTCGGCCGCATAGTCGCCCGGGCCGAAGACGAGCGCCTCGACGCGGTCGCTGGCCTGGGCGATCTCGCGGGCCTGCGTGAGCCCGAGCCCGCCCTCGATCATCGGCTCGATCGCGATGCCGCCCTCGGGGAGCGCCATCGTCTTCTCGATCTGCGTCAGCAGCAGGTCGAGCCAGGCGACCTGCTCGGGCCACTGCACCTTCGGCAGCACGATCACGTCGAGGTTGCGGCCGGCCGTCTCGACGACCTCGATCACGTCCCGGTAGGTGTAGGGCGTCGACAGGTCGTTGACCCGGACCGCCAGTGTCGTGGCGGCCCAGCCACCCGCCGCGAGGGCCTCCGCCACGGCGGACCGGGCCTGCGCCTTCGCAGCCGGCGTGACGGCGTCCTCCAGGTCCAGGAACACGTAGTCGACCTCGAGCCCACGCGACTTCTCGATCATCCGGGGGCTGCTACCGGGTACGGCCAGGCACGAGCGGCGGGAGCGCATGTACCGCAGGCTATTCGACCGGGAGGCTCGCTCCACCGCTGGACCGGATCACCACGGCGACCCCCGTAACGAGCAGCACCGCCGCGGGAACGGCCAGCAACGGCACGTGCTGGCCTTCCACGAACAGCGCCGCGATGACCGCAGCCCCGGGGATCTCGAACAGGATCGACAGGCTCACCACCGTCGGGCTGGTGGTCTTCAGCACCACGTTGAAAAGCGAGTGCCCGAGCAGTTGCGCCCCAGCCGTGAGGGCGACCAGCTTGAGCCAGTCGACGTCGCGGTAGCCGCTCAGCTCCTGCCCCCCGACCAGGCACACCCCGAGCAGCAGGAAAGCCGTCGTGGCATAGCACAGCGCGGTGTACGTCGTCGTCGACACGCTCCGGCGCACCTCGCTGCCGGCGGTCATGTAGCCGGCCGCGAACAGCCCGCCGAGGATCGCGAGGCCGTCGCCCAGGAGTGCCTTGCCGGAGACCTGCAGGTCCGCTCCCGTGAGCAGCAGCGCTCCCGCGACCGCGATCCCGATGCCCAGCCAGACCTGGCGCGGCACGTACTCGCCCCGGGCCTTGCTGATCAGCGCCGACCACACCGGTTGGGTCGCGACCAGGGCCGTCGCGCTGGCCACGCTGGTGTAGGACAGCGCCGGCACCCAGGTGCCGAAGTGCAGCGCCAGCAGCAGTCCGGCCGTCAGCGCCAACCGCCACTCGCGGGCATCCAGGTTCGTCAGCTCCTGCCGCTTTCTGAGCAGGACCAGCGGTCCCAGCACGATGCTGGCGAGGGCGTTGCGCCAGAAGGCGATCGCCAGCGCCGGTGCGACGGTCGCGGCGATCAGCGGTCCGCTGGTCGAGACCGCGAGCAGGGCAACCACCATCAGCCCGAGGTCGCGCGTCGGCGGCCGGGCGACTCCAGACTGCACGGCCGTCACACCGACCATGATGTCAGTCATGTCTTCCGTCGAAGCGGCCACCAAGAAGGCCGGCGTGCTCTGGCTGACGTTCCCTGGGTCCGCGCCGGTGCTGGTGTGGCACCTCTGGCACGACGGTTCTGCCTGGGTGGTGTGCGGTGGCGCCGAGCAACCGGTGCCTGATGTGGGGGCCGCTGCTGCGGTCACGGTCGGGTCGAAGCACGAGGGAGCCGTGACGTGGGCGGCCGTCGTCGAGGTCATTCCCGCCGGCTCCGAGCGCTGGGACTCCGTGGTCCCACTGCTGCACGACAAGCGCCTCAACCCGCCGGACGGTGAGGACCAGCCCGCGCGCTGGGCCCGCGAGTCCACCCTGCTCCGCCTGACGCCCCGCTGAGCCGCCCGGTTGCTGGATCGGCGGACCACACGCCAGCCGGCTCCTTCCCCTCCAGCGCGAGCCAGGCTCCTGCGCCCTTGATCGGTGCCTCCGACCGTGCGGGAGTGCCTTGGTGGACGCGAAGAGGCCTGTCGATCGGGCGGCGTTGATAACCGCGATCTAGGCGGATCTAGGCGGCGTTCTGCGCGGTTCCTGACGGGCTGGGCAGCCCGGTGCTGGATGCACAGCCGACACGCCGGCGAGTCGCCTCCTCATCCAGCCCTGTGACCCAGTGCTGG
>JBKJVH010000076.1:0-5708 GCA_046590985.1 Mycobacteriales bacterium
CTCTGGTGGGCGGCGGTTGTTCTTGTGGTCGTCGTACCAGCGGTCGGCTTCTGCCTCGTTGTCGGCCGTCTCCGCCGCGAAGTACGGCGGGATGTAGTCGAACATGAAGCGCTTGCCCTCGGAGTTGCGCAGCACCCCGCCCTCGCCGCGGACCGACTCGGTGACCAGGATGCCCTTGACCGAGATCGGCCAGACCATGCCGGTCGGGTGGAACTGCAGGAACTCCATGTTGACCAGCGAGGCACCGGCACCGAGGGCCAGGGCGTGGCCGTCGCCGGAGTACTCCCAGGAGTTCGAGGTGACGATGTAGGCCTTGCCGACGCCACCGGTGGCGAGCACGACGGACGGAGCCGACCAGCTGACGAACTCGCCGTCGACGCGGCGGTAGCCGAACGCGCCGTTGATCGAGCCGTCCTCGGCCTTGAGGAGCTTGGTGACCGTGTGCTCCATGTAGACGTCGATGCCGAGCTGGACGGTCCGCTGCTGGAGCGTGCGGATGAGCTCGAGGCCGGTGCGGTCACCGACGTGCGCGAGCCGGGCGTACTTGTGACCGCCGAAGTCGCGCTGGCTGATCAGCCCGTCCTTGGTGCGGTCGAACAGCGCGCCCCACTCCTCGAGCTCGCGGACGCGGTCCGGAGCCTCCTTGGCGTGCAGCTCGGCCATCCGGTAGTGGTTGAGCATCTTCCCGCCACGCATGGTGTCGCGGAAGTGCACCTTCCAGTTGTCGTCCGGGTAGACGTTGCCCATCGCGGCAGCGATGCCGCCCTCGGCCATGACCGTGTGGGCCTTGCCGAGGAGCGACTTGCACACCACGGCGACCTTGGCGCCCTGCTTGTGCGCCTCGATGGCTGCGCGGAGTCCGGCGCCACCGGCACCGATGACGATGACGTCGTATGCGTGGTTCTCGGTCATTTAGCTGATCCACCGGGGGTCGTCGAAGAGGCCCGAGCTGACCGCCCAGACGTAGGCGTCCGTGAGGGCGACGCCGATGAGGGAGATCCACGCGAAGTTCATGTGCTTGTGGTTGAGCTTGGAGACCACAGTCCAGAACTTGTAGCGGATCGGGTGCTTGGAGAAGTGGTTCAGCCGACCACCCATGATGTGGCGGCAGGAGTGGCAGCTCAGGCTGTACAGCCAGAGCATCGTGGCGTTCGCGACGAGCACGAGCGAGCCGAGCCCGATGCCGAAGTGCTTGCTGCCGTCCTTCTCGAAGATGAAGGAGATGATCGCGTCGTAGGTCAGGATCGTGTTGAAGACCAGACCGGCGTAGAAGAAGTACCGGTGGATGTTGTTGCCGACCAGCGGGACCTTGGTCTCACCGCTGAACTTCGCGTGCGGCTCCGCGACGGCGCAGGCCGGCGGGCTCATCCAGAACGACCGGTAGTAGGCCTTCCGGTAGTAGTAGCAGGTGAGCCGGAAGCCCAGCGGGAAGACCAGGATGAAGATCGCCGGGGTGAAGAAGGCGTTGCTCGGGAAGAGCCCGATGCTGGGCGCGCTCCCGCAGCCCTCGGTGGACAGGCACGGGGAGTAGAACGGCGAGATGTAGGGGTCGGTGAAGAAGTACTTCCCCATGAAGGCGCGGATCGTCGAGTAGATGATGAACAGCACCAGCACCGTGAAGGTGACCAGCGGCTGGATCCACCACCGGTCCTGGCGCAGCGTCTTGGCGTCGATGCTCGCGCGCCCAGGCGCTCCCACACCGGCAGGGCTGATCGTGCTCATGCGGTCCTCTCATCGTTCCTGCGGGTGGTGCTGCTGCGGGGCTGACCGGGGGGGCTCAGCGGCCGCCGCCGAGGCGCTCGTCCTCGGCGTCCATCCAGAAGTCGTCGGGGTACACGGTGTCACCGAGGACGTGGAGCCGCGCAGGCACCCCCTCCTGGTGAGGCGATCGTTCTTTTGTTGTTTGCTGGCACGATAGAGCGGTGTTGCGGCGACGGCAGGTCCAGAGGGTGATCCTTGCGGTGACGTTTCTCACGGGGACCCTCGTGGGGTGCGGCACCAGCAAGGGTGAGGCGTTGCCCGCCTGCACCTCGGGGGAGGTGGTGCTGACCCCCGAGCAGACCGCCAACGCGGCGACGATCGCCGCCGTGGGCAAGCGGATGGGGTTGCCGAGCCACGCGGTGACGGTCGCGCTGGCCACCGCGTTCCAGGAGTCGAAGCTCCGCAACCTCGACTACGGCGACCGGGACTCCTTGGGGCTGTTCCAGCAGCGACCCTCCCAGGGCTGGGGCACGCCGGCGGCGATCACCAACCCGCGGTTGTCGGCCGCCTCGTTCTACCGGCACCTCGCGCGGGTGCGCGGCTGGCAGCGGCTCCCCGTCACCGTGGCGGCCCAGCGGGTCCAGCACAGCGGGGCGCCGGACGCGTACGCCCAGTGGGAGGGGCCGTCGCGGCAGCTCGCCCGCGCGTTGACCGGGGAGATCCCGGCCGGGCTCACGTGCCAGTTCACGCCGGTGCCCATGCCGGGAGTGACGACGGCCATGCAGCAGCAGGCGGTCGCCGAGCTCGGGCGTGGAGGGCTGCGCCGGGCGGCCACGCCGGCCTCGACCTGGACGGCGGCGAGCTGGTTGGTCGCGCACGCCCGGACGTACGGGCTGTCGACGATCAGCGCGGCCGGCCAGACCTGGCACGCCAAGCGCGGCACCTGGACCCCCGACCCCCGCGCCGGTGCCCTCGCCTGGTCCTAGGCCCCTTTTCGACTTCCCTGCACTGGTGCTGATCCGGGCGGTCGGGCCACGCTCACCGACGGGGTGTCCAGCGGCACCGGTGCAGGGAAGTCGGGCGTCCTAGAAGGCGTGTCCGAGGCCGTAGGTGAGGCAGACGCCGCACGTCGTCGCGCCCACGAACGCGCTGATCACGACGGCGGCGGAGGCGCGCACCCAGGTCTTCTGCGGGCCGTGCATCGCGGGCGGCAGGTAGGCGCTCGGCAGCCGGGAGCCGTGCAGCAGGGCGAGGTAGTGCGGATCGACCTGCGGCTCCTGGTCCACCCCGGCGTCGATCCCCGTCTGCACCTCTGCGTCCATGCCCTCACCGTACGGCCGCGGGCGCGCTCCGGCGACCCTCGTCACCGGACCGTCACAAGCGGCACACTGCGGTGATGAGCGAGGCGACGACCTGCAACGCGTGCGGCACCGTGGTGGACGAGCGGCCACCGACCTGGTCGATGCAGGTCAGCGAGCGGGGCGTCAGGTGGCTCTGCGACCGGTGCACCCGGGAGAACCTGCGCTCGATCGAGGGCAAGCTCGACGAGGCCTGGTGGTAGGCGTCAGCGGCGGGAGGGGGCGTCGACCGTCCCGGGGGCCGCGAAGCCGGGCTGCCACTGCTCCATGAGCGCGCGGAACGGGGCCTCGCCGCCGAGCTGGCACAGCACCCCGATCGTGCCGGTCGTCACCCGGTGGATGAGCAGGTAGGACGGCGGCAGGTTGAGCTGCCGGCCGAGCTGGTTGGCCGGGCTGCGCGGGTCACCGAGGCGCAGCGCCTGGCCGCGGAGCCAGTCACGGGAGAACTGGAACGACGGCCCCGCGATCGGCTCGAGAAGCGGCAGCAGGTAGTTGAGCACCGCGGTCGCGTCGACCTGGATGCCGGGCTTGACGAACCCCTCGCCGCGCAGCGCCTCGAGCACCTCCTCGGCGCGGCCTTCCAGCGCGAGCCGGGCGAGCCGGCCGATCGGCTCGGGGGCCCCGTCAGGGAGTCGGTTCACCGCGCCGAAGTCGATGACCCCCAGGCGGCCGTCGGCGAGCAGCCGGAAGTTGCCCGGGTGCGGGTCGGCGTGCAGGAGCCCGGCGAGCACCGGGCCGGAGAACAGGAACTGGGCCAGCACGCTGGCGGCCCGGTCGCGCTGCTCCTGCGTGCCGTCCCGGATGATGGCAGCCAGCGAGACGCCCTCGATCCACTCGGTCACGATGACCCGGTCCGCGCCGTCCACGACCTGCGGGACGCAGATGTCGGGGTCACCGGCGTAGGCGTCGGCGAACTGCGACTGGCTCTGCGCCTCGAGCCGGTAGTCGAGCTCCTCGGCGACCCGTTCCTGGAGCTCCTTGAGGAGCGGCTTGACGTCGAGTCCCGGCACGAACGCTGAGAACATCCGGGCCAGCCTGCCGAGCTGCTTCAGGTCACCCAGCAGGGCCTTGCCGGCGCCGGGGTACTGGATCTTGACCGCAACGTCGCGGCCGTCGGACCAGACCGCCTTGTGCACCTGGCCGATGGAGGCCGCGGCGGCGGGCCGGTCGTCGAAGCTGGCGAACCGGGATCGCCAGTCAGCGCCGAGCTGCTCGGTGAGCACCGCGTGGACGGTGGCGACAGGCAGCGGCGGCGCGGCCTCCTGGAGCTTGGTGAGGGCAGCCCGGTAGGGCGCGGCAACCTCCTCGGGCAGGGCGGCTTCGAACACGCTCAGGGCTTGCCCGAACTTCATGGCGCCGCCCTTGAGCTGGCCCAGCACCTGGAACAGCTGCTCGGCCGTACGCGCCTGCAGCTCGGCCGCGACGATCTCCGCCGGCCGGCCGCCAAGGCGCTTGCCGAGGCCCAGCGCACCCCGCCCGGCCACGCCCAGCGGGAGGGTGGCGAGCTTGGCTCCGCGCGTGACGGTGCGCCTCGGGATGTCGTTCACCGCCACAGTGTGCGCGGCCGCGGGCCGGCGCGCCTCTCATGACGCGCGGGCCCCCACCGCGAGCGCCCAGGCGCACGGGCAGCCCGGGTGCTGCGGCCAGCTCCGCCGGCGCCAGCGCCAGCCGGGCAGCTCAAGCTCGAGGGTGCCGCCGATCGCTCCCGGCGTAGCGCCTTCGAGGAGCTGGAGCACCTGCAGGGCGGCCTGGGAGGCGACGGCGACGGCCAGCACCCCGTCGCAGGCGGCGATGCCCCGGCCGGCCCGGTCCAGCTGGGCGGCCAGCGTCGGCCAGGCCGGGTCCAGGGCGGTACGGACGAGGTTCAGGCACCGCAGGCACGGCGAGCTGCCGGGCAGCACCAGCGGCCCGACCGTGCCGACGTGTTCGTCGACGCGGGCCACCAGGTGCGGGGTGCCGGCCTGGACCAGCGTCTCCGCGGTGTCGTCGGAGTCGGACTCGGTGAGCGCGACGAGGTCAGGCGGGCGGGGCGAAGCCGCGGAGCGCAGTCGGCTGGTGACGGCCTCCCCGCGGCTGCGCCCGAGGTCGGCGACGGTCAGCCCGCCCACGACGGTGTCGGCGGGCCGTACGGGCTGGTGGTCGAGCACGTCCACGGTCCCGACCCCGGCCGCGGCGAGCAGGGCCGCCAGCGGTGCGCCGACCCGGCCGGCGCCTTGCACCACAACCCGAGCGCGCCGGCGGGCCTGGACCGCTGCCGCGGCCTTCCGGCCGTGGATCCGGGTCAGCGAGGCGACGTCGGGGGCGAGCCGGTCGCGCTCGGCACGGTCCAGACCGGTCGAACGGGCCAGGTCGGCGTCCACGAGCAGACCGGCGTCCTCGAGCAGCGCCAGCACGTCCTGGGCGTCCGTGCAGCCGGCGAGCGATGCCTCCGCGAGCACCTCGGAGCGCGTCCGTCGGCCATCGAGCAGGGGCAGCAGCGCCCGGCGCCCCGGGTCCAGGCCCTCCAGGACGAGGGCGCGGGTCGACGGTCGGCCGAGCTGAAGGGTCTGTTGATCACGCCACAGGGGGCGGGCGGCGGGGATGAGGACGGGGCGCATGGCGACCTCCAGGTGGGCGGGTGCCCACCGTGGCACCTCAGGCCTGTGGAGC
>JBKJVH010000175.1:0-9798 GCA_046590985.1 Mycobacteriales bacterium
CGCCGGCTCCAAGGTTCGTGCTGTCAGGTGAACGGGGGATGACCGGAACAGGACGCGAGCACGAAGTGCCGCGGTGATGGTGGTCACGGCCGGCACCGGGTGTTGCCCCATCGTTCACCTGCTTGACGCGAGGAACCGCTGACGACGCGGCGAAGTCGGTGGCATGACCCAGCGCACCGTCCTGTCTCTGTCCCTCGCCGGCGTCCTGGTGGCCGGTACGTCGCTCGCCGTCGCGGCCGGCACGTCCGGCGGTCACCTCGGCGCCGCCCGCGCCGGTCGTCAAGGCGACGGTTCCGTCATCACCTCCACGGGCCAGCGCCTCACGCCCGCCGGCAGCCAGCTGGCCTTCCCCGGTCGCCCGACTGCTGTCGCGCTCCGCCCCGACGGCCGCACGGCCACCCTGCTCAACAGCAAGGGCGGTGAGCTCGTCGTGCTTGACCTCGCGACCCGCTCGGTGCTCCAGACCTTCACGAGCGGATCCGGCTCCTTCGACGGGATCGCCTACAACCACAAGGGCGCGAGACTGTTCGCCTCGGACGCCGGCGGGGACGTTCTCGACCTCGCCGTCGACAGCCGGGGGATGCTCACCAAGGTCGCGACGATCGCCGGTCCGCAGGTGACGCCCGGGCAGGGCACCGACGTCAACTCCGCCTCCAACAACGCCTACCCAGGCGGGCTCGCCTTCTCCGCCGACGACCGGCAGGTGTACGTCGCCTATTCGGTGCTCAACCAGCTCGGCGTCATCGACGTGGCCACCGACAAGGTGGCGAAGGTGATCGACGTCGGCAACGCACCGCACAGCGTCGTCGTGCAGGGCAGCACGGCCTACGTCTCCGACGAGGGCGGCCGGCGGGCCACCACTGACGACCGCACGAACCTCAGCGACGGCACCCCCATCGTCTCCGACAAGGTGCACGGCGCAGCCAGCACCGGGGTCGTCAGCGTCGTGGACCTGCGGGCCGGCAAGGAGGTCGCCCAGCTCAAGGTCGGGCTGCACCCGACGGCGATGGCGCTGTCCGGGTCGACGCTCTACGTCGCGAACACCAACAGCGACACCGTCTCCGTGGTGGACACCCGCACCCGCCAGCCACGTCGGACGATCAGCGTCACCCCGTACCCGGGTGCGCCGTACGGGAGCCACCCGAACGGGCTGGCAGTGCTTCGTGACGGGCGGCTTGCGGTCACCCTCGGCCGGGACAACGCGGTCGCCTTCTACACCCCGCCCGCGGGTCGCCAGGCCGCCCGGTACCTCGGGATGCTGCCGACCGGCTGGTACCCCTCGGCCGTCCTTGAGGACCGCAGGCACCGGCAGCTCGTGGTCGTCAACGGCAAGGGCATCGGCAACCTCGGACCGGCCAGCGTCGGCGGGGACGGCAAGGGGCATGCGACCGGCTCTGCCTACGTCGGGACGGTGTCGTTCATCCCGACCCCTGGAAGCAAGCAGGTCGCCGCCGGCATCGCGCGCGTCCGGGCCAACAACGGCTGGGACCACCTGGACACCACCCAGCCGCGGAAGGGCGTGAAGGCGAAGGCGATCCCGGATCACATCGGCGAGCCGTCGACGATCACGCACGTCATCTACGTCATCAAGGAGAACCGCACCTACGACCAGGTGCTGGGGGACGACCCGCGCGGGAACGGCGACCCGACGCTGACCCAGTTCGCGCAAGAGGTCACCCCCAACCAGCACCAGCTGGTCCGGCAGTTCCCGCTCGTCGACAACTTCTACGACTCCGGTCAGCTGTCCGCGGACGGCCACCAGTGGGTCGTGCAGGGCGACTCCCCGGACTACCTGGAGAAGGCGTTCGGCGGCTTCACCCGCAGCTACCCCTCTCAGGCCGGTGACGCGCTCGCCTACCTGCCCAGCGGCTTCATCTGGGAGAACGCCCTGCGGCACGGCAAGACCGTCCGGGACTACGGCGAGTACGCCAGCAGCCTCGGCAAGGGGCTGACGTCCACCGATGTGCCGTCGCTGCAGCCGCTGGTCAACCCGGCCTACCCGGGCTTCGATCCCTCCATCCCCGACGTGGCCCGGATGGAGGTCTTCCTCAACGACCTCCGGTCCTGGACCTCCTCCGGGAAGATGCCGAACCTCACCTTGATGACGCTGCCGCAGGACCACACGGTCGCCTACCTGCCGCGCTACCCCAGCGTCGACACCATGGTCGCGGACAACGACGTCGCCCTGGGCCAGCTCGTCGAGGCGGTGTCCAAGAGCCCGTTCTGGAAGAGCACCGCCATCCTGGTCGAGGAGGACGACAGCCAGAACGGCCTGGACCACGTCGATGCCCACCGCTCGATCTTCTACGCGATCAGCCCGTGGGCGAAGCACGGCGGCTACGTCGATCACAGCTACTACACCCAGGTCGACGAGCTGCGCACCATCGAGCAGATCCTGGGACTACCGCCGATGAACCAGATGGACTCTGCGGCCACCCCGATGCGGTCGTTGTTCGCCGACCACGCTGACCTGTCCGGCTACACCCAGCTGCTGCCGACGGTCGTGCCAGGTGTCAACCCCCCCACCTCGGCGCTGACGGGCGCGGCGCGGGCCTGGTCGATCGCCAGCACGACGATGGACTTCACCCATCCGGACGGCATCGACGAGCGGCTGCTCAACCACGCGATCTGGTATGCCGGGCATCGCTTCTCGGTGCCTTATCCCGGGGAGTCGCGCGTGCTGCTGCCGGTTGAGGTGACCGGCGGGCCGGTGAACCACCGGTTGCTCGGCGAGGACTGAGGTCAGTCGCACGGCGCTTCCTCGCGGTGTGACGGCACTCGGGTTCCGTGCGCCCGGCAGCCTCGTCGGATGTGCATGATCGACGGAACCGGAGCAATTCCGGTAGCCGGCTTTCGGGTTGCTCCGGTTCTGTGGATCTTCGCTAGGGGAGGTCGAGAACGGCGCCGCTTCCCGGTGGCCTGGAGGACAGCGGTCCGTCGCACGCCACGTCAGGCTCACGTGACCAAGAAGGCCTCGCGGGCAGTCCGGACGTGCGTCCGCTCGCGCTCCGCCAAGCGGGCGCAGGTCACCGCCAGCTCCGGGTGCGCGGCGGCCAGCGCCAGGCATCGCTCGGCCGTGATCACAGCGTCCTGGTGGAGTCCCAGCGACGTCTGGACGGCCTTTGCTGCCTTCGCCTCGGGCAGCGTGCCGAGGGCCTCCTGGGCTGTCTCGGCGATGTAGCGCGCCCGCTTGGCCAGGATCCGGGCCCGGTGCCAGTGGTCGTCCTGGGCGAGCAGTGTCAAGCGGTGGGCCTGCTTCGTCAGCTGCTTTCGGGCCTTGGCGACCAACGGCGGTAAGACCTTGCTGCACGGGTCCGCGGCGCCCGCTGCGAACTCCGGGCTGGTGGCCAGGTCATGGAGCAGCTGCAGGATCGCGAGGTAGCGCACCGAGCGCAGGGCCCCGAGCGCCCGGCCGACGGCCTGCTCCTCCTCGGCCGCGAGCAGCGCGTCGACGGCGGTGAGGTCCAGTGGCGACAGCGGGTCCTCCGCGGCGGTGTCGCGCAACCGTTCCCGGAGCACCTCGGTATCGCGGGCGTCCCCGAAGCTCCCGGCGAGCCAGGACAGCTCCTCGCGCAGTGCCTCGGCGCGCGGGTCGGGCAGCAACGAACGGAAGGACCGCAGGTCGCTGCGGAGCCTGCGGCAGCTCACGCGCAACTGGTGCACGGCGTCGTCGGTGCCGCGGCGCACGCCCAGATCATGCTCCGCCAGGCCGGCGATGCCGACGGCCAGGGACCGCTTCACCAGCTCGCCGGCCGGATCGTCGGGACCGACTCGGGCCACGGCCGGCAGGTCCGGGTCACCCAGGTGCCCGAGGGCTCGAACCGCCTTCGGGGTCTGATCGCCCACCCGGGCGCCGGCGGCCCGCAGTGCCTTCACGACGCGCTCGGCGACGGTGCCGTCGTCACCGAGCTGTTCGACCTCGAGCTCTCGCCAGGCAATCACCACATGGCCGTCCCGGACCACCTGCACGAGGTCGTCCACCATCTCGACCAGCGCGGTGCCTTCGGGGTCGAACACCAGCGTGCTGGCTCGTTGGGTGCGCAGCTCGACGGCCTGTCGCAGCGGAGCGCCGCGCAGTCGCGCGGTCAGCAGGTCGTCGAACTCCGGTGGCCGGCGCGTTCCAGGACCGGGGAGGCTCAGCTCGAGCCGGTCCAGGCCGTGCACCGAGGAGCTGGCGAGCTTCAAGGTCCACGTCGGCTTGCCCTCCCCGGTGCGGTGCCGCAGCGTCGTACCGGCCCGCGCAAGCCGGTGGTCCTCGGTGTCGACGTACACCGCCTTCAGGCGGAGCCGCCGGACCGCGACGTGGTCGATGCCCTTGACGTCCACGAGCGGCGGCACGACGAACGCCTCTGGCACGCTGAGCTTGATCTCGACCTCGCGGTTGATGTCCACGCGGCCTACCTTCTCGCCTGCTACCAGCTGGTGTCGAGGCAACCGTCGAACTCGGCGAGCGGGTTCGTCAGGGGTTGCCCGGTGAGGGCGTCGGTGAGCTCGGCCGGCTGGGTGGTCGGGGGGCCGTCGGCCTTCCAGCAGCCGTCGGGCTTGAGCTGGACTTCGAAACTCTGCGCGGTGGCGGTGGCGGCGTCGACGTACTGAACCGTGCACAGCCAGTCCTCGCCCGCTCCGTCAGCGGCGGTCCCGGTCCGGCGGCAGGATCCGAGCGGCTGCAGCTCTGCCTGGTTCACGTCGGTGCGCCCCAGCTGCTCCTGCTGACGCACGTACAGCCCGCTGAAGACCTCGGTGAAGGACGGGGCAAGTGCGTGTGGGGTGAGCGCTGTGCCGCACCCGCTGGCGACTAGCGCCACCACGACCATCAGGCGCTTCATGTGAGGTCCCGGCGCAACAGCGTCCGGCGGGCGAGAACCAGGCAGGGCAACCCCCACGCCACGCTCACGAGCAGCCCCTGCCACAGCGGGCCGTAGTAGGGGTCGGCCCGAACCAGCCCGTGCCACGCGGTGAAGGGAGCGGTGAGCAGCGCGTTCGACAGCCGACCGAGAGGGCCGAGCAGCGCCAGCAGCTGCAGCAGCAGCCCGACCAGGACAGGGCCGCCCACGCCGGCCAGCGAGCTGCGGGTGACCACCGAGAACAGCCACGCCAGGGCGGTGAAACCCAGCAGCGGAGGCAGCACGGACGCCCAGCTGGCGAGCACCAGCAACAAGGCGTTCCCCGGGGTGAGAGCGGTCCCCGACAGTCCGACGAGTGGCCGGTCGCCGGCCAGCGCAAGACCGGCTAGCACGCTGCTCAGAGCGGTGGCGAGGAGCAGGCACGCGGCGACGATCACCGACGCCAGGGCTTTCCCCAGGAACACCTCACCTCGCGTTCGGGAACGGGTCAACATCGTGGGCCAGGTGCCGTGCCCGTCCTCGCTCGCGAAGATGTCACCGGCCACCACAGCGGTCAGGAGCGGTAAGGCCCAGGTGCCGGCAAAACCCAGCACCAGCAGGGGAAGTGCGAACCCCGAGGAGTGCACGTGCCTGCCGAACAGGGTGTCCTTCGGCAGGCCGGTCTGCCCGCCGAGTACGGCGGCGAGCAGCGGCGGGCCCAGCAGGCACACCAGCAGGGCGGCCTGGACCCGGGCCTGCGCGCGGAGCTTGAACAGCTCCCAGCGGAGCACGTTCACCGGGCCAGCTCGAGGAAGGCCGTCTCCAGGGGCAGGCTCTCGCGGACCAGGCTGCGGACGGCGATGCCATGCGCCGCGAGTGCGAGGACGTACCGGTCCAGATCGGAGGTGCTGCCGCTGATCTCCAGCCCGTCCGGGAGGCTGCGCAGCACCAGGCCGTCGGCATGCACCCGCAGCGCGCCGCTGTCGTCGCTGGTGCCGAGCAGGCATCGACCGGGTCGGGCGCGCAGCTCCGCGACGGTGCCGGTCCAGGAGACCTGGCCGCGTACGAGCACGGTGACGTCCTCGCAGAGGGCGTCCACCTCGGTGAGGTCGTGGCTGCACAACAAGACGGTGAGTCCTTCTGTCGTGAGGGTCCGCACCAGCCGCCGAAGTTCGGCCGCACCCACCGGGTCCAGGCCGTTCGCGGGCTCGTCCAGCACGAGCACGTCAGGTCGGCGCAACAGCCCGGCCGCGATGCCGAGGCGCTGCCGCATCCCGAGCGACCAACTTCCGACCTTGGTGTCGGCCCGGTCGGTGAGATCGACCAGTGTGAGCACCTCAGCCACGTCGCCGGGGGCGTCGTCGAGCCCAGCCATCAGCCTCAGGTTCTGCCGGCCGGTCAGGTACGGATAGGCCCCGGGTGCCTCGACGAAACCGCCGACGGTGCCGAGGATCTCGAGCTCGCCGGCGTCGGCACGCACCAGGCCGAGGAGGATGCGCAGCAGGGTGGACTTGCCGGCGCCGTTGGGCCCGAGCAGGCCGTGGACGGTGCCGGGCCGGACGGTGAGGTCGACGCCGTCGAGGGCGACCTGGTCGCCGAACGTCTTGCGCACACCTCGAGCTGTGACGGACACGCAGGCCACGGTAATCGCCTGCGCGGCTGACCAGTGCTCGCGATCGACCACGCCCCCAGCTCGGGCCTAGCGAACACCTGACGGACTGGACGCGAACCAGTCGGACACCTGGCGACGAAGGTGCGGATCGGCCCCGGTGACCGTGCCGACCGGCACCGTGAGGCAGCGGGCGGGCGAACGATCCGGGAACGACGTCAAGCCAGCAGGCCGGTCAGCTCCCACCACAGGTCGCGATAGGCCTGAGCGGCTGCGCTCCGCGGGTGACTGACGACCACCGGCGACCGTGTCAGGCCCATCCGCTCGATCACGCTGGCCGCCGGCACCCAGCCGGTCAGTACCGAAGTGGTACGCCGCATCAGCTCGGCCCGGACTTCGGCGTGCAGTCTCTTACGGCCGTCGACCATGCTGAAGAACGGGTGCACCCGCAAGGTCTCCGGGCCGTCCAGGAACTCCAGCACCTGGTCGTAGGTCCGCAGCGACAGCGGAGCCGGGACCAGCGGCAGCAGCAGGATGTCGACCGCCGCGAAGACGTTCTCCGACAGCAGCGACAGCCCGGGCGGGCAGTCCAGGACCACCAGGTCGTAGCGGTCCTTCACCGTCTTGAGCAACCGGCCCAGCTGGCGCTCCGGCTTCTTGCTCTCCTCGAGCACCGCGTCCGCGCCTCGGATTGTGAAGTCGGCGGGCAGCAGGTCCAGGCCCTCGACGCTCGTGGCCTTGACCGCGTCCTCGAGGTCGCGATGGCCGCTGAGGAGGCCGATGCTGCCGCCCTTCACCTTCGGTTTGACGTGCAGGAGATAGCCGGCGGCGCCCTGCGGGTCGAGGTCCCAGAGCAGGGTCCGGCGGCCTTCGAGGGCCGCGAGGGTGGCGAAGTTGACCGCGGCAGAGGTCTTCCCGACCCCACCCTTGATGCCGTATGTCGCGATGACGCGCACCCGTGACCTCCTGGGCCGGAGTCTAGGGCCGGGCGACCCGCATCAGCCCGCCGGTGCGGCCTGCATCCGCCCCGCCCGGACGGGTCGTGCTGCGTTCACCTTGCAGACGCTGTGTGTACCTGAAGGCGACGATGGACGTTGCTGGGCCACAGAGCATCGGGCTGAGCGTGGCTGACGAGGGCGGGGTGTCGCGGTTCTTGGCGATCGTGCGCGGACTGGCAAAGAGGTTCTTCGTGCCTGTCCGCCGCATATTCACGATATGTGAGTCTTCCGCTCCTCGCCGTGACAAGGTGGGTCCACCCGCGCGCCCACGACCGTCCCGGTCGGGCACGTCCAGACACAGGAGTCACAGTGACGACAGGTTCCACACGCACCAAGCAGATCCGGCGGTCGCTCGCCGTGGTGTCGCTGGTCGTCGCCGCGTTCGGTGGTGGCGGCCTCGCGGCCCGGCCGGCGAACGCCGCGACAGCGCCCGGCTTCGGCCATCACCTCCGCCCCCAACACTCCCCAGCAGTCAGTCTGCTGCAGCCGGTTTCCGCAGCGACCTCCGTGAACGTCCCGGACGCCCCGACGATCGGCGCGGCCACAGCCGGTAACGGCTCCGCGTCGGTGACCTTCACGGCGCCTGCCAACGACGGCGGCGCGGCCATCACGGACTACACAGCCACTGCCAGCCCCGGTGGGGCGACGGGCTCCATCTCGGGTGCCGCGGCTGCCCCGATCACCGTACCCGGCCTGACGAACGGCACCTCGTACACCTTCACCGTGCATGCCACCAACTCGGCGGGCCCCAGCACTGAGAGCGCTGCTTCCAACGCGGTCACGCCCAGGACTGTCCCGGACGCGCCGACCATCGGGACCGCCACGGCCGGCGTGAACTCGGCCACGGTGACCTTCACGGCACCGGCCAACAACGGTGGCGCGGCGATTGACAGCTACACCGTCACCTCCAGCCCGCCTGGGGGAACAAGGACGGGGGCAGCTTCGCCGCTCACCGTGACAGGTCTGACCGCTGGCACGGCGTACACCTTCACGGTGACCGCGCACAACGTGGCTGGGGACAGCGCTGCGAGCGCCGCGTCCAACGCCGTCACCCCGACCGCGCCCACCGCGCCAGGTGCTCCGACCGGGGTCCAGGCGTTCGCTGGTGACACCGATGCCTTCGTCGGCTGGGATGCCCCTGCGTCCAACGGCGGATCGGCCATCACCGGCTACAAGGTGACCGCGACCCCAACCACTGGTGCCCCGGTGACCACCACCACCTCTGGCGCCGGCACCAGCACGGTCATCAGCGGGTTGACCAACGACGTCACTTACGCAATCACCGTGCAGGCAATCAACTCGGTCGGTACCGGTCCGGCCTCGAGCCCGCCGGTCAACGTCACGCCGGTCTCCTCGGCGGTCTCGCTGCCCGGGTTCCACGTGGGCAACGGCTTCACGCTGCGCGACACGATCAGTGGCGGGGCCAGCACCTTCACGTTCAACTTCGGGCGGGCCAATGATGTGCCGCTCTGGGGTGACTGGGACGGCGACGGCTTCGCGGACCCGGGCGTCTACCGCCCGAGCACCCGCACGTTCTACCTGAGCGACGACCAAGGCGGCATCTACCGCCAGTTCGTGCTGGGCAGCACCGGTGACCGGCCGCTCGCGGGTGACTTCGACGGCGACGGCGTCGACTCGATCGGCGTCTACCGCCCGAGCACCTCGACGTTCTACCTCACCGACAACGACCACACCGTCACGAGTGCCACGCACTACGGCACCCGGGGCGACAAGCCGCTCATCGGCGACTGGGACGGCTTGGGCTTCGCCCAGATCGGTGTCTACCGGCCGAGCGCCGCGAACTTCTACCTCGCGGGCTCGGGTGCCTTCCACTACGGCCGGGTCGGCGACGTCCCGACCGCCGGTGACTGGGACGGCGACGGAGTCACCAGCATCGGCGTCATCCGGGGCACCACCTGGTACCCGGCGACGAACTCCAACGGCGCGAGCCTGACGCCGTTCAACTTCGGTGCCGGCGGCGCGGCGTACTTCACCTGGTCGGACGGGGCGAGCTCGTCGGCGCCGACGTCCTTCTGATCCACCGCTAGGCTCGACGAAGGGCGCTCCACCTCGGTGGGGCGCCCTTCGTCGTGCGCCGATGTCTGACCTGCTCCACCCTTGGCGTTGTCCGGGCCGCGGACCCTCCATGAGTCGACAGGCAGCCTTCACCCACCGGCCACGTCACGTCAGGGCGCCGGTCGCGCTCGCTGCCCACAGTGAAGGTGTGCTGCTTCTAGGACACCGCGGGGCCGTCGCGCCCGGCGTCGCCGAGAACACCCTCGCCTCGGTCGACCGCGCCCTACGTGGCGGTGCCGACGGTGTCGAGATCGACGTCCGGCTCACCGCCGACTGCCTCCCGGTCTGCCTG
>JBKJVH010000113.1:0-17688 GCA_046590985.1 Mycobacteriales bacterium
CTCGCCGGTGCCAGGGGCATCGGCGAGCGCCGGTGGCACGGCACTGACCGGTGGCGCTGCCGCGACAAAGGGCTGGTTGGCGGGAGGGCTGATCGGTCCACCGAGGGTCCGGCCGCCCGTCGAGGCGAGGGGTGGGGCGACCGGTGGCCCTGACGCCACCGGCCGACCCACGTACGCCGGGCTGCCGGCGGCCGGTGCGGTCGGGGTGGTCGGGGGGTTCGTCACGGTGAGGGTTCGCGCATCGGGCGCCGCCAGCACGACCCGGTCGAGGGGTCCCGGGACGAGCACGACGTCGAGCTCCCTGCCGCGTCGCAACCGGTCGACGCCGTCGAGCACGAGCCGGCCGTCCGCGGTCAGCCGGGCGGTCCCGGCCTCGGTGCAGTCGTAGGGAGGTACCTCGGCCCAGGCACCGCCGTAGACCTGCGTGAACGGCCGCAGCGCACGGCAGGCGGTGACCGTGACGGCCGGAGGGTGCTGGCCGCTGAGCCGTAGCGCCAGCTGCGTGGCGGCGGACCCTGGCGGCAGCCGGAACCGCAGGCCCGCGACGGCCACCGGACCGGTGGGGCCGAAGCCGGGGACCGTCGACGGCACTGCGTTGGCGCCTGCGACGTAGAGATCCCGCGGCCCGACATCCGGCGGGGCGACCACCGGCAGGGCGGGGTGCACCTGGGTGGCACTCCACCAGGCGACGACCTCCGGCGAACGGGTCAGCGCCGACGCTGCGGAGACCGACGTGGCGAAGGACAGCGCGGCCGCGCTCACGGCAAGGGCCAGCAGCCGGCGGCTCATCGGTGGACCGCCAACTCGTCGTCACCGAGGTAGGAGGCGAGGACCCGGGGATGGGCGAGGACCTCCGCCGGCGTACCGGTGACCACGACCCGGCCGGACTCGAAGGCCACCAGCCGGTGCGACACCGCGCTGACCAGCTGGATGTCGTGCACGACGATGACCATCGCGCAGCCGGTGTCCGCGCAGATCTGCTGCAGCAGCGGCGCGAGGGCCTCGACCTCCCGCTGCGCAACCCCGCTGGAGGGCTCGTCGAGCAGCAGCACGTCGGCGTCGTGCCCGATCGCCATCGCCAGTTCGACCAACCGCCGGGTGCCCGTGGAGAGCTCGCTGGCGAACGCGTCGCGGTACCGGCCCAGCCCCATCACCTCGACGAGGTCCGCCACGCTCCAGGCCAGGTCGTCCTCCTGCTCGCGGACGGCGGGGAGCGCGAGCGCCCCGGCGAGGTGGTCACGCACCGGCAGGTGCCGCTCCAGCGCGACGGCGAGGTTCTGCGCGACCGTCAGCGACGGGAAGATGCGGGCGTCCTGGAAGCACCGGCCGAGCCCGAGCTCCGCCCGCTGCGAGGGTCCGAGGTCGGTGACGTCCCGACCACCGAGCCGGATCCGGCCGCTGTCCGAGAGGACGAACCCGGAGAGCAGGTCGAACACCGTGGTCTTGCCGGCGCCGTTCGGGCCGATGAGGCCGACGACCTCTCCGGGGGCGACGGTGAGGTCGACGCCGTCGACGGCGCGGATCCCGCCGTACGCCTTGGAGATGCCGACTGCTTGCAGAGCCGGCTCCAGCACCTCGGACGTCGCTGCAGGCGCGACGGGAGTGACGGTCGCCCGGCCGCCCGGGAGGAAGACCGAACGCAGCACGTCCGGCCGGTCGAGCAGCCCGCGGGTGGGGCCGTCGAAGCGGACCTGCCCCTTCTCCAGGAAGTAGGCGCGGTCGGCGAGGGCGAGGGCGATGTCGACCGACTGCTCGACGATCACGACGGACGTGCCGGCGGCGTGGATCTCGCGGAGCATCTGCACGAGGTCGGCGACGACCATCGGTGCGAGGCCCAGCGACAGCTCGTCGATGAGCAGGAGCCGGGGGCGCATCACGAAGGCCATGCCCAGGGCGAGCTGCTGCTGCTCACCGCCGGACAGGTTGCCGGCGAGCTGGTCGAAGCGCTCCTCCAGACGCGGGAACCGGCCGAGGACCTCCCGCCGCTTCTCGGCCGCCTCGACGGGGTCGACGGTCCACGCGGCCAGGTCGAGGTGCTCGCGCACCGTCAGGGTCGGGAACATCGCGCGGCCGCCCGGGACCAGGACGATGCCGAGCCGCGCGATCGCGGCCGGTCCGAGCCCGGTGATGTCCTGACCGTCGAAGAGGACCCGGCCACCGGAGATGCCGGACAGGCCGGAGACGGCCCGCAGCACGGTGGACTTTCCGGCGCCGTTCGTGCCGAGCAGCGCCACCATCTCCCCCCGCCCCACGGTGAGGTGCGTCCCGAACAGCACCTGCATCCCGTCGTACCCGACCTCGAGGTCTTCGACGGTGAGCAGGGCATCACCGGTCTCGCCGGCCCGGGGCGGGGCCACGACCTGCTCCGCCGGCGCGGGTTCGCGCACGAGACTGGGCACCTCGAGCCGGTGGCGTACGGCAAGCCGCCGCAGCCAGCCGTCGCGGACCCGGACCACTCCCGCGGCCAGCCCACCGGGCAGCACCAGCAGCAGGGCCAGCACGCCGACCCCGGTGGCCAGGACCTCCAGGTGCGGGATGCCGACCGCCGGGCCGAGCAGCCGCAGGCCCTCGAAGTAGGCCGCACCGAGCAACGCCCCAGCCGGCGTGGTCAGACCGCCGACGATCGTGAACACGAACACGTCGATGCTCACTGTGAGCCCGTAGGTCTCCTGGTCCACCGCCTGCTGCTGGAAGGCGAGCAGCGCACCACCGAGCGAGGCGATCGCCCCCGACACCGCGAAGGCGGCGAGCTTCGCCCGGGTGATCTCCGCGCCGTAGGACCGCGCCGCGCGAGGGTTGTCGCGGATGGCGACGAACAGCCGGCCCGACCGGGTTCGTCCCAAGGAGCGGACCGCGAGGAACACCAGGGTGAGCAGCGCGAGGCACAGCCAGTAGTAGGCCGCCTGACCGGAGGTGTCGAGGACGCCGTACAGGACCGGCCGGCCGACCTGGACGCCGTCCGGCGGGAGCGCCCAGCCGGTCAGGTCACGGTTGAGGGCGACGAACTGCACGAAAGCCCCGAAGGCGAGCGTCACCACCGCGAGAAACATCCCCGGCACCCGCAGCGCAGGCAGTCCGATGAGCAGCGCCACGAGCGCACCGACCACGGCGGCCGCGCCCAGCGTGACGAAGAAGTCGGCGTGCAACCGGGTCGCCAGGCCGCCGGCGACGACGGCGCCGATGCCGGCGAAGCCGAACTGCCCGAGCGAGATCTGCCCCGCCCAGCCGGACAGCACGACGACGGACAGCCCGACCATGCCGTAGATGAGCACCAGGGTGGCGAAGCCCGTGCGGGCCTCACCCAGCACCAGCGGCGCACCGACGGCCACCGCCAGTCCGCCCGCACCAGCGGTCGCCCGCGCGAGCCGTACGGCCGGCAGTCGGCGCAGCACGATCGGGACCGGCCGCACCTCCTGCAGTGCCCGGAACGAGGAGACACCGGTGTCGAACGCCCGGGACAAGCGGCTGCGCTGGGTCAGCAACGCGACCAGCACCAGGGGCAGCATCAGCGCCGCCGCGAGGTCGGGCCGGTTGGTGCCGACGAACGACGCCTGCTCGATGACGCCGATGGCGATGCCCGCGAGCAGAGCCGTCGGCATGCTCTCCATCCGGGCCACGACGGCAGCGGACAGGCCGTAGAGCAGCACGACAGGACTGACACTGCCGCCGAGCGGCAGTCCGATGACGGGGGCTTGCAGGAAGACCGCGACGCCGGAGCACAGCCCGGCCACCGACCACACCACGACCGACAGCCGCCGGACCGGGATCCCCAGACCGCTTGCCCGGTCGGCGTTCTCGGCGCTCGCGCGGATCGCGACCCCGATCCTGGTGAAGCGCAGGAACCCGCCGAGCCCGGCCATCATGACCAACGAGACGACCAGGATCGCCAGGTAGTCACCGCTGAACACGACTCCGCCGATGTGGGCACGGAACCGGGAGAACGGCGTCGGGAAGGTCGTCGGTGTCAGCGCCGACCCGCCGATCCAGCGGGGCAGGAACAACTCGAGGAGCAGCAGCAGCTGGGCGACGCCGATCGTGGCGACGGTGGCGAGCAGCCGCGGCGCGGTGCGGAAGCGTCGCATCACGCCCGTCTCGACGACGGCACCGCCGGCGACCGACCCGACGACCAGGATCAGCAGCGCGAGCGGATAGGGCAGCCCGCGGTTGGTGACCAGCAGCAGCGCGGTCACTGCCGGGACCGCACCCAGCCCGGCCTGCGCGAAGTTCACGATCCGCTGCGCCCGGTAGACGAGGATCAGTCCGAACGCGAGCAGCGCATAGAGCAGACCGAGCAGCGCGCCGTTGACGATGATGCCGAACGGCACCCCGACGGGGACGGGAACCCCCGCGACCTGGGTGCTGGTCCCGCGGCCGAAAGCGACCTGCACGACCAGCCACAGCAACAGCGCGCCAAGCACCACCTGCCCGGTACGGCGGGCGGCGGGGCGCAGGTCGATGCCCCGGCGGCGGGCGACGCCGAACAGGGCCACCGCGACCATCGAGGTCAGCACCCTCAGCCGCGGCCGGGCAGCGCCATGGCCGACGACGGCAGCTCCCCGGCCTGGTAGCGGCGGCCCCGGTCGAGCGCGACGTACGCTCCCCGCTTGCCGTTGACGGGCGAGGTCGCGTTGGGGTCCCAGTAGACCTGGCGGACGTCCGAGATACCGGTGTAGTCGTCGGGGCCGAACTTCGTGAAATACAGCCGCGGGTCGTGCTTCTGCTGCCAGGAGCCGAAGCCCTGCATGGACAGCAGCCCCCGCTCGAACGTCAGCGGCGTCAAGGTCGGACCGGCCTGTTGGAGGCCGGTCGCGATCAGCGACAGGTAGGCCCACACGACGTTGGAGTAGTCGCTGAGACCGGCCGCGCTGCCTCCCCCGCCGGCGACCCAGACCCGGCCGGCGTCGCTCTGCGCGGTGGGCATCGCTGCCGCGACGTCGGACAGCCCGAACGCGTGCACCCACTGCTGCTGGTCGTAGGCCTGACCGAGCGCGTCGTAGTCGAGCAGGCCGCTCCCGACGAGGACGTGCTCCGGGAAGAAGCCCTGGGAGGTCATCTGCGCGGTGGCGTAGACCGGCGCGATGGGGTCGGAGAACCAGAGCACCGAGGTCACGCCGTCCTGGTGAAGCTTGGCCATCGTGGAGGTGGACTGGGTGGCGGCCGTCGAGGTGTTCGAGGAGTACAGCTGCAGCTCCGGGCCGTTGTGGTCGCACTTCTGCAGCAGGGACAGCAGGTGACGCCCGTTGGGCGCGGTCGCCGGTGTGTCCGCCGTCAGGATCGCGACCTTGCGGATCCGCTTCGTGAACTCGCTGCCGGCGAACTGCGCCGGACGACCCGCCATCCGCTTGCACCAGTACTCCGCGACGATCTCCGCCTGCCGGTCGCCACCCATCAGGGAGTCCCAGTGGTACGGGCGCAGGCCCTTGTTGAACTGGTCGCTGAAGTTCCAGCCACCCCAGTTGATGACGCCCTTGCGGGACATCTCGTCGAAGAACGCGGTCTCGTTCATGTTGTTGACCCAGAAGACCGCGAACGGCTTGTACTGCTCCACCAGGCTGTCCGCCTCCGAGCGGAAGCACGACTCCTGCGGCGGGGCGATGTCGCACTGCCCGACGACATGAACGAGGTTGATCTTGCGACCGTACAGCTCGTAGTGCGCGTTGATGAAGGCAGCCGCCGCCTTCAGGTAGGCCTTGTCCTCCGCCGGACTCATGTAGACCCCGACCTGCTTGGCAATCGCCGACGACGCCGGGTTCTCCTTGCTGTGGTACATCAGCACCGTGATCGTGCTGCCGGTCACGCCGGGCGACGTCGCGCCGTTGTTGGAGCCCCCCGCCCAACCCGCGACGCACGGCGGAGCGTCGAGCAGCCCGCTGACGCAGTGCGACGCCACGGCGGCCGCCCCACCCGCCCGGGTGGACGACGTCCCAGCGGTGCCCGTCGAGGACGGGCGTTGGCTGGCCGCCGCACCCGGAGAGCTCACGCGTGGAGCCCCTGAGCTGCCCGTCCCGGGCTGTTGCCCGCCGGACCCGGTCGGCAGCGCAGCTCCGGCACTGGGCTGGACCAGCGAGAGCGGCAGCGGGGCGTCGGACCCGGCCTGCTGGACAGGGCGTGACGGGGTCAAGGTGGCGAGCACGAGCTGGACGGCCACGACGACGAGGAACGGTGCGTAGCGGCGCAACGGGGGCATCAGGTCTCCTGTGCGGTAAGAACGATGAGGGGCACGGGGACTTGCTAGCTGTGCAGCGCCTTGACCGTCGGGGACATCGGCACGTCATCCCGGGAGGGGAAGGTCCCCAGGAGGTGGTCGGCGAACAGTCGGGACACCCCGTACCAGTAGTTCTCGTTGCGGAAGTGGTGCAGCCGGTGCGCCTTGTAGAGGCGACGGTAGGCCGCCGTCCTGGGCTTGTAGTCGGTGTGGATCAGGAAGTGGATCCACTCGTAGCCGAGCAGGAGCGTCGCGGCAGTGGCGCCCAGCGTCAGCCGGTCCGCCGCGCTGCCCAGCAACGCCGCGACCCCGCCAGTGACCAGGCTCAGGGTGATCAGGCCCGGCACGGGCATCGACAGGATCTCCAGGTTGCGCGGGTCCGCGTGGTGCCGGCGGTGCTTCTTCGCGACGTACAGGTCGACCTCCCGGCCAAACAGGCGACGCGGCTTGGCGTGCAGCACCCAGACGTGCGTCGTCCACTCGATGAACGGCTGGACGGCCAGCAGGACGGCCACGATCACCAGCTGCTGCCAGCGCCAGCTCCCGACGACCAGTCGGGACACGAGCAGCCCCAGCGTGATCGCCATGATCAGCACGGGCGTCAGCTTCGTGGCGAAGATCCGGAAGGCCTCGCCCAGGGTCCGGGCGATCCGGGTGGGGGCATCTGCTGTGTCGTCAGTCACGGTCATGCGAGGGACATTACGGGTGAAACACCCATCGAACAAGTGAGGTACTTGGATTTTCGAACTACTCTTCCCGGCATGACGGACACCCTGGCTTCGAGCACCGGGCGCCGGTACGCCGGCCGCTCACCCGACGAGCGCCGCCAGCAGCGCCGCCAGAGCCTGCTCGACGCCGGCCTGCAGATCTTCGGCACCGTCGGGTTCGACGAGGCGACCATCACGTTGCTGTGCGGCACAGCGCGGGTCGGGACGAAGGCGTTCTACGAGCAGTTCCCCTCCCCCGAGGCGCTGCTGCTTGCGGTTGCCACCGACATCGTCGCCGAGGGCGCGCGCGCGGTGGAGCAGGCCCTCATCACCGCGCCCCGCGAGCTCGAGGCCAGGGCCCGAGCCGGGCTGACCGCCTACGTCGAGTACCTCACGGAGGACCCGCGGCGCGTACGCATCGCCTACCACGAGATCCGGGTCGCGCCGCTCGAGCGCGAACGGCAGTTCGCCTCCGTCGCCTTCGCCTCGCTCGTCAGCGCTCAGGTCGAGGAGCTCGGGATCGGCGGGCCCCCGCGCGACGGCCTCCTGCTGGCACTGGCTCTCACCGGCGGCGTGGGAGAGCTGCTCAACTACTGGACCAACGCGGCGGACAAGCCAGCCACCGAGCGGCTCGTCGACGAGCTGACCCGGATCTTCGTCGCCACCCTCCGCTGAGCTCCGGCGCGGGGTCGGGCTCCACAGACGGTCGGGCTTCGCCTCGTGGCACCGCCTCCTCCACGATGCCGGGGTCAGCCGTGCAACCTGAGATCACTGAGACCTGCGAGCACCTCGAAGTCACGATCTTGGGCGAGCACCGAAGCATCGGCCCGAACAGCCGCGCTGGCCGGCGGTCCGGGGAGACCGTCCGGTCGCGGCTACACCTGCGGGTCTCCGCAAAGCGCAAGCCCTCGGCGTCCGGTTACGGCTCCGGGATCAGGGTTGTGATGCAGAACGGGTGCCCCGACGGGTCGAGCAGGACGATCCACTTGTCCGGCGCCGGTTGCGTTGCGGCCTTCGTCGCACCGAGCTGAAGCGCTGTGGCCTCGGAGGCGGCGAGGTCGGAGACGGCCAGCTCGAGGTGGACCTGCTTCGGTGAGGCCCCCGCCGGCCAGGTGGGGATCACGTGGTCGGCTACCCGCTGGAAGGTCAACAGGATCGGGCCGCCCTTGAGGGCGACAAAGTCCTCGGAGGCGAAGTAGTCCTCCAACCCCAGGAAGGCCTTGTAGAAGCCTGCGAGGGCGGCAGGCTCGTCGGTGTCGAGAGAGACGGCGGCAAGGCGGGCGGTGACAGTCATGGACAGAGTCTCTCCCACTCGCGAGCCCCGCGATCCATCGGAGCTCCTCAGCTCAACAACGGCGCCAGGCCCGTCGCCCGGACGAGCAACGAACCAGCCTCGGACCCGGCGTGCCACGTCGACTCTGCACTCGCCCGCAGATCCAGGGCACCCAACGCCGTCGTGCTCCCAGAAATCCCGAAGTCGTACTTCTGGGACGACGAGGAGTTCGCAGCAACCTCGGACGCGCGGCTAGGACGACGAGCGCGGTGCCGCAGCCATCCGACGCCCGCCGAAGACGACGTGCCCCGCTGAGTCCTGGTAGGTCTGCCACGGCACGACTGCCTGCTGTCCCACGCCCGTCTTTGCCCAGTCGCAGACGCCGTTCGGGAAGACCTTCCGCAAGCGGGTGAGCTGGCCGACCGTGAGCCCGAGAACCCCGTAGTCCTTGCCGGTCAGCGGCGTGAGCTTGCACTTCATGATGTCGTTGGTGGCCGGACCGCCGGCGACCTCACGCGGAGTTCCGTAGTGGGTCTGGAGGGTCTGCGGCAGGCAGACGCCGTCCGCCGGGTTCGACGGTGACGACGGGGCGTACTCACAGCGGTCGTGGACGCCCGCCGGGCGGTCCTTGACGATCTTGCGCGCCAGCGAGGCAGCCGACGTGTCGGCCTTGACCGCGGCGAGCCAGCTGTCCATCGACTTCAGGGCCGCCGTCGGCCAGGAGGGGTCGCCGATGAGCGGCGCCGGGCCGAACCACAGCACCTGGTTGCCGTGCTGCCCATGGGCCTTGTCGATCCGGTCACGCACCCACCAGGTGTGGGCGTAGTCGTGCGCGGCGCCCGGGTCCGGCCCCGCGTGGTCGATGATCGCCACGGTGTCGAGGTTGTTCGCCTCGTTCACCAGACCAGTCCTGTACGCGTTGGCGACTGCTGCGTCATCGCCGGCCATCCGCTTCGCCGACGGCTTGGCGTCGATGTCGAGCCCGCCGATCTTCTCGTTGAGGTCGACGAACATCTCCGGGGTGATGAGCCCCTGCTGGAGGGCGGACAGGCCGTACTGGAGGCCGACGTTGCTGAACGGCTGGCCGGCGAAGCTCTTGCCGGCCTTCTTCTCGGGCGCTGTCCACACCGACTTCGGGCGTGTGCCCAGCAGCGTCTTCATGTAGTCCAGGATCGAGCAGCGCACGCCGCCCGGGTTCGTCGAGCTGTACTGCTTCTTGGCCTCGACGCAGCCGTTGGACGGGTTGATGGCGTCCTTCAAGAGCAACTCGTCCGCAGCGATCGCGTTGATCGGATCCGGTCGTCCTTCCACGGCTGCCCACTGCGCGGGCGTCCACACGACACCGGTCCCCCAGCCAGAGGGGTTCTCGAAGTAGGTGCGCAGCATGTGGTAGTCCACGAACTGCGATCCGGCGGTGAAGGTGTCGGGGTAGGCGCAGGTGACGATGAGCCCGTCGTACACCGCTCCGGGGTAGGCGTTGGCGATGGTGTGCTGCACGATCGACCCACCGGAGCAGCCGGTGCCGATCGTGTAGCGGATGTCGCCGTACTGCTCGACCACGCGCTCCTTCAGCATGATCAGCGCCTCGGCCTCGACCGCGACGTTGCAGTTGTGGCCGGTGTTGTCCAAGGCCGTCGTCATGACCGCGTACCCCAGACCGAGGGCGTCGACGTAGCTGTCGTTGCGACCCGGGATCGCCGGGATGGTCCCGCTGAAGTCGGCCAGCGGCGCGTTCCCGGTGCCGTAGGAACCACCGCACCCGCCCCCGCCGGTCACGAGCACCTTGTGGTTCCAGGTGCGCTGCGGCGTCCAGCGGTCCCACTTCTTCTTCGGGTCGATCAACGTCAGGATCTTGTACTGATCACGGTCCTGGTAGCCGAGCTCCTGGCGGACGACGAACGGCACCTTGACGCCCTGGTCGGTGGTCGTCGTGGCCACGTCCGTCGGCGTGGTGTCGGCGGAGTACGGCTGCAGGCCGGCCTTCTGCGGGTTGGTCGAGAGGTAGAGGAGGCTGAACCGGGGCTTGGTGTTGCACTGCCTGTCGACCGAACCGGCCGGGCAGCTCCACGGCTGGAGCTGCGGCCCGGTGAACAGCGGTCCGCCGTTCGGGTGGTTCGTGATCGTGAGGTGCCCCTGGGCCCGACCGACCGTGGCGGTGACGACGTTCGCACCGAGGCGCAAGCCGTCGACGATCCCCTCGACATGACCGTTCACCACGTGCCCGAACGCCTTGGTGACGTCGCGGTTGCCCAGGCTGACCCGCAGGCCAGCGGTGCTCGGGATGCTGATGCCGACGAGCGCCTGGCCGTCCGACACCAGGTCGGCCCGGGTGTTCGACAGCACCGACAAGCTCAAGGCCTTCGGGGCCGTCGCCACGGCAGGCGTCGTCACCCCGAGCACCATCAGCACGACCAGAACCCAGCGCTTCGTCACAACCAGCTCCTCCTGGGGCGCGCAACGCACCCGCAACTGCCTGCTTCGACGCGGTGGGGGCGTTTTCCTGCCTATGGCGGCCCGCAGTCGAGCGGCATCACACGGAGCCACACCGGAAGCACGACGAGCGCGGCGATCCGCACAGCGGGCTGCTCACTGGTCCACCTCCGACTGCTGTGCGGGAGCAGGCGTTCCGTGGAAGAGCTGCACGAGCTCCCCCACCGACGAGGCACAGACCGTGATCCGGGTGAGGATCTCCCAGAGCTCCCCCGGTTCGATCGACTCGGCGAGCACCTCCGCTGCCACGATGAGCTGACCGTTGTCGGTCAGCAGCACGCGACAGCCGCGCAGACCGGTGTTGATCTCGTTGACCTCGCGCAGCAGCTTGGCGCTGCGCTTCAGGTCCCGAGCCGCGATCGTCCAGAGCCGAGCCCAGGTGGTGCTCTCCTCCACGAGCAGCGTCGCCCAGCACGTCCAGCCGTTGATCGGCACACAGATGTCGTCATCGGCATCGAGCTCCAACGCGTCCATCGGGATCGCGACGTCGAAGTGCAGCATCCGCTGCAGGTGATGCGTCAGCGTCACGGTGTAGTTCATTCCTCTCCCTCTCGCATCGCATAGGTCTTGCCGCCGAAGACGGACTGCAGCTGCGGCCCGTCGTCGTCGGCGGTGGAGACGATCTCGGTGATCAGGCAGGACAGGCTCGGCATCTCCGTCACTGCGCCGATCAGCTCGCCGGCGACGACGATCGAGCCGTCGCGCCAGAAGATCCGGCAGTGCGTCAACGAGCAGTTCAGCCCGTTCAACGCCTCGAACATCCCGGGATCCGCATCGACGTCCACCAGGACCACGGAGTAGACCTCCAGGTGCGGCTCACGCCGGTCCTTGCGGACCCGAGCCGTGTACGACGACTCCTCGGTCCTCACGTTGATGTCACCGCTGTCGGTGACCTTCAGGTCCTCCACCTCGAGGTACTCCTGCATGAGCACTTCGAGGTGGGACTGCACAACTGCGTGGCGACTCACGTGCGACCCCCTCTGTCACCCACAGTGACACGTGGGTCCGACAACTTCGGCTTCGAGTTCTGGAATACCCGGACGTCGAAGTGGTGGGAGACGTCATAGCCGACGGCAGAAAGCCGCTGCCGCATGACGACAGCGCCCGCCGGGTTGACGCTCTGGATCCAGGTCTTCGCCACGTCGAAGCGCTGCTCGCACATCAGGTCGATCACGGGCATGATCGTGTCCTCACCCACGAGGTCGTGGTCGAGCCAGAGCTCGTCGATCCGCCAGCCCTGCATGGACAACAGCAGGGCAACACCCGCCGAGCTCGTACGGGCGATCTCGCACGGGCGGGCGTCGCGGAACCAGCGGACGTCATCGATCAACACGGTCAGCAAGGGAACCTCCGGGGTCGTGGACCCCGGTTGCCAAAGCTCCGGTGGTCCGCTGTTCTCGACGCCAGGTGCGTCGAGCGGGTCGTCACCTGGGGCACCCGCAGCGGAGCGGGATGCCGTCCGACAAGCCAGGGCTTGCTGTCGGAACTCTTGACCTGTCATCACTCTAAGCGACCGGTCAGACATTTCGCTATGCCGGTGGAAGGGCTACCGTGGCTGCAGGTTCAGAGCGGTCCGCAAGGACCCGGCAACCCGGTCGCGCCGGGTGCCCACTCCCTCGGGAGGACCGGCCGACCACCACACGGTGGGGCGGAACCAGCGTCATCGGGAGTCACCGATGAGTGCACAAGGCCAACCATGGTCGCCCGGCGATCCCACCGGCTCCACCGAGTACCACCGGCAGATGTTCGACCCGAGCAAGGTGCGCGACGGCTTCAGCCGCTGGAAGATCCAGTCCACCGGCGTGGGCATCAGCCAGCAGCTTGCCGGCGCGCGCAACCGCGGCCGCGACGCGTGGGTCGACAAACACGGCCCTGACGAGACGGCTTGGCCGCTGGCGCATCCCCCGGCAGTCCTCTGGATGCCAGAGGTGGCATCAGCGGCGTGCCTCCGCTGCTACTGGATCGATCGTTCGGCGCACAAGGTCGCCGACGCCGCACGGATCAACCACCCGATCGGTCCCCCGCCTCGCGGCCACGACGGAATAGGTGGGCAGCATGCTCGTGCGCTTGATCGACGACGCTGGCAATGGGGTCGGGACCGCGTGGCTCCAGGCTGTAGCCCTCGGGCTCGCAGCAGACGGCCACGGCTAAGTGCGGCTAAGTGTGGCTAGGTGGGGACGACCTCGACGACGTAGGCGTCGTGGTCGCTCAGCCGAGCAGCGGGGTGCCGCTCCGCCTTCAGGACGCTCCAGCCGTTCGGGACGGCGATGTGGTCAATGCTCGCACCCCCCTGCTGCGAGGCCAGACCGATAGTGGGCACCTGAAGCTTCCGCCGCACAACCATGTCGAGGATGGCTGCGCGGCCAGCCGTCGAGCCGGCATGAAGATGACCAGTCAGCTCGTGGTTCCAGTCGCCACCCCACACGGTCTGGGGCTGCCAGTTCTGGTCTATCTCGGAGACCAAGCTAGAGGTGCATTCGCCTTGGTTGGCCCCGGGCGTGGGCATCCAGCGCTGACTGTCTCGCCAAGGCAGCACGGAGCAGATGAAGTCAATCCCTTTCAGCTGACGTCGAACCGTGGGGCTACCGGGGGCATCCAGAACGGCGTCATCGCGTCCGCGCTTGATCGCCGCCCAGTGCTTTTCGAGCCCGCGCGGCTGAAACTCGGTGAGCAGGAGAACGTCACAGGCCAGCTGCGCGAGCAGATCGTCGTGCGCCGGGCTGCTCTTGCCGTCCAGGTTCCACGTGCCGATGCGAAGAGTCATCTGCACATCCTTCACCCGAGTGGGATCAGCACTAGGCAGCGAAGGCGGCGAAGCCTTCCTTCTGGCCCGCGGCCAACAGGCCTGCGTCGAAGCAGGCGAAGACGGCGATCTGAGGGTCGGCCCGACGTGCAGCCGAAGCCGACGCCAGCTGGATCGCGTCGAAGGCGCGCAAGCCATGCGTCGCAGCCAGGACCGCGGCCTCCTCCAGCACCGGAGCGACCGCGCCGACCGGGGTGAACAAAGACGCAGCGCCGTACCAGTCGTTCTCGAAAGCCGTGCAGAGCAAGGTGGCCGCGGTGACGTCGAGCTCGCCCATCCGGACCTTGCGCCACAGCGCTGCAGGCACCTCTACTCGCGCAACGGCTGACACGATGAACGCGGGCACGGGGCGAACAGCCTGATACCCGGTCTCGTTCGCGTAGAGCTTCACGATCGCGGACGAGTCGGCGAAGACCGTCACCGATCCGCTCTGACCAGCTCAGACAAGGGAGTACCTCGCCCAGCAGCAGACCTTGCCGCGGCGAGCTTGCGTTCTGCCACGCTCCGAGGGGGCCGGGGCCGGACCCGCTCGAGAACGCCTGCGGCGGCGAGGCGCTCCCGGATCCGCTCCACATCAGTGCCGGCCGTGGTCGGGTCACTGGCGGCATCCATCACGCGACTCACCCAGTCGTTCAGGCCGCGGCCGTTCTCTGTGATCAGCCGTTCGGGGCGATCCGTCTCACCGTCCCGTCCCCGCGGTTGACCACCCAGACCGAGCCCTCACCAACCTGGGTGGCCTCCGCCCCGACACCGACCTGCACCTGATCGGTGACCTTGTTCGTTGCCGGGTCCACCCGGTACAAGGTCGTGCTCGAGGCGTCGGTCACCCAGACCGCCGTTGCTTCCACGGTGACCCATTGCGGCGCCTTCCCGACCGGAATGGTCGCGACGACCTTGTTCGTCGCCGGGTCGATCCGGGAGAGCGTGCCGTCGCCTGAGTTGGCCGCCCAGAGCGACCCGGCGCCGTAGGCCAGCTCGTCGGGCCGCGCGCCGACCCTGATGGTGGCGACCACGCGGTTGGTGCGGGGGTCGACGCGGGTGACCGTCCCCGCAGCCAGCCGGTTCGCCACCCAGACGCCGCCGCCGCCGAACGCCACCGAGTCCGGGCTGTCACCCACCGGGATCGTCGTCACGACCCTGCGGGCGCTCTCCTCGATCCGCACCAGGCCCTTGACTCTCGGGCTGCTCGCCCAGATCGCGCCATCGCCGTCGGCCAGCTCGGAGACCGGCGCGGCCAAGGCCACCTCGGTCGTGACGACGGCCGAGATCCCGGGTTGGACGCGCAGCAGCACGGCTTCGTCCGTCGTCACCCACAGCACACCTTGCGCGAACACGATGGCGTGCGGGGCCTGCTTGAGGTGGCCGACCGTCGCGGTCCCGTTGCTCGAGGGGTCGATCCGCTCGACCGTGCGCGCCGACCGGTTGGTCACCCAGACCGCACCCGCACCGATGGCGAGGTGGTCGGCGCCACTTCCCACGCGGATCGTGTCGACGAGAGCCGGCGGGTGCCGCACGGCGGCTGCTTGGTGCGGTCTGGGAGACGGCCCGGACAAGAGCAGGTACGCCCCACCGCCGCCGAGCGCGGCCACCACCAGGACGACCGCGAACAGCCCCACCGACCGCCGGGGGCGAGCCCACCGGGCCGCGGGGTCCTTCGCCATCGCGGCCGGCAACGTCGCGGTCTGGGCGGCCGCGATGTCCTGCACCGGCAGCAGCGAGCCGACCAGGTCAGCGGGTGCATGGTCGGTCGCTGTCCTCACGGCGCGCATCGAGCGGGCGCTGTCGTCCGTGCGGCCCTTGCCTTCCTGAGCCGTCCCGCTGAGGCGCTCACCCAACCGACCGGTGACGAGAACCTGGACCCCGCTGTCCCGGACCCAGCCACTCCCCCACGTTGACGTGGCCGCGTCGGCGACGGCAACGCCGAAGTCCTCGGCCGTGGCGTACCTGTCGGCTGCTTCCCGTGCCAGCGACCGCATCGTCACCTCGCAGAGCGAGGGGGACACGTCCGATCGGAGCCCGGCCAGCGGGGTTGGCTCCTCGTACACGTGCCGGAAGAGCGACGCCAAGGCGTTGCCCTCGATGGGGAACGGCAGCTGACCGGAGAGCAGCTCGTACAGCACGGTGCCAAGGGCGTACACGTCGGTGGCTGGCGACAACTCGGTGCCGAGGGCCTGTTCCGGCGCCATGTACGCAGGGGTGCCGAGTACCTCGCCGGTCCGGGTGCCCAACGTCTCGGCGCCACCGACCACCTTGGCGATGCCGAAGTCGGAGACCTTCAAGGTCCTCGCCTCACTGAAGAGCAGGTTCTCGGGCTTGATGTCGCGGTGCAGGATGCCGCGGGCATGCGCGTGGTGCAGGGCGCTGGAGGCCGCGACCACGATGCTGCACGCGCCGACGGCCGACACGCCCTCTCGGGTGAACTGGCGCCATACCGTGCCGCCCGACAGCAGTTCCATGACGAGCAGGCACAGCCCCTCGCCCTCGACGTAGTCGTAGATCGGCACGATGTGCGGGTGGTCCAAAGCAGCCAGCAGCCTGGCCTCCTTGACGAAGCGCCGACGCACAGCCGGGTCTGACGCCAGGGCTTTAGGGAGCTGCTTCACCGCGACCGCACGGCCCAGCTGGCGGTGGGTTGCGGTCACCACGACGCCGTAGGCCCCACGCCCGATCTCCTCGCCGATCTCGTACCCGGGCAGCGCACGAGCGATCCGCTCCTGGTCGGCATTCACCACGTCGTCAGGCGCCGGCGAACGTGAAGGAGAGCTGATCGTCGTCGACCACCTGACGGCCGGTCTGCGCCAAGGTGTGCCGTGTTATCACGGGGGCGCTGCCCATGGCGTCGTCAGCCCGCATGACACCAGCTCGCGGGTGAGCTTCTTCGAACGCGACCTGAGCATCCGCCACCTCCCGCCCGGCTGGCCGTCATGGTGCCGTCCTTGCGATCCAAGGCGGCAGACAAGCCCTCGCAGTTCCGGTTCTGGGGACTTCCATGTCCTGAGTCAACCGGACGAGGCCGTCCATGTACACGCCAACCGAGCTACCCAACTCGCGCAGCGCCACTGCTTGCGCGGCGCTTCACCGGCTCCTCAGCATCACAACAGGACTCACGGGAAGCGGCCGTGCTGCTGGAACATCAGGTCGCTTGCGCTGGCCGCGGTGACGGCGATGACTGCAGCATGGGAGTCCGCCAAGACGCCGAGGTCCTTCTCGGCCAGGCCCATGTCCGTCCCAAGGTCGATCAGGACAGGCAGGAGTTCCTCACCGCAGTCCGGCGCGTTCTCGGCAACTGACGTCGGTCACGCCGTCCGCAGCCTCGGCGCGGCCCGAGCACGTGCAGCTCACGGCAGCATCAGGCCTTCGGATTCGACGATCGGCGCGAGCCCATCGCTGAACTGTGTCCGGGGGTCCTGCCGGCCCGGCCACCCTCGCACCCGCCAGAAGGGGAAGGGTACGGCCGATTGGCGCTGGATACAGGGGTGCCAGCCATTTCTCAGCCGTTGGCATTCGCGGGATCTTCCGTGCTGGACGGAGGTCGACATTCCCGTTCTGCCATTGAACCTCGAGGCAGCCGAGCATCTGCTGTACCCGGGCGAGCCGTCGGGGGGCCGGCCTTCGTGGGTGCCCGCGTGCGGGTGGACGACGATCCGCTGCGGGTGTTCGTGAAGCACGTGGGGACGTCCTGCCTCAGCGTCGTCCCTCGACGCGGTCGTGGCGATCTGAGCGAAGAAGCGGCCCGGGTAGGCCGCGGTGATTTCCCGGCGCCGGTCGGCCATCTGCTGCCTCAGCCGGCCGCGCCTGAGCATGCGCTACGACGAGGGCGGAGCAGACGTCCCGGTCCCTGACTTCAGGGCTTGACTGTCCGGCAGACTGGGGTCGGCGCCGTACCCGGCCCAGCGGACGAACGAGGCGGTCAGCGATGTACACCCCGGAGCACTTCCGGATGGAGCCGGCGGCCCTGCTCGCGCTGCTGTCCGGGCACGACGCGGGCGAGCTCATCACCTCCACGCCGCGCGGGCTGGTCGCCACCCTCCTGCCATTCCTCCACGACCCGGCGGCCGGCCCGCACGGGGCGCTGCTCGGGCACCTGGCTCGCAACAACGACCAGTGGCAGTTGCCCGTCCATGGCGAAGCACTGGTGCTCCTGCGCGGACCGGACGCCTACGTCAGCCCGCAGTCCTATGCGACCAAGGCCGAGCACGGCCGCGTCGTA
>JBKJVH010000001.1:0-4762 GCA_046590985.1 Mycobacteriales bacterium
AGTGGCTCGGCGCCATGACGACCGGGGCGATCGTCACCCATGACACCGAGACGGGCACCTACCACCTGCCGCCCGCGCACGCCGCGTCGCTCACGCGTGCCGCGGGTCCGGGCAACATGGCGTCGTTCGCCCAGTTCGTACCCATGCTCGGCAACATCGAGGACCAGCTCCTGCGCAGCTTCCGCGAGGGCGGCGGCGTGCCGTACAGCGAGTTCCCGGAGTTCCAGCGGCTCATGGCCGAGGAGAGCGCCCAGGTCTTCGACGCGACCCTGCTCGACGTCACGGTTCCCTTGGTTCCGGGGCTGGCTGAGCGCCTCACCACGGGTATCGACGTCGCCGACGTCGCGTGCGGCTCGGGACACGCGATCAACCTGCTCGCCGAGGCCTACCCGAACAGCCGCTTCGTCGGGTACGACTTCTCGGAGGAGGGCGTCGCCGCCGGCACGCTGGAGGCCACGCGGAAGGGCCTCACCAACGCCCGCTTCGAGGTGCGCGACGTAGCCACGCTGTCGGGGCCTGCCGCGTTCGACCTCGTCACGACGTTCGACGCGGTGCACGACCAGGCGCACCCCGGGCAGGTCCTGCGGGGCATCCACGACATGCTCCGGCTCGGCGGCACCTACCTTTGCGTCGACGTGCAGGCATCCAGCGACCTGGACGGCAACCTCGCCCACCCGCTCGGCCCGTTCCTCTACACCGTCTCGTGCATGCACTGCATGACCGTGTCGCTCGCGCTCGGGGGCGACGGCCTCGGCGCGGTCTGGGGCGAGGAGCTCGCGCTCTCGATGTTGAAGGACGCCGGCTTCGACGCCGTCGAGGTGCGCACCGTCGAGGGCGACATCCTGAACAACTACTACCTCGCCACCCGGACCTGACTGCGAACTACCGACCGATTCGACCAGTCTCAGGTCGTCGGCGCCCGCAGGTGCCGGTCAACCCGGTCAGCGCAGGTGCTTGGCCTGCGGGAACCGGCGGCGGCGGCGAGTCGACGCAGGGCCAGCGGTGTAGGGGCTCAGAAGCAGCAGCGTGCCTGCGATCACTGCGGCCAGGCCGGCCAGCGCCAAGCCCTGAACGCGCGCTCCCGTCACGGGCAAGGTGGTAGCCCTGCCGCCTTGCGCGGTCGATCCGGCCTTTCCGGTGGTCGATCCGGCCTTTCCGGTGGTCGTGGTCTGATTTCCGGTGGTGCGGCCGGTTGCCGTGGTGCAGGCCGGCCGCACGATCGTGTTCCGGTCAAGAGTGACGGCACCGCCCCGCGCCAGCAGCCGTCCACGCAGGGAGGCGCCGGTCTGAGCGCTGATCGACGTCAGCGCCAGGACCGTGCCGACGAAGGTCGAGTTGGTGCCGAGGGTGGCTGAAGATCCGACCTGCCAGAAGACGTTGCAGGCGGTCGCGCCGTTGATCAGCTTGACGCGACTGCTGGAGGCGGTGATCAGGGTGCTGCCCGCCTGGAAGATGAACACGGCGCTCGGATTGCCATGGGCGTTGAGGGTGAGGGTTCCGGTGATGCCCAGGGTGGGGCTGCGGTACACGCCAGGTGAGAGCGTCCGGCCGCCGACGTCCGACCCGACCGAGGCAGTGACGGACCTGCCAGCGGCATCGTTGTACGCGGTGGTGGTGCTCTGCTGCGCCTGCGCGGCGACCGCGTCGGCGCGGTGAATGCTGCCGTTGCGAACCTTGCCCGGCGGGAAGCCCGTCACGGCGGTGCCGGGGCTGACGCCGGTGCTCCCGCTGATCGTCGTGGGGCCGGTGTTGGTCACTGTGGTGTGGGCCAGGACGGCGAACGCGGCCGCGCTCCCGAGTCCAACGCGTGCCTGGGCGGCCTGGGCGGGTGCTGCCTGGACCAACGCGAGCGAGACGATCCCGACGGCGATGGACGTCATGGCAAAGCTGCTGGGTTTGAGCCCCCGACCCGATCGGGTGGCGCGGCGGTTCCGGGCGAAGATCTTGCCGGTCATAGCAGTGTCGCCTGCATTCTGGTCGTGGATCGCGGTGGCGACGGCGAAGACCTCACCGGGTGTGCCGACTGTTGATCTACCCGCCGTTCGACGACCCAAGCAGGGCAAGCAGGTGCCCTCGCACGTTGGAGGGAGGTTGCCCCAGCTTGGTCTGGTTCCTCCCCGTCGCAACGCCTGCGACGACCTCTTCGGGGAGCTCCGGACCCGATCCGTCAGGCCGCGCGGTGCAAGCCCCAGGCCCGCGCCGCGTCACCACTACCCTTGGCGAACATCATCGTCTGGACAGGCAAGGGAAGTTCATGGGACTGCTGACGCCGATCGCCGTACGCATCGGCTCGATCTCGTGGATGCCGAAGCTGCTGCCGCAGATCGTGTTCGTCGACAAGACGCTGCAGCGCGGGACCGGCGGGCGCGTCACGATCCTCGACGTCGCCGGGCTGCCGAACCTGATGCTGACCGTCGTGGGGCGCAAGAGCGGGATCCCGCGGAGCAACCCGCTGCTGTGCGTGCCGCGGGGGGACGACCTGCTGGTCGCCGGGTCCTACTTCGGAGGGCCCAGCGAGCCGATGTGGGTCAAGAACGTCGAGGCCAACCCGGACGTCGGCGTGCGCTTCAAGGGTCGTACCTCCGAGCGCACCGCACGCCGCCTCGACGGCACGGACCGGACCGATGCCTGGGAGCACATGCTCAAGACGTGGCCGAACTTCGCCAAGTACGAAGAGCGGACGGACCGGGTCATCAAGGTGTTCGAGCTCAGCCTCCGCTGAACCGCCGCCACGCAGGCTCTCGAGCACCTGTTTACGTCCTCAACAATCACGGCGGCCTGAGCGTGAGGTTGAGGACGCAAGGCGGGGCGGGGCACCTGGCCAGGGGGGCCGGCCGGGGTTAGGTTGACACGACCTTCAGGAGGTTCAGATGCGTCTCGTCCTCACCACCACCACCGCCGTGCTGGTGCTGGCCACTGCCTGCTCGTCCAGCTCGACCAAGAAGCCGGCCGCCGAGGGGTCCACGCCGACGACCGGTGCGGCCGGCACCTCGCTGCGCGTCGCCGGGTTCAACTACTCCCCGAAGCCGTTGACGGTCGCGGCCGGCGCGACCATCTCGGTGAGCAACGGCGACACTGCGACGCACACCGTCACCTCTGACACGGGCAGCCTGTTCGACGTCACCGTCGACCAGGGCACGCCGGTCACGCTGAAGGCTCCTGCCAAAGCCGGCACGTACGCCTTCCACTGCTCGATCCACCCGAGCATGCACGGCACCCTGGTCGTCACGGGCTGAGCGGCTTCACCAGCACCGCGAAGCGGAGCTCCTCCGTACGCGGCGTGCCGAACCTCTCGTCGCCGTAGGGGAACGGCCGGGACTCGCCGGTGTCGACGTACCCGCGGCGCAGGTAGAAGTCGATGAGCTCGGTCCGTACCGACAGGACGGTCATCTCGACGTGCGCCAGGCCGTGGGACGCGGCGATCCGCTCGGCCTCGGCGAGCAGTGCGGAGCCGGTCCCGCCGCCTTGCAGCCCGGGGCGTACGGCGAACATCCCGAAGTAGCCGTAGTCGCCGTGGGGCTCCAGGACGCAGCAGCCGACCAGTCCGCGCGCGTCCCAGGCAAGCAGCAGGTGCGGGAGCACGGCCCGTACCGAGTCAGGATCGGTGCGCCGGCCGTCGAGCAGGTCGGCCTCGGTCGTCCAGCCCTGCCGGCTGGACTCGCCGCGGTAGGCGGACTCGACCAGCCCGACGATGGCGTCGACGTCCTCAGCACCTGCACTCCGGAACTCCATACGGGCGAGTCTGCTTGACATCGGCAGTGGCCGTGGGGGCAGGGTGGGGCTCCACCGCTGAGGGAGCCCCGTGAACCGTCTTGCCGCCTGCCTGCTCGTCCTGCTCGTACTCACCGGGTGCAGCGGCGGGAGCTCGAAGAAGGCCGCGCCCACCCCTACGGTGGACCCGATGGTGGCGGTCACCACGAACTGGGAGGCGTTCTTCAACAGCACCGGCACGGTCGACGCCCACGTGCTCCTGCTGGAGAACGGACCGGCCTTCAAGGACGAGCTCACGGCGGTGTCCAAGAGCCCACAGGCGGCGGGGCTGAGCGCGAAGGTGGTCGACGTGGTGGTGACCGGTTCGTCTGCGACCGTCACCTACAACCTGCTCGCCAAGGACGGCTCGGCGCTGCTGACCAAGGCAACCGGCGTGGCCGTCCTGGACCAGGGCACCTGGAAGGTGTCGAAGGCGACGTACTGCACGCTCGCCAAGCTGCAGGACCCGAGCGGGGCGCACCCCGGTTGCGCCTAGGCTTCCCCGCATGACCCTGTACGAGATCCCGCTGACCACCCTCGACGGCAAGCCGGCGTCGCTGGCCGACTACAAGGGGCAGGTGCTGCTCGCGGTGAATGTCGCCTCCAAGTGCGGCTACACCCCGCAGTACGCCGGCCTGGAGAACCTGTACGAGAGGTATGCGGACAGGGGCTTCACGGTCCTGGGGTTCCCGTGCAACCAGTTCCTGTTCCAGGAGCCCGGTGGGGCGGAGGCCATCACGACCTGCAGCCTGTCGTACGGCGTGAGCTTCCCGATCTTTGAGAAGGTCGCCGTCCGAGGGCGCAAGCAGCACCCCCTCTATGCCGAGCTGGTGAAGGCCAAGACCGCCGAAGGCAAGGGTGGCGGCGTCAAGTGGAACTTCGAGAAGTTCCTCATCAGCCGGGATGGTGAGGTCATCGGCCGCTGGCGGACCAAGGTCGAGCCGCTGGACGCGAGCGTGACCGGCGCGATCGAGAAGGCGCTCGGCTAGCGCTTGGGCGGGTCTTCGGGGCC
>JBKJVH010000209.1:0-24294 GCA_046590985.1 Mycobacteriales bacterium
CTGCAGCACCAGGTGCTTGCCGTCCGGTGGTCCGTTGCGGTTGCCGCCCTCGTGCTGGACGGTCGAGACCGGCCCGCCGCGCAGCTGGTAGGCGCAGCCCAGGCGGAGGTCGCCCACTCCGGCGGAACAGGCCGCCTCGATGCGGAGCGTGCCGATGCCGCTCTGCAACCGGGTGAGGGTCACCGTCGGGGCCTTGGGGGACAGCAACGTCTGACGGGCGGAGGGAGCACGTCGGCGCTGAGGCTGACGGCGGGCCGGCGGCGGGGCGCGGCGGGCCCGGACCGGGGGTGGGGTCGACAGGTCGAGGGAGGTCGAGGTCGTCGGGGCCGGGGCGGTCGGCGCCGACAGGTCGAGCGAGGCTGTTGGGGCGGGCCGGGCGGGGGTCGGATGCCGAGACACGTCGATCGTGTGAGGGGCCGCGGGTGCTGCGCGCGGCCGGGTGCGGGTCCGCAGGTAGGGCAGGTCGGTGCGGGGTGGAGCAAGCGCGGGGTCGAGCCGCGTCACAGCGGCACGCCGTAGTCCGCCGCCACCGCGGTCAGGCCCTCGGAGTACCCCTGGCCGAGTACCCGGAACTTCCAGTCACCCGCGTGTCGGTAGAGCTCCCCCAGCGTCAGCGCGGTCTCGTTCCGCAAGCCCACGGCGAGGTTCTCCGACCGGATCAGCTCGCGGTTGCCGGCGCCGTTGAGGACCCGGATGACGCAGCTCTTGAGCTGGCCGAGGGTGCGTCGCTGCGCCAGCCCCTCGTTGAGGTAGAGCAGCACCATGATCCGCTGGACCTCGGCCGGGACGGACGGCAGGTCGATCTCGACCTGCTCCTGGTCCTCGCCGAGCGCTGCCTCGAGCTGGGTCACGGACAGGTCGGGGGACCGTACCTGGTTGAAGAAGACGAAGTGATCGGCGGACAGTGCCTTGCCGTGGTCGTCGCAGAGCACGGATGCCGACACCAGGTTGTCCGACAGGGTCGTCTCGGCACCGGCGTTCCAGCTGACCCCGAGCACGACGGTGGCCAGGTCCGGCACCTCGCGCGTCAAGGTCACGTTGGCGCCCCGCGCCATGGGGGTCGCCATCAGAGATCGAGGTCCGAACCGCTGAACTTGGTGCGCAGGAAGTTCCCCTGGGTCAGCAGCGCATCAGCGTCCCGGGCGCGGCTCGCCGTCAGCAGGTCGGACGAGGCGAGCCAGAGCGCCTCGACCTGCTCGAGCAGCGAGGCCCGCGGGGTCTCCCCGGACGGCCGCGCCACCTCTGTCACACCCTGGTCGAGCGCCAGGTAGGAGCGGAGCGTGGTCGGGAGGTAGTCGTCGAGAATGCCCTGCAGGGACACCAGGGCGTGGATGTCGAGCCGGTCCTCCAGCGCCACGTCGATGACCTCCGAGAGGGTGTCGGTGACGGTCAGGGCCGCGACGACCGACTCCACCGGCAGCCGGCCGGACTGGGCGTGGATCACGGCGATGAGCGCGTCGAGCCGGGCCCGGAGTGCGGCCGGCGTCTCCGAGGTGGTGGGGTCCTGAACGGGAGGCCGGCGGGGGTGATCACGACGCAGGAATGCCATGGGCGGTGACCTCGTGTCGGCGCTCAGGAACCGATGCTGCCCGGGTTGCCCTCACCGGCGCGGGTGCGCTCGAGATAGGGCTGCGCACGCTGGATCTGGCCCTCGAGCGCGACCACGGTCGCCGACATGCTGTCGACGGCCTGGGCACGGAAGGTGTCGATGGCGTCCATCGTCTGGAAGACGTTGTCGAACGCCTGCTGCAGCTTCGCGACGTCGATCGTGCTGGCGGCGGCCTGCTGGTTGATGGCGGCGCCCTGGATCTTCAGCTGCTCCGACGTCGAGGCGATGAGGTCCGAGGTGGTGGAGTTCAGCGCGGTGATCTGGTCGAGCACCAGCTTCTGGCGGGACAGCGCCTGGGCCACGATCACGGCCGTACGCAGCGCCGCGATGGTGGTGGTCTGCGCACGGTCGACGCCCTTGATGAGCTCGATGTTGTTCTTGCGCACCAGGTCCAGTGCCATGTAGCCCTGCACCGAGACGGCCATCTGGGTCATGATGTCCTGGCGACGCTGCCGGATCGCGAACAGCGCGTCGGACTTCAGCACCGTGGCATCCGTGCTCTTGCCGGCGGACTCCAGCTCGGCGACCTTCTGGGTGACGGCGTCGTCGAGGGCGGCGGCGAGCGCGCTGTACTCGCTCAGCTTGCCCATCGTCGTCCACATGTTGGCCTTCTCGGTCTCGATGCCGGCGTTGTCCTTGCGGAGCTCGTCCTGGCCGGAGTCGAGGGCCTTGATGATCGCGTTGAGGTGGCTCTGCGCGGACTGGTACTTCGCGAAGTACCGCTCGATGGCGTCGCCACCGGGGAGGAACTTCAGGATCTTCTTCGTGCCCGTGAGGTCGGCCCGGCCCGGGTCGAGCTCGGTGACGGTCGAACGCAGCTCCACCAGCGTGCCGGCGACGCGGGTCTGCGCGTCGCCGCCCTTGCCGCCCTTGGCGAGCGCCGCGGGCCGGTCGAGCAGCCGACTGGAGACGTTGGCCGACGCCCGGATGTCGCTGTCACCCATGCTGGAGATCGAGTTGATCTTCTCGGTGAAGGCTGGCGACTTGGTGTCCATCGTGGCCAGGTCGGCGGCGAACGCAGCGGCCTTCTCCTGCAGCGCGGTCTGCGTGGCAGCGTCGAGCGGGATGGAGCCGGCGGCCTGCTCCTTCTCCACGACCACGACCGGCGCGGGCGGCGCGAGCACGAGCGCGCCGGCGGCGGGGGCAGGGGCAGTGAGGGCCGGGGCGCTGGTCGCACCGAGGTCGAGCTCGGACATGTTCAGATCTCCCCAGACGTGGTGGCGTTCGCGAACTGCAGCATATGTCGCGACCTTAGACTCCGAGCACCGCAATCCGCATGACTGGAGCTCCGATGACCCTTGACCTGGACCTGGTGGGCAACGCCATGCAGATGGCGGTGTGCCGGCTGAAGCCTGGCCAGGAGGTCTACTGCGAGGCTGGCAAGTTCCTGTTCAAGACCTCGGACGTCAGCACCGAGACCCGGCTCACCAAGCCGCAGAACGGTCCGCCACAGGGCGGCAAGATGCAGCAGCTCCTCAGCGGTGCCCTGGAGGCCGGCAAGCGGATGCTGGCCGGGGAGTCCCTCGCGCTGCAGTACTTCAAGACCTCCGGCGGGGCGGGCGTGATCGCCTTCGCCGGTCTGCTGCCCGGCGAGATGCGGGCGCTCGAGCTCACCCCCGGTCAGACCTGGATGGCCGAGCGGGACGCGTTCGTGGCCGCCGAGACCTCCGTCGACCTCGACATCGCCTTCTCCGGGTTGGGGGCAGGGATGTTCGGCGGCGAGGGCTTCGTGCTGGAGAAGTTCACCGGCAACGGCACCGTCCTCATCGGTGGCGCCGGCAACTTCATCGACCTGGACCTGTCGGACTTCGGTGGCCGGCTCGAGGTCGACACCGGCTGCGTGGTCGCGTTCGAGAGCACCGTCCGGTTCCGGGTGGAGCGGGCCGGAGGCCTCAACAAGCAGGGCCTGATGAACGCCGTGTTCGGCGGCGAGGGCCTGGCGCTGGCGGTGCTCGAGGGCACCGGCAAGGTGATCCTGCAGTCGATGACGATCAAGGGACTGGCGCGAGCGCTGGCCAAGAACGAGCACGGCGGGCCGAACGAGAACACCGGGCCCGCGTCGGTGCTGGGGATGGGCGCGGGTGGCCTCGGGGGCCTGTTCGGATCGCGTGATTAAGCCGATCCGCCTCTGGTACGACCGCAACGTCGCCGGCACCTACCAGCTCATCGGGCACCTGCGTGCCAACCCCGACGGGCTGCCGCTGCACGTCATCGGCACCTACCCGCGCGCTGACCACCTGATGCTGCAGGCCTGCGACGAGGCAGCGCTGGAACCGGTGGCGCCGGCCGAGGAGTACGTCGAGTGGGCGCTGCAGTTCGCCGCCGCGCACGGCGTCGACGTCTTCGTCCCTGGCGAGCAGCGGCAGCTTGCGGTAGCGCGGGCGGCTGACCGGTTCGCGGAGCTGGGCACGCGGGTGCAGGTCAGCCGCCCCGAGGTCATCGAGGTGCTTCAGGACAAGGCGGAGACCTACCGCCAGGCGGCGGCGGTCGGCATCCCCGTACCCGCCTATGCGGTCGTGCGGACCGGGGCCGAGCTGCGGGCAGCGTATGAGGAGCTGCACGCGGCGGGGCACGGCGTGACCGTGAAGCCGGTGCAGGGCTTCGGCGGTTCGGGCTTCTGGAAGCTCTCGGACACCGCCCCCGGGCTGGCGTCGTTCCTGGGCCTGCCCGAGGGCCGGATGCACCTCGAGGAAGCCGTCGCGATCCTGCAGCGGACCGACCAGGTGATCCCGCCGCTGCTGGTCAGCCAGTACCTCTCCAGTCCGGAGGACAGTGTCGACGTCCTGGCCATGGCCGGCGTCGTGCTGGCCTCGGTCATTCGCCGCAAGCCCTCCCTCGGGCAGAGCCGGTCCTTCCCGAAGGACCCGGAGCTGACGGCGCTGACCGAGCGGCTGGTGTGGCACTTCGGTCCGGAGTACCTCTGCAACGTGCAGTGGCGGCGGGTCCTCGGCCGCCCGGTGCTGCTGGAGGTGAACACCCGCGCCGCGTCGGGGCTGGCGCAGTCGTGCGCGAGCGGCGTCAACTTCCCCTACCTGGCCCTCCGGCTCACCCTCGGGCTCGAGGTGGAGGTGCCCGAGCAGGTGGCGCTGGCCGACCAGGTCACGTTCACCGAAGCGGTGGCGATGCGACCGCTGCGTGCGCCCTCACACGCCGAGTAGCGCCCGCCAGGCCCGGACCAGGTCCACCGACGAGTCCAGCCCTGGGCTGTCGAGGACGTCGAGGTGTGCGGCCTGGCGTCCGGTGCCGGCGAGCTCGCTGTCCGGGGCTGTCCAGGACCGGTGGGAGTGGGCGAGCATGTCCCAGTCGAGCACGCTGTCGCCGGCGGCCCAGACCTCGCCGCCGAGCTGCTCGCGCACGTGGTTCACCGCCGCCCACTTGGTCACGACCCGGGGCAACGCATAGACCTTGGAGCCCTGGTGGACGACGCGCCAGTTGCCCACGGTGAACGTCTCCGTCAGCGCCTCGAGCTCGTCGGCGGGCAGACTCGCACCGTCGACGCTGGCGATGAGGAAGATGCCCTCGGCGTCACGCAGCTGGCGCATCCAGGGTCGGCCGGTCCAGGGCGCGAAGGCCGCTTCGGCGTCGGCGTGGGTCATGCACTCCGCCGCGGTGATCCGCTGCACGCTCCGGGCCCAGCCGAGGTCGGGGCTGTCGCGGTGCAGGATGACGCCGCCGGAGCAGCAGATCTCATAAGCCGGCGTGAACCCCAGGTCGACGCGCCGCAGCTGCGCTCGGGTGCGGGTGGTCGTCGGGATGAGGGTCGCGTGCTCGGCCAGTACGGCCAGGCCCTCGCGGACCTCTACGGCCATGAGGGAGACGTTGCGGTCCTGGTAGGGCTCGACCTCCGCCAGCTCGGTGCTGGTCGGGTGCTGGGCGACGAACCGCTCGGAGAAGATCAGGGTGCGGTCGAGGTCGGTGGCGATGAGCGTCATGCGTCGGCCGCCTCGAGGGGGGCGATGAGGCCGAGGCAGGAGTAGGTCAGGCTGGCGTCCTCGACGACGTCCACGCCCTTGTCGGAGGCGAGCAGCAGGACGTGCTTCAGGCGCTCGCGGGCGTCGGGGTGCACCAGCACCTTCCAGGGCAACCGGCGCAGCAGCACCCGCGTGGTCTCGCCGACGCCGGGCTTCACCAGGTGCCACGACGGCAGCCCGTACTGCTCCTGGATCCGCCGGACCTCGTCCGCTCCGCCGAAGTCCATCGTCCGGTCGCCGTCTCTCACGCTTCGCCAGCTGCCCTCGACATCGCCTGCTACGTAGGGGAACTCGGCAGTCACCCCGTCGAGGAAGAACGCGCTCCGGTCGTGCTCCGCGAGGTCCTTGTAGACCTTCGCGCCATGCAGCTCCTCGGGCGCCAGCAGCTCGCGGTTGAAGACGGTACGCGACACCAGCCCGCACACGGTGGAGTTCAGGCAGGCCGACGCGAGCAGCTCGTCGGTGCGGGTGCCGAAGAAGTCGGCGCACCTCCCCGGGTCGGCGAGCACCGCCAGCCGGGACTTCAGGCCCAGGGTTGACAGCGCGTCGCGGAGCTCGGTGACGATGGCGCCCTTGCCGGTCCAGCCGTCGACGAACACGATGCCGGCCGGGTCGTGCCGGTCGGTGATGTGCTTGAGGGCCACGGTGTCGATCCCGATGCCGCGCACGATCGAGACGCTGTAGTGCGGCACCTCCAGGCCGTGGAGTGCGAGCCACCTGCGGAGCAGGATGCCGATCGGAGTCCCTGCGCGCGCCAGCGACACCAGGGTGAGGCCGGGGCCGTAGGCGTCGAGGAGCTGCTCGCCGACGATCCCGACCAGCTCGGCGGTCCGTCGGGCGCTCTCGGCGGCGAGGGTCTCGAACAGCTCCAGGTAGGCCGCGGGTGGGGCGTACTCGAGGGGGAGCATCTCGGCGTAGTTGCGGCCGCCCTGGATGGCCTTCTCGCGGGTCGCGGTGTCGAGCTCCAGCGCCACGTCGGACAGGTCGGTCAGCAGGAACGTCACCTCGGCCGGGTCATAGCTCGACTGCACCAGCGGCCTCATGACGCGTCCAGCGTGAGGACGACGACGCGGTTGCCGTTGCTCGACAGCGCCGCGACCGCGGGGGAGTCGGCGCCGACCGGGTCCTCGGTGACCAGCAGCACGTCGCGGGGCTCGCGGGTCGTGTTGTAGCTGAACGCCGGCCGGCCCGGCTCGCTGATGGAGTCGAAGGACACCGCGGACCGCAGCGGGTAGCCGTCGGCGTCGATGGCGAACGCGGGGGACCGGGTCGTGGTGCAGACCTGGGCGTCGCCGAGCTCGTGGGCGAGCAGCTGCGGGAAGTACATCAGCTCCTCGTCGCCGATCACGAGCGGGTCGTGCAGGTCGATGAGCGCGGCGGCTTCGCGGGCGAGCAGCCTGAGCTCGGCGTCATCGGCCATCGTGAAACCGTGCCGCGCGGTGGTCCGCTTACCTTGTGTCCTCAGGCTCACGCTGGTGAAGGGAAGGACTTCGTAGGACGCAACGGGAGGGGAGTCCAGCAGGGCCGCGGCGCGGGCTGCACTGGTCGGCTCCAAGGTGACGCTGCCGGTGAGGAGCGCCGCGTCGAGCAGCGTCACACCGAGCTCGGCGGCCCGCTTCAGGCACCACTCGCGGTCCTCGGCCGACCGGGTGTCCAGCAGCGCCGCGAGCACCCAGGTGGTGTGGCCGGTCGAGGGCGCCAGCGCGGCGATCGCGTTGAGAGCTGTTCGTCCGGTGGACATCTCGTCGTCGACCAGCACCGCAGTGGCGCTGCTGAAGCCTTCCGGAGGAGGGGTCAGCGCCTGGTCGGTCGCGTGGCTGTGCTCCTCCAGGAAGCTCAGCCGCGGGTGGTCCGGGTGCGGCCGGCGGGTGGTGTGCACATAGCTCGCGGCGTCGAGCCCGTGCGCGACCTGGTGCCCCAGACCCGTTGCTGTCTCGGCAAACCCGAGCACGTCGTACGGTCCCGCCGTCGTCCGGCGGAGCGCGTCGGCCAGCGCCGCACCGGCCCGCAGGCACAGCGACGCCCGGACGGGGACGTGCTTGCCGAGGACCGCCGAGACCAGCAGCTGCGCGCGCTTCGGGTTGCGCCGCAGGCCCAGGCTGATGCTCTGGGCAAGCCCTGCTTCCAGGCCAGGATCGACGGGCGCCACCGTCACCACGATCCCGGTCCTGGACGTCGCCCAGGAGGTGCTCACGCGTGCCGCCACTCCTGGTCGAGGAGGTCCACGAAGGTCCGGTCCGGCGCGAGCACCCCGAAGGCCGCGGCCCGGCGCAGGGTCTGCGAGGCCCAGAGCAGGTGCGGCTTTCCCTCCATCATCTTGTTGAGGTACTCCGAGCGGGTCACGCCCCCCACCCCGCTCTGCTCCACGATCGAGGAAGCATCGACGTACTCCTCGTGGGTGACGACGCTGACCGCGTGCACGAGCCGGACGTGAGTGGGGTGGATGACGGTCTTGCCGAGCATCCCGGTGGCCTTGTCCAGGACTGTCTCACGCAGCAACCCGTCGAGGTCGCTCGCGACCAGCTGCGACCGGACCCGCTTGGCGCCCGGCAGGTCCGAGCGGGCGAACAGCGTCTCGCGGACCATCGGCTTGAAGATGCGCTCGCCCCCGGAGAAGTACTCCCAGACCGCACCTGTCACGACGTAGCTGCCGCCGCGCGCGAACACGTTGACGATGTCGGCGAGGGCGTCCCGCACCACCGCGATGTCCCAGATCGTCAGCTCCCGCTCGCGGCGCAGCCCGTACAGGCCGCACAGGTCGGTGGCGCCGACCCGGATCGCCAGCACGTGCTCGCGGTGTTGCTCGAGCAGGTCCCGGATCGCGAGCAGCGAGCCGCGCCGGACCTCCAGGTGGAGAACGTCCGGGCTCTCGAGCACGGGCATCGCGTAGAGGTGTCGGCCGGCGAGCTCGGAGGCTTCGAGCAGCGCGTCGATGAAGGCGCCGCCGGTGATCGCGGTGAACTTGGGGAGCACGAAGCCGGCCAGGTTCTGGGCGGCGTCCCCGAGCTCCTTGCTGAGTTGCACGACCTGCTCGGGGCTGCGGACCCTGATGAACAGCAGCGGTGGGTCGGTGTCGAGCTCGGCGAACTCCTGGAGCTGCGCGACGATGTTGGCCTCGGCGGCGGGTACGTCGCTGTCGCGGATCGCGTCCTCCAGGCAGAGCACCATCGAGGTGCTGCCGGCGTCCCGGTTGCGGACGATGTCACGGCAGATCGTCGGCCTGGTGCCGGGCATGTACAGGCTCGCGCCGAGGGCCATCTCCAGCGTCGCCTTGGGATCGTCGTGATGGAACACCTGCGGGGGGACGTGGAACAACAGGTCGTCGTCGGCCTGGTCGAGATAACCGAAATGGCGCACGGACGGACCTTTCGACTGGGGGCCTCCAGCCTAAGCGGTCAGGTGTTTCCTACACGTTGACGCCGAAGTCCCTCGCGATGCCGGGCAGCCCGGCGGAGTAGCCCTGGCCGACGGCCCGGAACTTCCAGTCCGCACCGGCGCGGTAGAGCTCCCCGAACACCATCGCCGTCTCCGTCGAGGCGTCCTCGCTGAGGTCGTACTTCGCGAGCTCGGCCTGACCGGCCTGGTTCGCCACGCGGATGAACGCCCCGCGTACCTGCCCGAAGTTCTGCTTGCGGGTCTCGACGTCGTAGATGGAGACCGCGAAGACGATCTTGTCGGCCGTCGCGGGCAGCCCGGCGAGGTTGATCTGGATGACCTCGTCGTCGCCCTCCCCGACGCCCGTGAGGTTGTCCCCGAGGTGCACCACGGCGCCGGAGGTGTCCTTGAGGTTGTTGAAGAACACGAAGGACTTGTCGTCCAGGACCTTGCCGTCGGCCCCGCAGACGATCGCGGAGGCGTCGAGGTCGAACGGCGAGCCATCGGTGGTGCGGATGTCCCAACCGAGGCCGACGTTGACCGACGTCAGGCCGGGCGCCTCCTTCGTCAGCGAGACGTTGCCACCCTTGGTGAGCGAGACGGACACGGCGGTTCTCCTTCGAGGCAGTGGGTGCTGCGGGCGCGTGGACGCACCCTAGGACAGACTGGGGCTCCACCTCGACGAAGGAGTCGTCCGTGCACGAGCTCACCCGTGGCGCCAACTGCCCCGCGCCCTCCGCGACGGTCACCGTCAGCGTCGCCTGCGCCTCTGCCGTCGACGTGTCAGCGCTGCTGGTCACCGAGGCCGGCAAGGTCCGCTCGGACGAGGACTTCGTCTTCTACAACAACCCCACCGGGCCGGGCGTCACCTACCTGCCGGCGTCCTCCGCGCCCCGCGGGGTGGACGCGGTCCGGGTCGACACCGGCTCGGTTCCCAGCGGGATCGAGAAGGTCGTCGTGACTGCCTCGCTCGACGGGTCCGGGCCGGAGACCTTCGCCTCGGCCGGGTCGATGGTCGTGACGGTGCTGGACGGCGACCTGGTCGACCAGGTCCGGTTCGACATCACCGGTCTGGCGACCGAGAAGGCGCTGATCTGCGTCGAGGTCTACCTGCGCGGCGGGGCGTGGAAGGTCCGGGCGGTCGGACAGGGGTACGACACCGGGCTGGCCGGCATCGCGACGGACTTCGGGATCACCGTGGAGGAGGAACCGCCCGCCGCGCCGCCGCCGGTGCTTGCCCCGCCGGTGCTGGCACCGCCGACCGGGTCCCCCGCCGCGTTCGCGCCGCCTGTCGGGGCACCGGTGCAGGCCGCTCCGCCCGCCGCCAAGGTGAACCTCGACAAGGGCCGGGTGTCGCTGACCAAGCAGAGCCCGACGGTGTCCCTGGTGAAGACCGGCGCACCGCCGCTGTCCGCGATCGCGATGGGGCTGGGCTGGGACCCCGCACCGGGCAAGCGAGCCATCGACCTGGACGCCTCGGTCATCGCGTTCGACGCGGCCGGCAAGGACCTCGAGATGGTCTGGTTCATGCACAAGCAGGCCTTCGGCGGCGCCATCCGGCACTCCGGCGACAACCTCACGGGCAAGGGGGAGGGCGACGACGAGGTCATCAACCTCGACCTGTCGAAGCTGCCCGCCAACGTCACCACCCTGTTGTTCACCGTCACGTCCTACGGCGGCCAGAAGTTCACCTCGATCGCCCGGGCGTACTGCCGGTTGCTCGAGATGCCGCGGGGCGACGAGCTGGTGCGCTTCGAGCTCACCGACACCCAGGCCAGCACGGGCGTGCTCATGTGCAAGCTGGTACGCCAGGGAGACGGCACCTGGAGCATGACCTCGCTCGGGGCGTTCCACGACGGCAAGACCGTCAAGAAGCTGCTGGGGCCTGCGCGGGCGGCGCTGTAGGTCAGGCGTCCTCGTCGCGACGGGCCTTGGCGCGTCGGAACAGCCCGTACGTGCCGGCCGACCCCACGACCATCAGGGCGAGCATGCCCACGAAGCCGCTCCAGTGCCCCTGGCCGGGGACTTCGGTGTTCGCGCCGAAAAGGCCCGCGATGAAGGTCGGCACGAGCAGCACGGAGGCGACCAGCCCGACCTGGTCCTGCAGCTTGTCGGACTTGCGGGCGGCGACCTCGGCGAGCCGCAGGTGCTCGCGGATGCCGGCCGTCGTCAGCAGGTCCACCGCGGAGCGCAGCATGCCCGAGAGCGACACGAGCCCCTCGATGGAGCGGTCCACGATCGCGTCCAGCTGGCTGTCGAGCTCACTGGAGCTCGTGTTCGGGAACCAGCTGTGCTCGGCCACCGCGACGCGTGACTCGTTGAGGGCGTTGAGCCGGCGCTGGAACTCGCTGACCAGCACGCGCAGGTCCCGGAGGGTGTCCTGCTCGATGGGCACCTGGCTGCTGTGGAAGTCCAGCTCCCACTGCTCCAGCCAGGAGTACAGCGTGCGCCGGGCCGTGGAGTACGAGCGCGCCAGCTCCCGGAACAGCAGCAGCCCGAGAGCCCCGACCGAAGAGTGGTCCTGCCGGAGCCAGCACTCGATGACGCCGTCGACGACGAGGCGCTTCTCGGCGTCCATGTCCACTGCCGGCACCTCGGTCCGGGTGCCGCGCGGCTCGTGCCAGCAGGTGATCAGCCAGCTCTCACCGACGAGCAGCTCGATGGTCTGGAAGATCAGCTGGCCGGCCTTGCTCTCCCGCTCGGGGGCATGCGTCCCTTCAGCCTCGTCGGCCGCACCGCAACCGTAGAGACCTTGCGCACCACGCCAAAGGCGCCTGCCGACGGCAGGTCGTCGACCTGCACGAGGTCCTGGATCGCTTCGTCGCAGAGCTCCGGGAACAGCGGCAGGAGCAGGGTCAGCACGGCCGCCGTCTCCGCGGAAGGATCGACATCGACCCACACGAAGCCCGGCCCGGATGCGGCCTCGGCGAGCGGGATCGCGACGGGTTGCTGCCCTGGCACCCACCGGGTCGCCGTCACGAGCTGGGTCAGGTTCTGGGGCGCACCGGGGTCGTCGCTGGGTAGCAGCAGCCGGACCTTGGACTGCCGTTCCCACTCCTCAGGTCCGGGCACGATCGTCACACCTGCCGTCGCGAGCCGTCGCACGACCTCGGCGCAGACCTCGGGGGTCATCTTGGGTAGCCGGAACTGGTGCAGCAGGGTCGTCACGTTGCGCCAGCTCTTCGCCAGGCCCGCGGCCCGCTCAGCCCTGATCTCCTCGGCCAGCACGGCTGCGGTGGGGTCGTGGTCCACAGGTCTCCCTACTCGCAGACGATGCCGTCGTGATCACGGTCTTGGTAGTAGTCGTACTCGGGGTCCTGGCCGGCCCGGTACGGGCCGGCGCCGTGCGCCTTGGCGTTCTTGCAGGTGCCGTAGTCGGGGTCACCGGAAGGCGCCCCGGTTGTTCCTACCAGGCGCTGCGGCGCCGGCGCGGGAGCCGTGGTGGCGCGCGGCGCTGGAGAGCGGTTCGGGGCCAGCGTGGGGGTGCCGCCAGTGGGCAGCAACGTCGTGGGGCACTGCCGAAGGACTGCCACGAGGGCGGCGCGCTCCCCGGCGTTCACGCGCAGCCCGTACTTCGCCTTCACCGCCACCTGGGTCGCGGCATAGCGGCACGTGGAGCTCGGTGGCAGCCAACCGGCCGCGTCGGAGTCGCCCTTGGACTCGTTCAGCCTGCCGCTGACGGCGAGCAGCTCGAGTGGGTCGTTCGCGAAGGCCAGCAGCTTGGCGTAGGGCCAGGCGCTCGCGCCGGACCGCCAGGCGTCCCCGAGGCTCACGACGTGGTCGACCTGGATCGTGGATCGACCCCGGGTGAACGCCAGGGTGGCGCCGGAGTAGGGGTCCCGGAGCGAACCACTCAGGACGGCGCAGCCGTGCGTACCAGGTTTGAGGACGACGGCCGAGAGGTCGCGCCGCAGCACGTCGTTGCGGGTGTCGCAGCCGTTGCGGTCGGTGTCCGTCCAGGCCGCCCCGAAGGCCGCCCGGTCATACGCCGAGGTGGTCACGTCGGCGGCAACTGGGAGCCCCTGGAGCGCCACCAGCACCAGCGTCCGGGGCGCTGACTGGACGGTCTCCAGCGGCTCTGGTGCTGACGGGGTGGCGGTGGTCGCGGCATCGTTCGCGGCGGTGCCCGGGCGGTCCTCCGCGGCTGGGCTCTGCGAGGCGAGACGCACACCGGCGACGGTCAGCAACGCGATGACCAGCCACGGCCACAGGCGCCGCCCTGGCCTGCGTCCGGACGGTGTCATCTGTCCATCATCAGGCAGGTTCGCCCGCGTGCCGCACCTCCTGACAGAACTCACTCCCCCAAGTAACCGTTGCGGCGGTGGCTCGTTACCTGGGGTAACACCCCCGGTTCACCAAGGAGTCCGCTGTGCCCCGAGTTCCCCTTCGTCTGATCGCCTCCGGCGTCGGAACGACCGCGCTCGTGGCCGGCATGGTCGCCGCCTCCGCAGGTGTCAACCCCGTCGCCACCGCGACGGCGGCCTGGGGCGCGACGCACGCGCAGACCTCGGCGGCGAGTGCCGCGAGCGCTGTGGCGCCTGCCACCCCCAAGGCGAAGTGCGGTCCGGGCTCGCTCCCGGAGGTCGGTCGACAGGGCCGCGTCCCGCTCGCGGACTTCAGCAACGGCCGGGCGGCCAAGGGCTACAGCTGCAACGCCGTCCAGGTGTCGCACACCGGCACGACCGGTGGCTTCAAGACCTTCCGGTACACCGACCGCACCGGCCGGGTATGCGCCTTCTACGACGGCACGCTGCTCTTCCCCACGGCTGCGGTCCACGGCGAGGCCGGCGGCGTCCACGTGCTCGACATGTCCGACCCAGCCCGCCCGATTGAGACGCAGCGCCTCGTCACCCCCGCGATGGACAGCCCCCACGAGTCGCTCGCGCTCAACCCGCTGCGCGGCCTGCTCGCGGCCGGCATGGGCTCGCCCGGCACCGCGCCCGGCGTGGTCGACATCTATGACGTCTCGCAGGACTGCCGGCACCCGGTGCTGCAGTCCACCAGTCCGCTCGGGATCCTCGGCCACGAGAGCGGCTTCTCCCCGGACGGCCGGACGCTGTGGATCTCCACGACTGCCGGCCCCGGTGTCACCGCGATCGACGTCAGCAACCCGGTGCTCCCGAACATCGTCTGGCACAGCTTCAGCTTCACCTTCCACGGCATGAACCTGTCGGCCGACGGCAACCGCCTGTACGGCGCCGACCTCGGCACCAAGGGCCTCGCCGTCCTCGACGTCAGCCAGGTTCAGCGTCGCGTGGCCAGCCCGGTCGTCACGCAGGTCTCGCACCTCACCTGGCCGCAGGTGTCCATCCCGCAGAACACCGCACCGATGACGATCAAGGGCCGCAAGTACCTGCTGGAGTTCGACGAGTACGCCAGCGGTGACAACGTCGGGGCCGGCCGGATCATCGACATCACCAACGACAAGCACCCCAAGACCGTGTCGAACCTTCGCCTCGAGGTGCACCAGCCGGCCGCCCGCGCCACCGACCAGGCCAGCGACCCGGGTTCGCCCTACCCTGTGCAGGGCTACGCGGCGCACTACTGCGCCGTGCCGCGCGAGGTCGAGCCGGGCATCGTGGCCTGCAGCATGATCCTGTCGGGCCTGCGGGTCTTCGACGTCCGCGACCCGCTGCACCCGCGTGAGATCGCGTACTTCAACAAGCCGGCGCCCAACACGCTGCCGCTGACCTCCGGCTCCTATGCGATGTCGGCGCCGTCCTTCGACCCGGCCCGCCAGGCGGTCTGGTTCGCCGACGGCGACAGCGGCTTCTACGTCGTGAAGCTCACCAACAAGGTGTGGTCCGGCAAGTAGGCGCCTGCCCGTACAGCAGGGACGCGGGAGGCTCCGTAGTCGCTTGCCAGCAGTCCCGGGGTTCCCCGGGGAAGCGGCCTCAGGCGTCGACGAGCTCGACTTCCTCGGGCTCGGCCTTGCGGCGCTCCAGGATCGAGCTGAACAGCGCCAGCCCGATGAAGGCGACGCCCGTGAGGCCGGTCACGACCTCAGGCACGTGGTACTTCACCTGCAGGATCATGATGACCGCCAGCACCCCGATCGCCCAGTGCGCGCCGTGCTCGAGGTAGATGTACTCCGACAGCGTGCCCTTGCGGACGAGGTACAGCGTCAGGGACCGGATCCAGAACGCGCCGACACCGAGACCCAGGGCGATGACCAGCACCTTGTTGGAGATCGCGAAGGCACCGATGACGCCGTCGAAGGAGAACGACGCGTCCAGGATCTCGAGGTAGAGGAACGTGAAGACGCCGGCCTTGAAGACGGCCCCCGTCATTCCCGTGGTGGACGCGGAGGCGTCGTGCTCCATGCTCTCCTCGAACAGGCTGTCCAGCGCGTTGATGATCAGGTAGGACACGAGCCCGATGAGGCCGGCGACGAGCACCGTCTTGGCCTTGTCCTCGGCGGTGATCGCGCTCATCACGAAGATGCCGCCGAGGGCGACGACGACGGACAGCTGGTCGAGCTTGCCGATCCGGACCAGAGCCTTCTCGATGGGCTTGAGCCAGAAGACATCGCGCTCCACGTCGAGCACGTAGTCGAGGAAGATCATGAACAGGAAGGTCCCGCCGAAGGCATAGATCGCCTCCTTCGCGTCGTCGAGCCGGTGGCCGTACTCGGTGGCGTTGTTGGTCGCCAGGTCGATGACGTCCGGGATCGACAGGTGCGCCGTCACCGACACGATGAACACGGGCAGCACCAGCCGCATCCCGAACACCGCGATCAAGATGCCGACCGTCAGGAACAGCTGCTGCCAGATCGGGTGCATCCGCGTCAGGACCTTGGCGTTGACCACGGCGTTGTCGAAGGACAGCGAGATCTCCAGGACGCTGAGGATGGCGACGATCGCGAGGTCCTCGGGCCCTCCCAAGATGCCGGCGACGGCCAGGGCGATGACGGTGATGACCCCAGCGGGGCCGAACTGGCGGATCATGCCCGTCACCTTAGACGGCGGGGCCGTCCTCTGTTGGAGCCCTTTCCCGCGCCATCAGTGCCCGCGGCTACTTGCCGTTGCGAACCGTGGCCTTCGCCTCGTTCGACGCCGCTCCGGCCCCGTTCGTGTTGTTCGCGACGACCTTGTAGAAGTACGTCGCGCCGCCCACGAGCCCGCCGTCGATGTACGTCGTGCCGGAGCTGAGGGTCTGCACCGGGACTTCCGAGCCGGCGGTGCTACCGCGCAGGATGGTCCACGACGTGATCGGGGAGTACCCGTCCGCAGGTGTGGTCCAGGCTAGCGACACGGTGCCTTTGCCGGCCGTCGCGGTGAGGACCGGAGCGCCGGGCACCGTGCTGGCGGTGGCGGTCGCGGCGTTCGACAGCGCCGAGGCGCCGTTGGCGTTCACCGCGGCCAAGCGATAGCTGTACGCGGTCCCGGGCGTCCCCGTGGTGTCGACGTAGGAGGTCGTGACGCCGACCGTCGCCAGCGCCACGCCGCCCCGGCTGATCTGGTAGCCGGTGATCGGCGTGCCGCCGTCGGCGGGCGCGGCCCAGCTCAGGGTGACCTGGCTGTTGCCACCGGCCGCGGAGAGTGCCGGCGCGGACGGCACGGTGGTGGGGATGAGCGACACCGGGTTCGACGACGCGGACGCGCCGGCGCTGTTCGTGGCCGTCACGACGTACCGGTAGGTGGTGCCGGGGGTGAGACCGGGGTCGGTGAAGGACGGCACGGTGGTGGTGGCGACCGGCGTGTAGGCACCGCTGCCCGCAGCGCGGCTGACGGTGTAGGAGGTGACGGGCGCGCCGCCGTTGTCGGCCACGGTCCACGCCAGTGAGCTGGTGGTTCCGGTCGTCGTACCCGTCAGGGCCGGGGCCGACGGCGGGTTGACGGGGATGACGTCCCTGCTCGCGAACAGTCCCCGGCCGGTGTCCTGGACGGCGATCGTGGCGTAGTTCGCGGTCGACTGCGCCTCGGTGCCCGCCGGGCCGTTGCAGAGGTCGAGGCAGCCGTCGGCGTAGGCCACCGCGACCCGGCCGTCGGTCAGGGTCTGCGCGTCGATGAAGTCGAGCAGGTTGCGCTGCCCGGTGGAGGTGGTGCCGCCGTCGCTGATGGAGCCGCGCTGCACCGGCTCGGGTGTCGCCTGTGAGGTGCTCCAGGTCGTGCCGCCGTCGAGGCTGGTGGAGACGTAGAGGTACCAGACGCCGTGGTAGCCGGCGTCGAAGGGCGTGAGGCCGGCGGTGCCCACGCTCGTGCCCAGGTAGGCGACCGAGATGCGGCCGTCATCGCCGGAGGTCATGGTCTGGAAGGTGCTGGCGACCAGCGGCGGGCTGACGGTGTTCGCCAGGTCGACCTGGGGCGCCCAGCTGGCGCCGTGGTTCTTGGAGACGGTGACGACCGGGTGGTAGTCGCCGGCACGGGCCCACGACTCGTACACGCTGTTGTCCGGCGTGGTCGCGATGGACGGGTCGAAGCCGCGCGTCGGCTGCGGGCCGGGGATCCCGTAGGAGTCCCAGGTCGTGCCGTTGTCCCGGGTGAAGAACGCGCCGACGGCAAGGTTGCCGGCGGCGTCGGAGCAGTTGCCCGAGGGGACGTAGGCCGTGCCGTCGGTGCTGGCCTTGAGGTGACCGAACAGGCCGAAGCAACCGGTGTTGGGAACACCGGGCGCCCAGGTGAGGCCGCCGTCCAGGCTGGCCGTGCACTCGTTGGCGTCCTGCTGCTGGCAGTAGTAGGCGACCCGGCCGTTGCCCGTCGGCAGCGCCGGGATGGTGGTGGCCGCGGCCGGGCCGAACCCGATCGTCGGGTGGTCAGCGACCCCCGTGCAGGGCAGCGTGTTGCCCCAGGTGGCGCCGTCGTCGGAGCTGGTGAACAGCGCCCCGCAGGGGCCGGTGTCCCCGCCACCGATCGTCAGGCCCGTGACCCGGTCGGTAGCCAGGATCGGGTCCAGGTTGATCAGCGACTGCGTCGGCGTCACGTTGCTCCACGAGATACCGACCGGGCTCTTGGTGCGATCGACGCCGACCTTGTAGATGTCGGTGCCGGACATGAAGAGCGTGGCGCCGGTCTTGCCGTTGACGCCGAGGGAGGGCTCGCCGGCGTAGGCGGAGCCGAAGAAGGTCGCGGGCGCGGCGCTGTTGGCGAACGTCATCGGCCCGTAGCCGAACGCCGGCGTTGCGGCCTCCGCCGGGGCGACCGGCAGCAGGGTGGCGGTCAGGGCAAGGGCAGCCGTCGACACGACGGCGCGCAGGGTGATGCGCAAGAGGAGCTCCCGGAAGCTGGGGTGGGGAGGGATCCCCGCAAACTAGGGCAGATACCGCAAAGGGGTCAACGGCAGTCGCCCGTCCGGCTCAGCGGCAGGGATCGGCCCTCCGGCGTCGAAACACTCCAGGAACACGTACCTGGAGGAGAACGCCGTGAAGCGCCGTACCGCCCTGCTCGTTGCCGCTGCTGTGCTGGCGGCGGTGGCGCCAGCCAGTCAGGCTGCCACCCCGCGCTACGACGTGAGCATCCGCTACACCGAGTACGGGATCCCGCACATCACGGCCCGGGACTTCAGCAGCCTCGGCTACGGGTACGGCTTCGCGGTCGCCAAGGACAACCTCTGCATCCTGGCGGACACCTACACGACAGTCCGCGGCCAGCGGAGCAAGTTCTTCGGGCCCGACCAGGGGTATGTCTTCCGCGGCAACGGCGCGAGCGTCAACAACCTCAACAGCGACTTCTTCTTCCAGCAGATCATCGACGACAAGCGCGTCGAGAAGCTGCTGGCGCAGAAGGGAATCGGTGCCCCGAAGCCGCAGGTGCGCGAGGCGGTCCGGGGCTACGTCGCCGGCTACAACCGCTGGCTCAAGGACAACAAGGTCACCGACCCGGCGTGCAAGGGCAAGCCGTGGGTCACGCCGATCACCGAGATCGACGCCTACCGCCGGTTCTACCAGCTGGCGCTGCTCGCCTCCTCCGGCGTCGCGATCGACGGCATCGGCGCCGCCCAGCCGCCGACCCCCTCCGCGCCGATCCCGACGCTGGACAACGCGGCACTGGCCGCCGGGCTGCAGAACGAGTTCAAGGGCCTCGCGATCGGCTCCAACGCGATCGCGCTCGGCTCCGGCGCCACCAAGAACGGGCACGGCTTGCTGCTCGGGAACCCGCACTTCCCGTGGATCGGCTCGGAGCGCTTCTTCGAGGCCCAGCTGACCATCCCCGGCAAGCTCGACGTCACGGGTGGCTCGCTGCTCGGCGTCCCGATCGTGCTCATCGGGCACACCGCCCACCAGGCGTGGTCGCACACCGTCTCGACGTCCTACCGCTTCACGCCGTTCCAGGAGACGCTCGTCCCCGGCTCACCCACCACCTACCTGTACGACGGCAAGCCCACGTCCATGACCTCCCGGGACGTGACCATTGCGCTGCCCGGCGGGAAGTCCTCGACCCGCAAGCTCTGGGCCACCCGGCACGGCTCGATCTTCTCCTCGCTGCTCGGCATCCCGCTGCCCTGGACGCCCGGGATCGCCTTTGCGATGGGCGATGCGAACGCCCCGAACTTCCGCTACCTCAACCACTTCTTCGACGTGAACCAGGCGCAGAGCTCCCAGGACGTGCTGGCCTCGCTGAAGCGGAACCAGGGAATTCCGTGGGTCAACACGATCGCCTCCGACGACCGTGGCGATGCCCTGTACGCCGACATCAGCGTGACGCCGCACGTCACGAACGACCAGGTGAAGACCTGCGCGACGCCCGCCGGTGAGGCGACCTTCGCGGCGCTGCGCCTGCCGATCCTGGACGGCTCGCTGTCGTCCTGCGAGTGGGGCAGTGACCCCGACTCGGTGCAGAAGGGCACGTTCGGCCCGTCGCACATGCCGTACCTGATCCGGCACGACTACGTCACGAACTCCAACGACTCCTACTGGCTGGCGAACCCGAAGCAGCCACTGACCGGGTTCGCCACGATCATCGGCGACGAGGGCGCCACCCGGACCACCCGTACCCGCTCCGGGTTGACGATGGTGCAGCAGCAGCTGGCCCGCGGACCGTTCGACCGGCAGAAGCTCCAGGACCTGCTGTTCAGCGACCGGCAGTACTCCTGGGAGATCACCAAGCCCGACGTGCTGCAGCTGTGCTCGCTGTTCCCCGGTGGTTTCGCGCCGTCCTCCACCGGCCCGGTCGACGCCTCCAAGGCCTGCGCGGTGCTGGCGAAGTGGAGCGGCCGCGACACCCTCGATGCCCGCGGTGCGCTGGTGTTCCGGCGCTTCTGGACGCACGTCACCGCCGTCCCGGTCGGCGTCCAGGCCTCGACCCAGCAGACCGCGATCTGGACGACCCCGTTCAGCGCCGCCGACCCGGTCAACACCCCCCGGGGCCTCAACCTCGCGAACCCGGCGATCCCCGTTGCGTTCGGTGACGCCGTCAACGACCTCGCCGCCGCCGGCATCCCCGTCGACGCGCAGCTGGGGACGTACCAGGTCGACCTGCGGCCGGACGGGACGCGCACGCCCTACCACGGAGGTCCCGGCACGCTCGGGGTCTTCAACGCCGTCGCGGCGCCGTGGGACCCGGCCAAGGGCTACGTCGGGCGGCTGCCGCACGGCTCGTCGTTCATCCAGGTCGTCGCGTTCGACGGATCCGGCTGCCCCGACGCGCGGACGCTGCTGACCTACTCGCAGTCCTCGGACCCGACGTCGCCGCACTACGCCGACCAGACCCGGCTGTTCTCGAAGTCGGGCTGGGTCGTGGACCGGTTCTGCGCCGCCGACGTGGCTCGCGCGACCGTCAGCTCTGTGCACCTGCGGGACTGACCCGGTCAGACACCGGCCAGCCAGAGGTCCGGGCCGAACACCTCGTAGTGGATCCGTTCGGCGGCCATCCCGGATGCCAGCGCTTGCGAGCGGATGAGGCGCATGAACGGCAGCGGCCCGCACAGGTAGAGCGAGGCGTTGTCCGGCAGGGTCACGTCGTCCAGGGACATGTACCCGTCGCGGGCGCCCTCGGCCGGGCTCTCCAGCCACAGCTCGAGCTCGGCGGCCTCGAGGAGGTCGACGTCCCGGCGCATCTGCTCCTGGAGCGCCCAGCTCGCCAGGCTGCTCTCAGCGTGCAGCACCAGCACCTCGCGCTGGGAGTTCCCCTGCGCGAGAGCCCGCAGGATGGAGGCCGTGGGGGTACAGCCGATGCCCGCGGAGGCCAGGACGAGGGGACTGTCGCCGCCGGTCAGATGGAGGTCGCCGCAGGGGTTGGAGAGCATCAGCTGATCGCCCACCTGAACGTCCCGGTGCAGCGCCGGCGAGACCTCGCCCTCGGCATCGAGCTTCGTGGTGAAGACCCGTTCGCCTGAGGCCGGGTCGCCGGTCAGGGAGTACTGCCGCACCTGGTGGAGACCGTCCGGCAGCCGCAGCTTGACGCTGACGTACTGACCCGGCTTGGCGGGGCTGACGGGGGTGTCGTCCGCCGGCCGCAGGGTGAAGGTCAGCGCGTCGGACCCCGCCGGTTCCTTGGCGACAACCGTCCAAGGTGCCCAGGGGGTGTCGTTGGCGGCGCCCGCGTACAACCCCTGCTCCAGCTTGATCAAGGCGTGCGCCATCAGCCAGTACACCTCGGTCCAGGCAGCGGCGATCTCGGCGGTGAGGACGTCTGCGAGCTCCTGGGCGATCGCCTCGAACAGGTGCGTGTAGACGACGTCGTACTGCTCAGGGCGGATGCCGAGCGACACGTGCTTGTGGGCGACGCGGGCGAGCAGCACCTCAGGGAACGTGTCCGGGGACGCCAGCAGGTGGGTGGCGAAGCCCGCGATGCTGCCCGCGAGTGCCTGCTGCTGGGAGCCGTCCTTCTGGTTGGAGCGGCTGAACAGTCCGTCCAGCAGCTCCGGATGAGCGCCGAAGAGCCGGCCGTAGAAGGTCTTGGCGATCGCCGGCATCCGCTCGGCGACAAGGGGAAGCGTGGCTTCGACAATCGGTCGTGACTGGGTCGAGAGCATCTGGTCCTCAGTCCTGTTGTCGTTCGCAGGACCTCACCGTAGGTCGCCTCAGGCAGGCGTCTTTGCGTCGGCCGGCGACAAAAGCGACAGACCGACCGGGTGGTGTCGCCGACGCGCTCAGGGGGCTGTGCCGAAGGACACACAACCTCTTGTGAGGGTCAGCCGGCGACCCGTGCGACCGTCTGGAGGTAGGCGCTGCTGATGTCCACGCGCGTGATCGTCTCCAGCGGCCAGTCGAGGGCCCGCTTGCTGCGTCGCCCCCTGGGGTCGACGTCGGTGATCCACACCGACCGCTTGGTGATTCGGAAGACGTAACCGACGTAGAACGCACGCTGCCGCTCCCGCTCGGCCGCGTACCCGATGATCGGTCCCACCGACGCCGCGGTGAACAGCACGGACCGGACGTCGTGCAGGTCGAGCAGCTCGGGGGCTCGGGGTGGCCACTGACCAGTCGCCTTCAGGGCGGCCTCGGCCAGCGTCCGGTTGCTCTTCGGCTTCTTCAGGGCGCGGATGTCGCTGGTCCGCACCAGCACCACCCCGTCGGGGACACCCTCCACGACGACGCGCAGCACGCACCACTGCTTGGAGACGGCTGCGACGAACCCGTCGTGCCGCGTCCACCCCTTGCCGCGCACGACCCGGACCAGCCGGCGCTCGTCGCGGGCGCGGGTGAGCTGCGAGCGGGGGATGGCCATGGGAGCAGTCTCGCCGACGCATTCTGTCGGACCCCCCGGGGACCCTGGACCTGTGGAGAACGCACCCCGAGATGCCCTGGCGCGAGCCCGCGCCGACCACCCCGCGGGCAAGAAGCGTGCTGTGACCGCCGTCACGAAGCCGCGACACGCCGAGCCGCCACGGAAGCTGACGCTCGTCCCACGCTCACAGCCCCAAGAACCTCAGATTCACCCCTCCAGTTGCTTGCAACCAGGCCTAGTGCCCCCTAACGTCCCGAGCACAACATCTAGTACTTACACCGGTGTAGTTCTCCACATGCTGTGGAAGGAGCTACCCACAGGCTGTGGAGGAACACCCACGATGCGCTGCCCGTTCTGCCGCTTCGCGGACACCCGCGTCGTGGACAGCCGGGACGCCAACGAGGGTGACGCCATCCGCCGCCGGCGCAACTGCCCCGAGTGCGGCAAGCGCTTCACGACGGTGGAGGAGATCAGCCTCAGCGTCGTCAAGCGCTCCGGCGTCACCGAGCCGTTCAGCCGCGCCAAGGTCATCAGCGGCGTGCGCAAGGCCTGCCAGGGCCGGCCGGTCGACGAGGACGCCCTGGCGCTGCTCGCCATGAAGGTCGAGGAGACCATCCGCGACGCCGGTGCCGCCGAGGTGCCCGCGTTCGAGGTCGGTCTCGCCATCCTCACCCCGCTCAAGGACCTGGACGAGGTCGCCTACCTGCGCTTCGCCAGCGTCTACCGCTCCTTTGACTCCCTCGAGGACTTCGAGGCCGAGATCACCGCGCTGCGGGCGAGCAGACCAGCCGTCCGCGAGACCGGCCCGCCACACCTGCTCGTCCCCGCCAGCTAGCCCCCGTACGAGACCTGCCGGAGGAACCGGCCACCACGCAATGCCGCGCGACCCGCGGTTGTTGACCTAGATGAGACAAGAAAGAGGACTGTCATGACGGAGACGATCGGCGCTGCACTTCCGAAGGCGCGCAAGGGTGCGCGGCTGCGGCTGGAGCGGCTCTTCACGACCGCCGGCACCCACCCGTACGACGCGGTCACGTGGGAGCGTCGCGACGTCGTCATGACCAACTGGCGTGACGGCTCGGTCAACTTCGAGCAGCGCGGGGTGGAGTTCCCGGACTTCTGGGCCGTCAACGCCGCCAACATCGTCACCACGAAGTACTTCCGCGGCGCCGTCGGCCACGACAACCGCGAGTGGAGCCTCAAGCAGCTCATCAACCGGGTCGTCCTGAAGTACAAGCAGGCCGGCATCGACCACGACTACTTCGCCAGCGACGTGGACGCCGAGATCTTCGAGCACGAGCTCACCCACATGCTGCTGCACCAGGTGTTCAGCTTCAACTCACCGGTGTGGTTCAACGTCGGTACGACTGCGCCTCAGCAGGTCTCGGCGTGCTTCATCCTGGCCGTCGACGACCACATGGACTCGATCCTCAACTGGTACCGCGAGGAGGGCATGATCTTCAAGGGCGGCTCCGGCGCCGGCCTGAACCTGTCCCGCATCCGCTCCTCCAAGGAGCTCCTCTCCAGCGGTGGCACCGCCTCCGGTCCGGTCTCCTTCATGCGCGGCGCGGACGCCTCCGCCGGCACCATCAAGTCCGGTGGCGCCACCCGCCGCGCGGCGAAGATGGTCGTGCTCGACGTCGACCACCCCGACATCGAGGAGTTCGTCTCCACCAAGGCGCGCGAGGAGGACAAGATCCGCGCCCTGCGCGATGCCGGGTTCGACATGGAC
>JBKJVH010000008.1:0-22402 GCA_046590985.1 Mycobacteriales bacterium
GAGGTCGAGCACTTCGACCCGGCCCAGTACGGCATGGCTGCGTCCTACGACGCCGAGGGCAACTACATCTACCCCGACGGCTTCGACCCGGAGACCAACGACTGGCTGCCGGGCCACGACGAGGCCAAGGCTGCTTGGGAAGCTCAGTACGCCGAGGCGCAGAAGCGCTTCGAGCAGCACCAGGAGCAGATCAAGCGGATGCAGGCCGAGGACGTCGCGGCTGCCGTACCGACCTCGTACTCCTCGGAGTCCGGCGAGGACGGCGAGCCCGTGGAGGGTGAGGAGGGCGAGGCGCGTCCCGCAGCCCCGGCCGCCGCGTCCAGCGGTAATCTCGCGACCGACGAGGCCCTGCAGGCCCTGCGCGACAAGCTGTCCGGCAACCAGTAGCACCTGATCGCCGACGAGGCCCCTGCTCCTCTCGGAGCGGGGGCCTCGTGCGTCCCCCTCTGTCGGAAATCCACAGGGTCCTGACCCTGTGGATTTCCGACGGAGGGGGTCAGCCGACGGCGCGGCGGGCCTCCACCCGACCGGTTACGGCCTGGTCGAGCCAGCCGTCGCCGCCGGCCAGGAACTCCCGGGCGGCGGCGGCAACCGCACGCCAGGCGACCCACCCGAGCGCGCCGCCGACGCTGATGCGGGCGACCCCGGCGTCGGCCAGGGCAGCGACCGTCAACCCCGGCAGGAGCAGCACGTTGACCGGCCGCGGTACCTCCCGCACCAGGGTCGCGATCTCGCCCAGGTCCACCAGCCCCGGGGCGTAGACCACGTCCGCACCCGCGTCGGCGTAGGCCTGCAGCCGGACGATGACCTCGCTGAGGTCCGGCCGGCCGTGCAGGTACCCCTCGGCCCGCCCGGTGAGGACCAGGTGTGGCGCCGCCGCCCGCGCGACTGCGACCCGGTCGGTGGCTTCCGCGAGGTCGTACAGCTGGCCGCCGGACCAGTCCTCGAGCGAGGCGCCGGCGAGACCGGAGACGGCCGCGAGCCGGAAGTTGTCCGCCAGCTCGTCCGGCGCCTGCGCGAAGCCGTTCTCGAAGTCGGCCGAGACCGGTACCGAGACGGCGGCCGCCAGGTCCTCGCAGTGCATGAGAACGGACTCGAGGGTGACGTCGCCGTCGGCCCGGCCCTGCGACGCGGCGAACGCGGAGCTGGTCGTGGCGAGTGCCCTGGCGCCCAGGGAGGCGAGCAGCTTGGCCGACCCGACGTCCCAGGGGTTGGGGATCAGCAGCGGGTCGCCGGGGACGTGCAGGTCCAGGAATGAGGTCATGGCACTAGTTTGGCCCCGTGATCACGGTGGGTCTGACAGGTGGCATCGGTTCGGGCAAGTCGACCGTGAGTCGGCTCCTCGCCGGGTACGGGGCAGTCGTCGTCGACGCCGACCTGATCGCCCGCCAGGTCGTCGAGCCAGGGACGCCTGGGCTCGCGGCCGTCGCGGACGCCTTCGGACCGCAGGTGCTGCAGCCGGACGGCTCGTTGGACCGCGAGGCCCTCGGCAAGGTGGTGTTCGGCGACGACGCCCAGCGCGCGGTGCTGTCCGGCATCCTGCACCCGCTCATCGGGACCCGGAGCGCCGAGCTGATGGCGGCCGCTCAGAGCAGCGGTGCGCCGATGCTCGTCCACGACGTGCCGCTGCTGGTGGAGAACCACCTTGAGGCGATGTACGCCGAGGTGATCGTCGTGGACGTCAGCCCCGAGGTGCAGCTGGACCGGCTCGTCAGGCTGCGTGGGATGACGCCTGCAGACGCTGAGAGCCGCGTCAGGGCGCAGGCGACGAGGCAGGCCCGGCTCGCGATAGCCACCAAAGTGGTGCACAACGACGGCACCCTGGCCGAGCTCGAGGCCCAGGTGGCGCGACTGTGGGCGGAGCTCGTGCAGGTCTAACCCCGCAGAGACCTCGGGGTTTGCGCTCAGCCTGCCGATGAGGACGCGTGGGCAAGCAATCAGTGGCGGTTTCGAAGGCCCCGAAACGGGTAGCTGCGCGCGCTTCGGCCTCTACTGTCGTCCGGATGCTCCACGCTGCCGAGGCCCGCCTGGACGCGCGCGCCATCCGGGTCGTCGCCGTTCTGATCGTCGGCGTCGTGCTGCTGGCCGCCGGTGCGGCCGGGGCGACCCGGGAACCGCACGCGGTGACGAGCACGCACGTGGTGACAGCCACCCACGTGCGCCTCACGACCCAGGTGGCGCCACAGCCGGTACGCCTCGCTGCCAAGCCGGCGCCCGCGCCGTCGCGGCGCCTCGCCACGGTTCGGGCGCGGCCTTCCAGACCGACTCCGAAGCCGCCTCACCGGTCGGTACCGGCCACGCCTCCGATCCGCTGGCTGCCCACCGGCACCGGTATGTGGCTGCACGACTTCCTGCGCTCCGAGGGCGGCGACGGCCGAGCGGTGGTGGCCCGCGCCAAGGAAGCCGGTCTCAGCACGCTCTACGTCCAGACCGGCAGCAGCAAGAAGGGCTGGATCGGCAGCCAGGCCCTGAGCCGGCTGCTGCCCGCGACCCGCGGGACGAACATCAAGGTCGTGGCGTGGGACTTCCCGACGCTGGTTGATCCGGTCGCGGACGCCAAGCGACTGGCGCTGGCTGCGGGCTACCGCTGCCACGGCTGCCCGACCGTCGCCGCGGTCGCACCCGACGTCGAGACCGCCGCCGAGGGGACCCGGATCGGCGTCGCGCAGGTGACGCTCTACTACCGGGCCCTGCGCCAGCACCTGCCGCGGAACATGGCCATCCTGGCCACCGTGCCGTGGCCGAGCGAGGTGCGGGTGGGTCGCTACCCGTACCAGCGGACGGCGTCCCTGACGGACGCGATGATGCCGATGGCCTACTGGTACAACCGCTCTCCGGCAGGCGTCACCGCCACCTCGATGTCCTATCTCAGGCGCTTCCACCGGCCACTGCTCCCGGTCGGGCAGGGGTACGACGGGCGCATCGATGCGCCGTACCTCGCGGCCGACCCGCACCCGGGGGAGAGCGTGCGGGCCTTTCTGCTGCAGGCCCACCGGGCAGGCGCGCGGGCGGTCTCGCTCTGGAGCTGGGACACCGCGGGTTCGCCGCAGTGGCGAGCCTTGTCGCACGGTCGGATGCTGTTCCGGAGATAGCCGGCAAAGTCACCGCAGGTCCACAGCCTCGTGGCAGTGCACCCACAACGCCCGCAAAGCAGACTCACCCCCAGGCCTTCCCTCGTGTTCGCCTCGCGCGAGCTGCGTCGCCGTCGTGCCCGTACCGTCGTCTGAGCATCGCCCCGCCTGCTGGATGCGCCGCCGACACGCCGGCGAGTCGGCTGTGAGTGCAGCACTGCTGCAGGGGGCCTGGGTGGCGACTGCTGGGTTTGCAGCGAAACGCCGGGCGTGGCGGCTGCCCATCCAGCACTGGGCCAGGGGTAGGTGGGTGTCAGGAGACGTCCTCGATGCCTCGTGCGGAAGTGCCGTCAGCAGGATGCGCGGCAGCCCAAGAAGCTGACCGTGCTCTCCGCCACCAGCTCCTGACACAGGCCGGAGGAGTGCTACTTCGTGGGTGGCCCGACGACCAGCACCTGTTGCGTCACGTCGCGCTGGACCGAGGCGTTCCGGTCGCTGACAAACGCCACCACGCCGCCGTCCACGACCGGGTAGGTCCCGTTGCCGCCCGAGCTGACGTCCGCGAAGCCGGTCCAGCCGCCGGCCGCCAGCGTCGCCGTCCGCACCCGCCAGCGCCAGTCGCTGCCTCGGGTGTCGGCCCACACGAGCACCGGTGTGCCGTCGGCGCCGCTGCCCAGCCGCGGCCGCGCCATCATCGCCGCGGGGGAGGGGTCCACCTCCACCGGAGCCGACCAGGTCAGGCCGCCGTCGCGACTGGTCGTGGACCGCAGCTGCAGGTTGGCGTCGGCGGCCTTGAGGGCCTTCCACGACCAGACGGCCACGAGGCGACCATCGGGGGCAGCCTGCAGCTGCGGGTGCCGGGCCGAGGCGTTGGCGTCGGGGGCGATGCGTACCGGCGCCGACCAGGTCCCGCCCGGTTCGCGGACCGCAGCCATCGGCTCCCAGGCGTCGGGCAGCGACTGGTCGCCGCCGCTCGTCGAACCGGCCGGTGGGGTTGCGCCCGTCCACAGCGGGTGCGGGTCGAAGCGGTTGTCCTGCCACCCGACGACGACACCGCCGTCGGGTCGCACCGTCACCGACGGGTGCAGCGACGCGGCCCAGCGGGCGGACCGGCTGTCGGCGGGCAGGCCGGGTCCGGTCGTCTTGCCGTGCGCGGACAGGTTCACCGGCGTGCCGGACCCGCGGGACACCAGCACGTCGAAGGCGGCCTGGCCGGTCCCGAACGCGCCCGTCGCGAGCGAGCCGTTGTCGGTCCAGGCGATCCACGGCCGCCGCGGGTCCGTCGGGTCGAGGGCGATGGCGGGTCGCTCGCTGCGACCTGACGAGGTGCTCACCCGGACCTCCGGACCCCAGCTCCGGCCGCCGTCGTTCGAGGAGCGCAGCCAGATGTCGGCCGCCCGCGGGAGCTGCCCGGTCCGCTCGTCCTGCCACACCACGTGCACCGTGTCGCCCTGTGCTGCAACCCGCGGGAGCCGCGCGTACGTGCTGGTCGTGAGGCGGGTCTCGACGGGCTTGCCCCCACCGAGCCGGCGGTGCACGACGGTCGTGCCGCCCGGCAGGTGCCGCTCCGCGACCAGGTGCACCGCGCCCTTGCGGGGCGCCGCGAGCGACGGGAAGCCGGTGTAGGCGCCGACCTCGCCGAGGGCGACGACCGCCCCGTCAGCTGCGCCGCCTGTAGCGGGCAACGGGAGCGCCTGCCGGGGCACGGCGGCCCCGGCCGTGGAGGTGAACACCGGGCTGACGAAGGCTTGGAGCTGGTCGATCACGCCGGTGCTGCCGAGGCTGCCGGACTTGATCGCCCCGGTGTCGACGGACGCCGGGGCACCAACCCCACGGACCTCCGCGCGCCACCAGCCCTCGCCGGCCGGGACCTTTACCGGGACCAGGAACGTCTGGTCCGGGCCCGTGACGGTCGCCGTGAACACCGGCGCGGCGGTGCGTCCCGGAGCCGCCAGCACGGTGAGCGCGAAACCGGTACCGCGCTGCACCCGCAGCCGCAGCACCACGGGCTGCCCCGCGGGGAGGTGGCTGACCTCGTCGCCGCCGAGGGACTCGAAGACGCCGTCGCCGTCGAGGTCGGCCTCGAGCGTGAGGAACGCCCCGAACGGGCTGCTGGACAGGGACGTCCGGCCGGCCCGGAGGGCATCGAGCACGGCCCGCTCCGAGACGTCGCTGGCATGCACGTACGTGGTGGGCATACCCGGGCCGGCGATGCCCCAGAGCTCGCGGAAGTGGCAGTCGCAGCCGCCGACCCCGCCGAAGCGCCAGCCGTGGTTCCAGCGGTTCTCGGCATACTCGATCTCGAGGTCGACGTTGCTGCCACGGTTCCAGACCTCGACCACGTTCACGCCGACTGCCTCGGCGCTCGCGTTGGTCTTCCCGTCTGCGTACTCGCCGTCGTCCGGGTGCGCCGTGGACCAGACGCCGCCCTGTGCCTGGACCTCCCAGATCGACTGCTGCAGATGCCGGTACGGGTGACTTCCGGCCACACCGGCACCGTCGATGACCTCGTCGATGCAGCCGTGGACGGTGGCATGCGGCGCGCCGTTGGCCTCCTCACCCGGGATGAGCAACACCGCACTCGAGGTCCACAGCGGGTCCCAGTGCTGGTCGTACGTGCGGTGGTCGGTGATCGGCAGGAACTGCAGACCCATCCGCTCCGCCTGCCCGATCTGGTCGGCGACCGACACGTTGCCCGGCAGCACCTGGCTGCTGCCCTGGCGGGTGGCGCTGCCGTCGGAGGAGTGATCGGTGTGCACGTGGGTGTCGCCGGCGAGCCACGCCCCGCGGCTCAGCGCGTCGGCCGGCCCGGCCGTGCTGGTCAGCGGCCGGGTCTCGGCCGCCGCGCCGCGGGCCAGCGCGGTGCCGGCCACCGCAGTCACGGCGGCGGCGCGGAAGAAGTGCCGCCGGCTCACGGAGGCGCGCACCACCCGCGCCAGCCCCTGCTCGTCGAGCGGTGGTCGGAGCCCGCACGGGCTGCAGTGCCAGGCCTCGGGCTCGTGGCTGTGGTGGTCGTTCATGGCTGCGCCCCCCTCGCGCGGTGGCTGGGAGGCACCGCGCAGCCATGGTAGTGGCCGAATAGCCCGTTTTCTGCCGGTTCGGCGAACGCGGGGTGAACAGCCCGGGCCTATCCCGTCCCGGCCGCGACGCCCGCGGCCCAGCGGTAGTCAGCCTTGCCCGAGGGCGAGCGCTGCACCGTCTCCACGAACACCCAGCCCTTGGGCAGCTTGTAACGCGCGATGCTCAGGGCAGCATGCGCCTCGAGCTCCGCAACGGTGGCCTCGGCCGCGAGGGCGACCACCGCCACCACCTCGGAGCCCCAGCGCTCGCTGGGGCGGCCGCAGACGGTCACGTCGTACACCGCGGGATGGCTGGCGATCGCGCTCTCGACCTCCTCGGCGAACACCTTCTCCCCGCCGGTGTTGATGGTGACGGAGTCGCGGCCGAGCAGCTCGACGTCACCGCTGGCGAGCAGCCGGGCGCGGTCACCCGGCACGGCGTAGCGCACGCCGTCGATGACGGGGAAGGTGCGAACGGTCTTCTCCGGGTCGCCGAGGTAGCCCAGGGGCACCCAGCCGGACTGCGCGAACCAGCCGAGCTCGGGGTGGCCGGGCTCCTCGACAGCGGTCAGGTCCGCCGACACGACGACCGAACCGGGGCCGCGGCTGAAGGTGCCGGTCGAGACGTTGCCCTTGGCCGAGAGATGGGTGCCCTGCGCGCCGGTCTCCGACGAGCCGACCGCGTCGCTGATGAACAGGTTCGGGAGCAGCTCGAGCACCCGCTCCTTGATGGTCGGTGTCAACGGCGCGCTGCCGTTCCCGATCACCGCGAGCGTCGAGAGGTCGTAGCGGCCCGTCTCGATCTCCGCGAGCAGCGGGCGCATGACGGCATCGCCCACGACCGTCAGCATCACTGCGCCCTCGCGCTCGACGGTACGCAGCACATCGGCCGGATCCATCCGGGTGTTGCTGTCGGGAATCACGATGCGCGCGCCGTTCGACATCATGATGAAGCTGGCCCACTGGGCCGCGCCGTGCATGAACGGCGGGATCATCACCATCGTGTCTCCGGCCCCGGCGCGGGCCCGGTCCTGCAGGGCCGCGTACGACGTGACCGGGTCCCAGACTCCCGGCGTGCGCCCGCCCATGGTGGACATGAAGATGTCGTGCTGACGCCAGAGCACGCCCTTCGGCATGCCCGTGGTGCCGCCGGTGTAGAGCACGTAGAGGTCGTCGGGGGAGTGCTCCACGTTCGGCAGCTCAGCGGGGGAGGAGGCCAGCGCGTCCTCGTACCAGACGGCGCCGGGCAGCAGCTCGTTGCCGGAGGAGTCGGCGACCTGGAGCAGCACCTTCAGGTCGGGCAGCGCGTCACGGACGGCAGCCAGGGCCGGGGCGAACGACGAGTGGAAGACGACCGCCCGCGCACCGGCGTTGGTGAACAGGTAGCGGAGCTCGGCCTCGACGTACCGGTAGTTGACGTTGACGGGCGCCAGCCTGGCCTTGAAGGCGCCGAGCATCCCCTCGAGGTACTCGTTGCCGTTGTGGAGGTAGAGCGCGAGATGGTCCTGACCGGACTCGTGTCCCTGAAGGCCGCTGCGCTCGGTGCGGAGCCCGAGGCCCTGGCCGTGCAGGTAGCCCGCGAGCCGTCGGCTGCGGTCGTTCAGGTCGGCGTAGGTGAACCGGCGGTCGCGCCAGACGAGCACCTCACGGTCCGGGATCGCGGCGCAGATCGCCTCGCTCGTGAGTGCCAGGTTGAACTCTTGAAGGCTCACGGTGCTCCTGCTCTCGGGGTGACGTTCGACATTCTGCACAGGCATCGTGGGCCGGGATGGGAGGCTGACCGACATGACCGACGACTACGGGCTTCCGCCGGTGCGGACGAGGGATGTCCTGTCGCCTGTGGGCCGCCTCCTGGCGGCCTGGCTTCCGCGCCAGACCTCCGACCGCAACGAGCGCTGGGCCGACACCGGCAGCACCGCCCCGCGCCTCACCCCGAAGGGCCTCGGCTCCGGCAGCGTCGACGCGCTGGCCGTCCGGGCCGTCCGCGCCGTGTCGGCCAAGACCGTCCAGCGGGACCTGCCGGTGGCGCTGGAGGAGATGCGCGAGGCGTTGGCGGTGTTCCGTGCGGCAGGGTGGCTGGCGGACCCCGCGAGCTACCACCGCGCTCCGTCCGCGCCTCGTGTCAGCACCCGCCCGTTCGAGGTGCTCGGCGCGAAGTGGGACCGGCTGGTGTTCGACAGCGGCTACGAGCCGCATGCCGCCGAACCCGGTCGGGGGCGCTGGCTCGACCACGGGGCGAACAGGCAGGCCGTCATGCGCGTGCTTCGCCACGCCGGGCCGGCCCCTTGGCTGGTCCTGCTGCACGGGTCCTACATGGGCCGGCTGCGGACGGACGTGCCGCTGTTCGACCCCGTGAGGATGCACCAGGAGCTCGGCTACAACGTCGTCATGCCGGTGCTGCCGCTGCACGGTCGACGGGCCGCCGCGAGGAGCGGGGTACTGCCGTCCGCCCTGCCCAGCCTCAACGCGATGGACAACCTGCATGGCCTCTCCCAGGCCGCCTGGGACGTCCGGCGCGTGCTCGCCTGGATCCGGCAGCAGGACGAGGAGCGCATCACCGTGTACGGGGTGAGCCTCGGCGGTTATGTCAGCGCGCTGACCGGGGCCCTGCTTCAGCAGGACCCGGTTCACCGGATCATGGTGGGCGTGCCGGCGGTGGACTTCCCGTCGGTGTTCAGCAGCCAGATCCCGCACCGCGGTCATCACACGCCATGGTTCGAGGAGTTCATCACCAACACCACGGAGCTCCACCAGGCGATCTCGCCCCTCGCGTTACCGCCTCCGATGACGCCGAGCGACCGCCTCCACCTGTATGCAGCGCGGCATGACCGGGTCCTGCGTCCCCTGCAGCAGGCGGCGCGGCTGTGGCGGCACTGGGACCGACCGGAGATCTGCTGGCTCGACGGCGGGCACGTCCTGAGCTCCCGCAGCGCCAGGGTCAGCGAGTTCGTCGACGGAAGGCTTTCGCGCACCGGGTGAGCCCACGTGTGCGGTGCCGTAGGGTCGCCGGACCAGGGTCACGGGAGGGGTCGAATGCGCCGGCTGTCAGGTTCCGATGCGGTGTTCTTGGCGATGGAGTCGAGTACCGCCTACCAGCACGTCGGCGGGCTCGTGCTGCTCGACCCCGATGCCGGCGCGGACTTCAGCACCGAGCGCATCCGCGCGAACACCGCTGAGCGGCTGCACCTGGTCCCGAAGTTCCGGTGGAAGCTCAAGGAGGTGCCGCTGCACCTCGACCGTCCGGTGTGGGTCGACGACACCGCCTTCGACCTCGACCGGCACATCAAGCGGATCGCCGTACCGTTCCCCGGCGGCCGTCGCGAGGTCGGCGACCTGGTCGGGCAGCTCTCCGCCCGTCAGCTGGACCGGCGCTTCCCGCTGTGGGAGATGTGGATCATCGAGGGTGTGAACGAAGGCGCCGGGGTCGGCATCTTCATGAAGTACCACCACTGCATGATGGACGGCCTCACCGGCGCGAGCCTCGCAGACCAGCTGTTCGACCTCGAGCCGAACCCGGCGCCCTCACTGACGCCGCCGACGCTGACCGTCGAGCCGACGGACGTCGGCCAGCACGACCCGTCCGACCTCGAGCTGCTCGCTCGCAGCTTCGTGACGAACCTCGCCGTTCCGGTGCGCATCGTGAGCTACGCGCGGTCGCTGGTGGAGCGCGGAGCCGTCATCGCCTGGAACAAGCGCGGTAAGCCGGGTCTGCCCGGCATGACAGCCCCCCACACGATCCTCAACGGCGTGCTCGGTCCCAACCGGCAGTCGGTGTTCGCGTCGGTGTCCCTGAACGACCTCAAGCGCCTCCGCAAGGAGCTCGACGTCAAGATCAACGACATCGTGCTGGCGATGGTCGCCGGCGGCCTCCGGGAGTACTTCCTCGAGGAGGGTGCGCTGCCGGACGGGCCGCTCACCACGATCGTGCCGGTGTCCACGCAGGTCGCGGACGACACACACGCCGGCAACCAGATCGCGAGCACTCCTGTGAGCCTGCCGACGCACGTGGACGACCCGCTCGAACGGGTGCAAGCAGTCTTCGAGAGCACCTCGTCGGCGAAGTCGATGCTCAAGGCCGTCCGCGCCCGCAGCATCCAGTCGATCGGTGAGATCGCACCCCCACTGCTGCTCAACCTGGCGTCCCGGACGATCCAGACCGACACCATCACCGGGCTGATGCCGACGCCGGTCTCGCTGGTGGTCTCGAACGTCCCCGGCCCGCCGATCCCGTTGTACATGGGTGGCGCGAAGGTGCTCGGGATCTACACCAGCAGCGTCCTGATGGCCAACATGGGCTGCAACATCACCATGCTGTCCTACGAGGACCGGGTGGACTTCGGCATCACCGTCGACCCTGACATGATCCCGCGGGCGCATCGCATCGGGGACCTGCTCCAGGCCAGCCTGGCGGAGCTGCTCAAGGCGGCCGGGCTCGGCGACCCCACGCCCGTGCTCGACCCCTTCGAGGCCAAGCCAAAGGCGACGAGCCGCAAGAAGGGCTGAGCTCAGCCATGTTGATGCCCGGTATCCGGTAGCCGGTAGCCGGCGCCACCGGATCAAGGGCAGCGACGATGGGCCGCAAGACGGCGGGATCTGCGGTGCCCGCTTGATTGGACTGGGGTCTAGACGGGTGTCCGAGATTCGCCTATGTTGCCGCCATGCTCACAGAGATCGACCTCAGCCGAGCGGCACAGCGGGCAGCCCTCGATGAGTTCGGGCTGCAGAGCCACCTGCTACTGCGTTCCCTGAGGCTGGCGGTTCGTGGCGCGTTGGGTTCGAACTGACCCGATGATGCATCCCCTTGCCTGCAGCGTTTTCCGGGTCGTGGGCGATCAGCTCGCGTTCGAGCCGGCCGGCGCCGAGGAGGACGCCGCCGGGGCCACCTGGAACCGGACCGGCTCCGCTTTCCGGTTCGCGGCCCGCCGACCGGTGCGGCTCTGATGTCGACCGCCTCGTCCGAAGGCCCGCGTCGGACCCTGACCGGCAGGCGCCCGGAGACGACCGCCCGGCTCCTCGACGCGGCCATCGCCGAAATCGCCGAGACCGGGTACGAAGGGATGACGGTGCGCTTGGTCGCGGCCCGGGCGGGGGTGTCGACAGCCTCGGCCTACTCCTACTTCGCCAGCAAGGAGCATCTTCTCGCTGCGGAGTTCTGGCGACGGATCACGGCTCTTCCTGATCCCCAGTTCCCCGACGGGGCAGGGCTTGCCGAGCGAATCCGGCTCGCGATGAGCCCGGTGGCGATGCTGGTCGCGGACGAGCCCGAGCTGGCTGCCGGCGTCACCACCGCGTTGCTCGCTCACGATCCTGACGTGCGCCGGCTGCGCGAGCAGATCGGGGCGATCTTCAGCCTGCGCACCACCGCTGCGCTCGGTCCCGACCTGCCGCCCCCTGCGGTCCTCGGCATGACGATGGCCTTCGTGGGGGCATTGCTGTCCGCCGGCATGGGCGATCTCGCCTACCAGGACATCCCCGATCTGCTGGCGGAGCTCGCCGCCCAGCTGTCGGTGGGCAGGTGACCACGGTGCTCCCGGTCTTCGACCCCTACGACTACGGGTTCCACGAGGACCCCTACCCGTTGTACGCGTCGCTGCGGGAGAACGCCCCGCTCTACCGCAACGACGAGCTGGGCTTCTGGGCGCTGTCCCGGCACGGCGATGTGCTGAGCGCCTTCCGGGAGTCGGAGACCTTCTCGAGCGCAGATGGCGTGTCACTGGACCCTGCCGCGACGGGGCGTCATGCCTCCAAGGTCATGTCGTTCCTCGCCATGGACGACCCCCGGCACTTCCGGATGCGCTCGCTCGTGACGAAGGGCTTCACACCTCGGCGCGTCGCTGCTCTGGAGGAGCGCGTTCGCGAGATCACCCGGGAGCACCTGGACGCAGCGCTGTCGTCGGACACGTTCGACTTCATCGACGACCTGGCCGGCAAGGTGCCGATGGACGTCGTGTCGGAGCTGCTCGGAGTGCCCGTCGCTGACCGGGCCGAGCTCCGCCGGTTGGCCGACCTGGTCGTCCACCGCGAGGACGGGGTCCTCGACGTCCCACCGGCGGCGGCGGAGGCGTCGTTGACGCTCATCGTCTACTACCTCGAGCTGGTCAACGACCGACGGGCGAGGCGACGGGACGACCTCACGTCAGCCCTGCTGGACGTGGACATCGACGGTGAGCACCTGACGGACGAGGAGCTCTGCGCGTTCTTGTTCCTCATGGTGGTCGCGGGCAACGAGACGACGACCAAACTGCTGGGCAACGCCTGGTTCTGGGCGAACGAGTTCCCCTCCGAGCGCCAGACGGCCTTCGGTGGCGCGATCCTGCCGTGGGTCGACGAGACGCTCCGGTTCGACGCGTCCAGCCAGGTGCTGGCCCGCACCGTTGCCGTTGAGACCGAGCTGCACGGCCAGGTGCTTCCTGCGGGGGACCGGCTGCTGCTCCTCATCGGCGCAGCCAACCGCGACCCGCTCGTCTTCCCCGACCCCGATCGCTTCGACCTGGACCGCGACACCACGGCACTGCTCAGCTTCGGAACCGGGACGCACTTCTGCCTCGGCGCCTCGCTCGCCCGGCTCGAGGCCAAGGTGGTGCTGGAGGAGCTCGTCGCCCTCGTCCGCACCTATGACATCAACCCGGCAGGCACCGCCCGCGTGCACTCCGTCAACGTGCGGGGCTTCGCCCACCTGCCGACCACCGTGGTGCGCCGATGACGTCAGCCGAGCGGGCGGTCGCGATCAGCGGGTCACCCCGTGGTTCTGGGCGCATGAACGCCGGCGTGAAGGGTGAGCGACTGCCCGATCACTACCGGCCCTCTGAGTTGCCGGTGCCACTGTGGCTGAACGAGATGGGCTCCTACTGATGCTGACCTGTGACCAGCTCCTCATCGACGGCAAGCTCGTCCCCGCCGCGTCCGGCAGAGTCTTCGAGACCCTCAACCCTGCGACCGAGGAGGTCCTGGGCGTCGCGGCGGATGCGGGTGCTGAGGACCTGGATGCCGCTGTCGCCGCCGCTCGCCGGGCGTTCGACACGACGTCCTGGTCGACCGATCACGCGTTCCGCGCGCGCTGCCTCCGGCAGTTGCGGGACACCCTCATCGCCCACGCCGAGGAGCTTCGCGCGCTGACCGTCGCGGAGGTCGGGGCGCCCCTGATGCTCACCTACGGCGCGCACCTGGACGGCCCCGTCGCGGACCTCACCTTCAGCGCCGAGCTGGCCGACAGCTACGTGTGGACCCAGGACCTCGGCGAGTCCGAGGTGATGGGCCTCAGGAGCCGGCGCTACACCCGGCGGCAGCCGGCCGGCGTCGTCGGTGCGATCACACCGTGGAACTTCCCGCACCAGATCAACCTGGCGAAGCTGGGCCCGGCGCTGGCCGCGGGCTGCACGGTGGTGCTCAAGGCCGCTCCCGACACCCCTTGGTGCGCCTCCATTCTCGGGAAGCTCATCGCGGATCACACCGAGATCCCACCGGGCGTGGTCAACGTCATCACCTCGACCGACCACCAGCTCGGAGCGCAGCTCGCGTCCGACCCGCGGGTCGACCTGGTCAGCTTCACCGGTTCGACCGCAACCGGCCGTGCGGTCATGGTCAGCGCGGCGCCGACGCTGAAGAAGGTTTTCCTGGAGCTCGGCGGCAAGTCGGCGTTCATCACCCTCGATGACCACAAGCTCGTCGAGGCGTGCGGGTTCGCCGGCTTCAGCGGGGTCATCCACGCTGGCCAGGGCTGCGCCCTCACGACCCGGATCCTGCTGCCCCGCAGGCGCTTCGACGAGGGCGTCGAGGTGCTGGCCGCGACCCTTGCGTCGCTCGGCTGCAAGGACCCGGCCGACGGCGGAACCGTCTGCGGGCCGGTCATCTCGGCACGCCAACGGGACCGGATCGAGGGCTTCCTCACGCGCGCCCGCGACGCCGGCGCCTCCTTCGCCACCGGAGGTACCCGGGGCCCCCAGGCTAAGGGCTTCTTCCTCGAGCCGACCCTGGTGGTCGGCGTCGACAACAGCTTCGAGATCGCCCGTCAGGAGGTGTTCGGCCCGGTGCTGGTCGCGCTTCCGTACGACTCGGAGGACCAGGCAGTCGAGATCGCCAACGACTCGGAGTTCGGGCTGTCCGGCGCGGTGTACGGCGCCGATCTCGCCCGCGCCGAGGCGATCGCGCACCGGCTCCGCACCGGCACCGTCGGCGTGAACGGCGGCATCTGGTACGGCGCCGACGTCCCGTTCGGTGGGTTCAAGCAGTCGGGGGTCGGCCGCGAGATGGGCCTTGCCGGCTTCGAGGAGTACACCGAGATCCAGTCCGTCGCGATTCCAGGGAGCTGAACGCATGCAGTTCGAGAACAAGGTGGCCATCGTCACCGGTGCGGCACAAGGGATCGGCGAGGTGTACGCGCAGACGCTGGCCTCCCGCGGGGCAGCGGTCGTGGTCGCCGACCTCAACGTCGAGCTCGCCACCGCGGTCGCGGAGAAGATCGTGGCGGACGGCGGCAAAGCAGCTGCCTGCAAGGTGGACGTCGCCGACGTGGACTCGACGGTCGCGATGGCGGCGTTCGCCACCGAGGCGTTCGGCGGCATCGACTTCCTGGTCAACAACGCCGCCATCTACGGGGACATGGAGTTCAACTCCCTGACCAAGGTGGACTGGGACTACTACCGCCGCTTCATGTCCGTGAACATGGACGGTGTCCTGCTGTGCACCCGTGCCGTGTTCACGAGCATGCGCAAGCGCGGCGGCGGCGCGATCGTCAACCAGAGCTCGACCGCCTCCTGGCTCTACTCCGCCTTCTACGGTCTGGCCAAGGTCGGCGTGAACGGCCTCACGCAGCAGCTCGCCCACGAGCTCGGCGGGATGAACATCCGGGTCAACGCGATCGCCCCAGGCCCCATCGACACCGAAGCGACCCGGCGCACGGCGGGGGCTCTCATCGACCCGATCGTGGCGTCGCTCGCCCTCAAGCGCGTCGGTACTCCTGAGGACCTGGCGGGGATGTGCGCGTTCCTGCTGTCGGACGAAGCGTCCTGGATCACCGGGCAGATCATCAACGTGGACGGCGGGCAGGTGTTTCGGAGTTGACCGTCGGATTCATCGGACTGGGCAACATCGGCGCCGCGATGGCCAATCGCCTGCTCGAGCTGCCGCTGTGGGTGCACGACCTGCGCGTCGAGGCCATGGAGCCGTTCGTGGCGAAGGGCGCCGTCGCCGGGACGCTGGCGGGCCTCGCGCGGGAGTGCGACGTCATCTCGATCGTCGTCCTCACCGACGCCCAGGTCCGGAGTGTGGTCGGAGAGCTCCTGGAGCACGCCACCCCCGGCACGGTCATCGCGATCCACTCCACCATCGAGACCCACACCGCCGCAGAGCTGGCAGCAACCGCCGCGACCACGGGCGTGCACATCCTGGACGCACCCGTCTCCGGCGGTGCGATGGGCGCCGAGAGCGGTCGCCTCGCGGTCATGGTCGGGGGCGAGCGGGAAGCGTACGAGACCGCCAAGCCGGTCTTCGCGCACTGGGCTGCGCTGGTGCTTCACCTCGGCCCTGCAGGAACAGGCACGCAGTGCAAGCTGGCCCGCAACCTCCTCACCTACGCCGGCTACGCGGCCGCTGCGGAGGCCAGCGCCCTCGCCGAGGCAGCGGGGCTCGACCTGCGCAAGCTCGCCGCGGTCATCCGCCACAGCGACGCGATCACCGGCGGCCCGTCCGCGATCCTGGTGCGGGGGGAGACTGGGCCGTTGGCCGCCGACGACGGGCTGCGGCCGATCTTCGAGCACGCCCGGACCTTGGGGGAGAAGGACCTGTCGCTCGCCCTGGAGATGGGTGCAGCGCTCGGGGTCGTCCTGCCCTTCGCGGAGCTCACCCTTCAGACCCTTGGCGCCGGACTTGGCGTGCCCCGTGAGGAGAACCTGTGACCGACCTTCCGGAGACACTGGCGCAGAAGCGCGAGCGTGGCATGCAGGTGATGGCGGAGGTCTACTCCTGGGGGACCGTCCCGGACATCCCCAGCGACTACTTCGCCGTCACGGCCGGGCACCTGTTCGGCGACATCTGGACGAGGGAGGGGCTGACCGTGCGCGAGCGGCGGCTCATGCTGTTCGGGGTGATCGCCGCGCTGGGTGAGACCTCGGTGCTGCCGGTGCAGCTCGACGCGGCGCTGGCCAACGAGGAGTTCACCCCCGACCAGCTCCGTGAGATCGCGCTGTTCCTGACGCACTACGTGGGCTGGCCCCGGGGTGCCGCCTTCAACAACCTGGTAGAGGAAAGAGTCCACAAGCACAAGGGCAAGGGCACCGAGCAGACCTTTCCCGGCCCTCAGCAGAAATGACCTACGACGTCATCGTCGTCGGCTCCGGTGCCGGGGGGCTGACCGGGGCGCTGCGGGCCGCGGACAACGGACTCTCGGTGCTGCTGCTGGAGAAGGCTGACGTGCTCGGCGGCACCGCAGCCCTGACAGGCGGCGGGCTCTGGGCGCCGACCAACCAGTACCTCGACCACGACACCGACCTGGCGGAGGCAGCGACCTACCTCGAGGCCACGGTGGGTGACCGCACCCCGCGGAAGATGCGCCAGGCGTTCCTCGATGCGGCCGCCCCCACCGTCGCATGGCTGGGGGAGAAGGGCATCCCGTTCGCGTGGATGCGCGGGTTTCCGGACTACTTCCCCGAGCAGCCAGGCGGTCGGATCGAGGGCCGGGTCATCGCCCCGAAGGGGATGACGGCCGAGCGTGCCGCGCTGCTCGAGCTGCCGGTACGACCCAAGCTGGAGCGGGGTGACGGGGGTCCGGCCTTGCGTGCTGTCGACGCCAAGGGTCGGCTGTTCGGGGGACAGGCCCTGGTCGCTCAGCTCGCCCTGGCCTGCCAGGAGATCGGGGTCGAGATCTGGACGGGTGCCACCTTCGTGGACCTGGTGGTTGCCCGCGACGCTGTGGTGGGGGTCACGGTCGTCCGGGACGGCGCGACCAGGACGGTGTTCGCCCGATGTGGCGTCCTGCTCGCTGCGGGCGGGATCGACCACAACGCGGAGCTGCGGACCCGCTGGCAGCACCCCTCGGTCGGCCACGCGACCTGGTCGCTCGGCGTGCCCACGAACACCGGCGACGCCATCGTGGCCGGCATCAAGGCCGGCGCCGCCACCGACCTGCTCGAGGACGCCTGGTGGACCCCTGGCGTCGTTCGCCCAGACGGCGAGGTGTCGTTCCTGTTCTGGGAGCGCAGCGCCCCGCTCGGTTTCATCGTCGACCAGGCCGGCCGGCGGTGGGTCAACGAGGGGCTGCCCTACGACCGTTTCGGGCACGCCATGCATGATGCGGAACCGGGTTGCATCCCGTCCTGGCACGTCTTCGACACCTACGGCCTTACCCGGTACGGCTTCGCGGGTCTCGCGGCCAGCGAGGACCCGACGCCCTGGGTGGAGGCGGGGGTCCTGCTGCGGGCCGACACGATCGCCGAGCTGGCCGCGACGATGGCCGCGCCGGAACTGGTCGCTACGGCGGAGCGCTGGAACGCGCTCGCCGAGAAGGGCGAGGACCTGGACTTCGGTCGGGGCCAGGACGGCTCCTTCGAGCGGCAGAACCTCGCGGTGTTCCAGAGCTACCCGGGGATCTACAGCGAACCGAACGCCTGGCCCAACCCCTCGTTGGCGCCCCTGGTCGACGGTCCCTTCTTCGCCGGCCGGGTCGTGCTGGCCGATCTCGGGACCAAGGGTGGACTCGTGTGCGACGAGCACGGGCGCGTCCGTCGTACCGGGGGTGACACGATCCCCGGGTTGTACGCGTGTGGGAACACGATGGCCTCGGTCATGGGCAACTGCTATCCAGCACCCGGCTCGTGCATCACCCCGGGGATGACGTTCGGTCGGCTCGCTGCCGACGACATGGTGAGAGGACGGGCATGAGCGACATCGACTTCGTCTCGGGGGCTTTCTGGGGAGGCGACCCGCACGCGGCGCTGACCTGGTGCCGGGAAAACGATCCGGTGCACTGGGACGGGCAGGTCTGGGGCATCACCAAGCACGCCGACGTGCGCGTGATCGCCACCGAGCCGGAGCGGTACAGCAACGCTCAGGGCATCCGGCCCGACGCCGGCCCGGTCGCGAGCATGATCGACAAGGACGACCCCGAGCACCTCCTGCGGCGCAAGCTGGTGGCCACCGGCTTCACGCCGCGCCGGGTCGTCGAGCAGGAGGCCCGGGTCCTGGAGCTCACCGACGGGATCATCGACCGGGTCTGCGAGAAGGGCGAGTGCGACCTGGTACGGGACGTCGCGGCCTGGCTGCCCATCGAGGTCATCGGCAGCGCGCTGGGCTTCGACAGCAAGGACTTCGAGACGCTGCTCGACTGGTCCGACACCTTGATGTCCGCGCTGGTCGGGGTGCAGGACGACGAGACGGCGATGCGGATGCTGGCGGCCTTCGAGGGCTACGCCGGCTATCTGACGGGCGCGGTGGCGGAGCGGCGCGAGACGCCGACCGACGACCTGATCAGCATCTTGGTGAACGCCGAGGTGGACGGCCACAAGCTCGACGATGAGGCGCTGCTGCACGAGTCGCTACTGCTCCTCATCGGCGGGGACGAGACCAGCAGGCACGTCATGAGCGGCGGCGTCTACCAGCTTCTCAAGGACCGGGACCAGTGGGACCGGCTCCGCGCCGATCGGTCGCTGATGCCCACCGCAGTCGAGGAGATGCTGCGGTGGGTCAGCCCGATCCGCAACATGGCGCGGACCGTGACCGAGGACGTCACCTTCCAGGGCAAGGACCTCGAGGCAGGTCAGAAACTACTGCTGATCTACCCGTCGGCGAACCGGGACGCCGAGGTCTTCGAGGATGCGTTCCGCTTCGACCTGGCCCGGACCCCCAACGAGCACCTTGCCTTCGGTCTGGGACCGCACTTCTGCCTCGGCAACGCGCTGGCACGCGTGGAGGTCCGGACCATGGTCGACCGGCTTCTGGAGCGGCTCCCCGACCTTGAGCTGGTCGAGCCCTCAGAGCCGGCGCTGCGACCGGCGAACTTCGTCAGCGGCTATGAGTCGCTGCCCGTGCGGTTCACCCCTACGGCGCCCCTGCGGTGAGCGATCTCCTGCTCGTCGAGGACGAGGACCGGGTCCGCACCCTGACCCTGAACCGGCCCGGGAGCCTCAACGCGATCAGCGAGGCGCTGCTCGATTCCTTGGCGGAGGGGCTCTTCGAGGCGGCCGCCGACCCCGCCGTCGCGACGGTCGTCCTCACCGGCAGCGGGCGGGCCTTCAGCGTCGGGGCAGACCTGTTCGAGATGGCCCAGCGCAACGCCGACCCCGGCGGGTTCACGGTCGGGAGGCACGGCTTCCTCGGGGTTCTCGACGCCATGGTGAACCTGCCCAAACCGCTCATCATGGCGGTGAACGGCCTCGCCTTAGGCGCCGGCACGACCTTCCTCGGGTACGCCGACCTGGTGTTCCTCTCGAGCGAGGCTCGCCTCAAGTGCCCCTTCACCGACCTGGCCGTTGCACCGGAGGCCGCGTCCAGCTTCCTGCTGCCGCGGCTCATCGGTCGCCAGAACGCCGCCTGGGTCCTGATGTCGTCGGAGTGGATCAGCGCGGAGGAGGCCCTCGCCATGGGAATCGCCTGGAAGGTCTGCGCACCCGAGGACCTGATGCCCACCGCCATGAAGCACGCCAGAGTGCTTGCTGCTAAGCCGATCTCGAGCCTGGCCGCGATCAAGGACACCATGATGGCGCCGCTGCGCGCGGACATCGCCGCTGCGCGGGAACGCGAGATCGAGCACTTCAAGCGATTGCTGGGCAGCCCCGCGAACACCGAAGCCCTGGCAGCCTTCGCCGAAGGTCGTGCCCCCGACTTCACCCAGCTGCCGGCCGGCTGGTGACCACCACCCAAGGAGCGACATGACCACGCTTGCAGGAACGGCTGCCCTCGTCACGGGCGGCGGCACCGGGATCGGGTACGCCTGCGCCGCTGCGCTCGCTGTTGACGGCGCCGCGGTGACGATCGTCGGCCGCACGGAGAAGACGCTGCAGGACGGCGTCGCCCGGCTCGCCGCTCTCGGCGGTGGGGCTGCGGACTACGTCGTCGCTGACGTCACCGACGAGGCGGGGGTGGTCGACGCCGTCGCACACGTGCTCGGTGCCCACGGCCGGCTCGACACCGTCGTCGCCAACGCCGGCGGTGGCGGGATGCTCGGCCCCACCCACACCCAGGACCTCGCGGAGTTCACCCGGGTGCTGCACCTCAACGTGCTGGGAACCCTGCTGGTCGCCAAGCACGCGCTGCCGCACCTGATGCGGAGCAAGGGCTCCCTCATCGGGGTGTCGTCCCTCGCCGGCCACGTCACCCACCGGTGGTTCGGCGCCTACCCGGCGTCGAAGGCCGCCATCGAGGAGCTCATCCGCAACATCGCCGACGAGTACGGCCCGGCCGGCGTCCGCGCCAATGCCGTACGTCCCGGGTTCACAGCCACCGAGCTGATGGAGCTGGTGCCCCGTGACAGCGAGGTGTTCCAGTCCTACCTGGACAACACCCCGCTCGCTGGGGTCGGGGAGCCCGCGGACGTCGGCAACCTGGTCAGGTTCCTGGCGGGCGCGGAGGCGCGGTGGATCACCGGCCAGGTCATCGACGTGGACGGCGGCCACCACCTGCGCCGCGGGCCGGACTACTCCTCGTTCGCGGGCGTCACCGACGCCGACCCCACCTTCGGCCTGGGCTGACGCCCCCCACCCCGTGATCCACGGAAGCAGAGCAACGCGAAACCGACCTGAGACGATTGCTCCGGTTCCGTGGATCACGCAGGGGGTGGGGTGGGGTACGGCGGTCAGGTCCAGCCGTAGCCGGACCGAAGCGCGCCGGCGACCCGGTCGAACCGTTCCCGGTCGAGCACGGCGCCCTCGCGTCGGATGCCGTGCTCCGGGACGCTGAGGACCCGGTCCAGCCGGATCCAGGACGGCCGGCTCTCGGCGTCCCAGGAGCCGGCCCCGAGCCCGAGCCAGCCGTGCTGACCGTCGCGGTCGGCCTTGCTGGAGAGCAGGAGACCGAGCAGCTCGGTGCGGTCGCGCCCGATGACCAGGACCGGCCGGTCCTTGCCCTGGCTGGCGTCCTCCTCGTACGGCACCCATGTCCAGACGATCTCGCCGGGGTCGGCCGCACCGTCGAGCTGCGGGGAGTACGCCAGGTGCCGGCCGCGGACCTGCTTCGGGGACGCGGTGCGGGTCGTGGTCTGCTTCCGTGCCGTGGTGGCCAGCAGACCCTTGACGAACTTCGCCCTGATCGCCGGCCAGCCGGGCACGCTAGCGCCGGCGGAGCTTGCGGACCGCCAGCAGCCCCGCGCCGCCGACGGCGAGCTTCTTGGCGTGCGGCTGGACCTTCGCCATCACCGGCTGCACCTTGACGACCCCGTTGAGAATCGCGGTCTGCACCTTCGGCGGGGCCTTCAGGTAGAGGGCGGTGCCGACCTCGGTGGCCTTCGCCTTGAGGCCGGTCGCGGGGGCCGGGGCTGCTGCGTCAGTCGTCATGGCGGTGAACCTACTCGCTCGGTTCGTTCCTGTCGGACCCGGGACGTACGGTGGCAGGCATGGCGCAAACCATCCTCGGAGGTCACGGAGTCCGGCCGACCGTGCCACGGCTCGACACCAACCTGCGACGCACCGGCCGGCCGTTCGAGGTCGTGTCGGACTACGAGCCGGCGGGCGACCAGCCGGCAGCGATCAAGGAGCTCACCAGCCGGCTCGAGGGCGGCAAGCCGGACGTCGTGCTGCTCGGCGCAACCGGCACGGGCAAGAGCGCCACGACCGCCTGGCTGGTGGAGCAGGTGCAGCGACCGACGCTCGTCATGGCCCCCAACAAGACCCTGGCCGCCCAGCTGGCCAACGAGTTCCGCGAGCTGCTCCCGCACAACGCGGTGGAGTACTTCGTCAGCTACTACGACTACTACCAGCCCGAGGCCTACGTCCCGCAGACCGACACCTACATCGAGAAGGACTCCTCCATCAACGAGGAGGTCGAGCGGCTGCGCCACTCCGCGACCATGTCGCTGCTCACCCGGCGCGACGTGATCGTGGTGGCGTCGGTGTCGTGCATCTACGGCCTCGGCACCCCGCAGGAGTACGTCGACCGGATGGTGCGGCTGAACGTCGGCGACACGATCGAGCGCGACAAGCTGCTGCGCCGCTTCGTCGATGTGCAGTACACCCGCAACGACCTGGCCTTCACTCGCGGGACCTTCCGGGTGCGCGGCGACACCGTCGAGATCTTCCCGGTCTACGAGGAGCTCGCCGTCCGGATCGAGATGTTCGGCGACGAGATCGA
>JBKJVH010000140.1:0-9530 GCA_046590985.1 Mycobacteriales bacterium
GCCGAGCGGGAACGCGACGGTCGGGCAGGTCGGTGCGACGAGCACGTCGACGGACTCCCAGGCGGCCTGGAAGTCGCGAGTGATGAGCGTCCGGACCTTCTGCGCCTGGCCGTAGTAGGCGTCGTAGTAGCCGCTGGAGAGGGCGAAGGTGCCGAGGATGATCCGGCGCTTCACCTCGGCCCCGAAGCCCTGACCGCGGGTCAGGGCCGTGACCTCCTCCAGCGACCGCTCGCCGTCGTCGCCGACGCGCAAGCCGTACCGGACGGCGTCGAAGCGGGCCAGGTTGGAGGAGGCCTCGGACGGTGCGATCAGGTAGTAGGCCGGCAGCGCGTACACGAAGTGCGGGCAGCTGACCTCGCTGACGATCGCGCCCTGCGCCCGCAGCAGCGCCACCGCCTCGTCGAAGCGCTCCTGCACGCCGGTCTCATACCCGTCGCCCTTGAGCTCCTTGACGACGCCGATCCGCAAGCCCGTGACGTTGCCCTCCCGGGCGGCCGCCACCACGGGCGGTACGGGGGCGTTGATGCTGGTGCTGTCGCGCGGGTCGTACCCGGCGATGACCTCGTGGAGCAGGGCGGCGTCCAGGACGGTGCGGGCACAGGGACCGGCCTGGTCCAGGCTGCTGCTGAACGCGACCAGGCCGTAGCGCGAGACCCCGCCGTAGGTCGGCTTGACGCCGACCGTGCCGGTGACGGAGGCCGGCTGCCGGATCGAGCCACCCGTGTCGGTGCCGATGGCGAGGGTGGCCTGGTAGCTCGCGATCGCGGCACTGGACCCGCCACCTGAACCACCGGGGATGCGGGTGAGGTCCCACGAGTTGTGCGTCGGTCCGTAGGCGGAGTACTCGGTGCTGGACCCCATGGCGAACTCGTCCATGTTGGTCTTGCCGAGGATCACGATGCCGGCCGCCTTGAGGCGGGAAGTGACCGTCGCGTCGTACGGCGGCCGCCAGCCCTCGAGGATCTTGGAGCCGACCGTGGTCGGGATGTCCTGCTGGCAGAGCACGTCCTTCAGCGCCAGCGGCACGCCGGCCAGCGGGCCGGTGACGCTGTGTCTGTCTGCGATGGCGGCGTCGACCCGCTCGGCCTGCGCCAGCGCACCCTCGGTGTCGACGTGCAGGAAGGCGTGCACCTGGCCGTCGACCTTCGCGATCCGGTCGAGGTGAGCCTGGGCGACCTCGACGGCGGAGGCCTGCTTGGAGCTGATGGCGGCGGCAGTCTCCGCGGCGGTCAGCCGCGTGAGGTCGGTCATTCCTCGTCCAGGATCCGGGGGACGCGGAAGCGCCCGTCCTCTTCAGCGGGGGCCCCCGAGAGGGCCTGGGCGACGGTGAGCGACGGCATCACGACATCCGGCCGGGTGACGTTCTCCAGCGGCACCGCGTGGCTCGTCGGCGGCACGTCGGCGGCATCGGTCACCTCGGAGATCTGCGCCACCGCCCCGAGGATCACGTCGAGCTGGCCGGCGAGCTGGTCGAGCTCGGCGTCTGTCAGCGCGAGCCGGGACAGCCGCGCGAGGTGCGCGACGTCGTCGCGGCCGATCTTCGGTGGTGCTGCCTCGGGCATGCGGCTCCTTCGGGTGTACGTCCTCCGGGAGTCTAGGGGCGGCCCCGCTGCGATTTGACGACGGCGAAACACAGCGGCAATGAGCGGCCCCCACGATGGAGCCATGTCCTACCTCCTGCGTGTCGTCCTCCCCGACCGTCCCGGCATGCTCGGTGCGGTCGCGACCGCCATCGGTGAAGCCGGTGGCGACATCGTGAGCCTCGACGTCGTCGAGCGCGGCCCGGACGGCGCCGTCGACGACCTCCTCGTCCAGTTGCCTGCCGGAGGGCTGGCCGACGTCCTCATCACGTCCGCGCAGTCCGTACCGGGGGTGATCGTGGAGTCGCTGCGGCCCTACCTCGGCGCGGATGATCTGCACCGCGACCTCGAGCTGGTCGACGAGCTCGCGGCCGCACCGGCGGACGCCCTGCAGCTGCTCGTCGACCTGGCTCCGGGGGTCTTCCGGGCCGGCTGGGCGCTGCTCCTCAACGCCGACGGGGTGCTCGCCTCGAGCGTCGGCTCCCCCGAGCTGACCGGCGTCGCGCTGCCCTGGCTGCCGCTGGCCAACGCCCGCCGCATGGACACCAACGAGCAGTGGGTCCCCGAGCGCTGGGACACCCTCGGCACCGAGCTCGTCGCCGCTCCCGTCGGTACGGCGGACCGGGTCATCCTGGTCGGTCGTCCCGGAGGGCCGAGGTTCCGGGCCTCCGAGGTGCTTCGCCTGGCCCACCTCGCCGGCATCGCGGCGACCGTGACCTCAGTGAGCGCCTGAGGCTCAGCGAACGTCGGCGGCCGCCAGCCGGGTGGCCAACCAGGGCGTGAGCTCACTCGCCGGCAGAGCCTGGGACAGCCACCATCCTTGCGCCCTGTCGCAGCCGAGCAGCTCCAGGCGCTGGCGCGTCGCGTCGTCCTCGACGCCCTCCGCGACCACGCGCATCCCGAGGCCACGGGCCAGGTCGATGACGGAGGTCACGATCGCCAGGTCGCCCGGGTCACTGTCCATGCGTGACACGAACGACCGGTCGACCTTGATCTCACTGACCGGCAGTGACCGCAGCTGGACCAGCGACGACCAGCCGGTCCCGAAGTCGTCCAGGGACAGCGAGACCCCCAGCGCCTGCAACCGCGTGAGCGTCTGGCGGGCGCGCGGTGAGTCGGTGAACAACGACCCCTCGGTGACCTCGAGCTGGACCGCGGAGGCGGGGACCGCGTACCGGGCCAGGCCGGCGACGACGTGGTCCACGAGGTGGTCACCGCAGAGATCCTTGACCGTGACGTTCACCGCCAGCGAGAGGTCCCAGCCCTGCGCACGCCAGGCGGCGAGCTGACGGAGACCGGCGTCGAGGACCCAGGCGGTGAGCAGCGTGATGAGCCCGCTGCGCTCGGCGAGCGGCACGAAGTCGTCAGGCGGGACCAGGCCCCGGTCGGGGTGCCGCCACCGGACCAGCGCTTCGACACCGACGACCCGGCCGCTCGCCAAGTCAGCCTGCGGCTGGAAGTGCAGCTCGAGCTCGTCGCCGTCCAGGGCCCGACGCAGCTCCCCGAGGAGAACGAGCCGGCTCGGTGAGTTCTGGTCGCGGGCCGCCTCGTAGATCTCGACCTCTCCCGAGTCCTTGGACAGGTACATCGCGACGTCGGCGTGCTGGAGCAGCTCATCGAGGGCCGTGCCGTGCTGGGGCGAGACCGCCACCCCGGCGCTGGCCGCGACCTCCACGAGCAACCCGCCGAGGGAGAAGGGCTCTGCGAGTACCTCCCGTGCCCGGTCCGCCGCGAGGGACGCGGCCGGCCCGTCGGCGCCGGGGAGCAGCAGCGCGAACTCGTCGCCGCCCAGCCGCGCCACGGTGTCGCCGGGACGCAGCGAGGACTCCAGCCGGTGCGCGACGACCATGAGCAGCTGGTCGCCGACGTGGTGCCCGAGCGTGTCGTTCACCTCCTTGAACCGGTCGAGGTCCAGCAGGACCAGCGCGACGGGACCCTCCTGGATCGCCAGCGCCGCGCGCTCGCTCAGCCGCTTGCGGTTGGCCAGCCCGGTGAGCCCGTCCGACATCGCCTGCTGCTCGCTCCGCAGGGCGACGGAGCCGACGGCGTACACCGCCATCAGTGAGGGCACCAGGAGGGGTACGAACGCCGGGCCGGCCTGCATGGACAGCGCGACCAGCGGCCCGAGCGCCAGCAGTGCCCCGGTGGTGAGCAGCTCGTAGCCGAGGTCGGGTCGCAGCGTCTCCCAGACGTTCTCGCCGGCCTTGAACGAGATCGCCCTCGCCACCAGCAGCTCGTTCACCACGAAGAACGTGCAGGCCCCGGCGAGGGCCGGCAGCAGGTCCCGCGCGTCCAGGTCGAGCGGGTGCAAGGCGCTGGCCTGGTGGCCGAGCACGTGCATGACACCCCACGCAGCGGTCCACGAGAGGGCGTACTGGCCGATGTTGAAGCAGGTGCGCCAGACGGCCTTGCCCTTGCTGCCGTCGCTGATGACCACCGCGAGCGTCTGCAGGACGAGGGCGAGCGGCAGGTCGTAGCGGAGCAGGATGGCGAACACGAACGCGGTCGACAGGACCACGCCGTTGACGTCCCGGGACCCGGCTGTCAGCAACGGCCTGAACTCGAGAACCAGGAGCAGCCCGAACACGACGTAGCAGGCACTGCCCAGGCTGGGCAGCGCCGACATGACCGTGGACTGCGTCAACACGCCCACGACGAGCGCGAGCCCACTGAGCGCGACGACCCCCGCGTAGGCGCGAAACAGGCCCTGATGCGGTGCGGTCAGCGCGTTGCGCGGGTCAGCGTCGCCCCCAGCACCCACGCGACCCTCCTCGCAGGTGCGGGTCTCGCACCTCTTCTCCTCTTTCGGCCGTTCACCCAGGTCCTGAACGCGCCCGAGCGGGTCGAATCCATCAGGTAAGGAAGGTGTCGCCTTGGGGCTGCGGCGGGCAGGGGGCCACGCGTCCGCGCGGAACTCAGGCCTCCAGCACCGTCGCCAGCGCGCGGGCCGCGTCGGGACCGTCGGTGAGCAGCGCCACGAACCCGGCGTCGTCGAGCACCGGCAGGCCGAGCTTCACGGCCTTGTCGTACTTGCTCTGCCCGGGCTCGGCGCCGACCACCACGAAGTCGGTCTTCTTCGACACACTCCCGGTCACCTTGCCGCCGCGCTCCTGCACGGCCTCGGACGCGCCGTCCCGGCTGTACGAGGCAAGCGTCCCGGTCACCACGACCGTGATGCCCTCCAGCGGGCGCGGACCCTCGTCCACTCCCTCATCCTGGGTACGCACCCCGGCCGCGGTCCACTTCGTCACGATGTCGCGGTGCCAGTCGACGGCGAACCACTCGACGACGGCCCGGGCGATGGTCGGCCCGACCCCGTCGACAGCGGCGAGCTCCTCCTCGGGCGCTTCGGAGATGCGGACGAGGTCGCGGAAGGACCGGGCCAGCTCGCGGGCGGCGGTCGGGCCGACGTGCCGGATGCTCAACGAGACGATCACGCGCCAGAGCGGCTGCTGCTTGGCGACCTCGAGGTTGGCCAAGAAGCCCTTGCCGTTGGCGCTCAGGGAGCCGTCCTTGTTGCTGAAGAAGTCACTCCGCAGCAGCTGCTCCTCGGTGAGCGCGAAGACATCGCCCTCGTCCTCCACGATCCCGTCGGTGAGCAGCGCGTCGGCGGCCTTCCAGCCGAGGCCCTCGATGTCGAAACCGCCGCGGCCGGCCATCGCGAAGATCCGCTCCCGCAGCTGCGACGGGCACGACCGCGAGTTCGGGCAGCGCAGGTCGACGTCGCCCTCCTTGGCCGGCCGCAGCGGCGTCCCGCAAGCTGGGCACTCCGAGGGCATCACAAAGACGCGCTCGGTGCCGTCGCGGAGCGCCGCGACCGGCCCCAGCACCTCGGGAATCACGTCCCCGGCGCGCCGCACCACGACGGTGTCACCGATCAGGACGCCTTTACGGATCACCTCGCTCGCGTTGTGGAGCGTCGCCATGCCGACCATCACGCCGCCGACCTGCACGGGTTCGAGCACCGCGAACGGCGTTGCCCGGCCGGTGCGCCCGACGTTGACGAGGATGTCGTTGAGCGTGGTCGTGGCCTCTTCCGGTGGGTACTTGTGCGCGATGGCCCAGCGTGGCGCCTTCGAGGTCGCTCCGAGCCGCCGCTGCAACGCGACCTGGTCGACCTTCACCACGACGCCGTCGATGTCGTGCTCGACGTCGTGCCGGTGCTCGCCCCAGTGCGCGATGTAGCCGAGGGCCCCGTCGAGGTCGTCAAACACCTCGAACCGGCCGCTGATCGGCAGCCCCCACTTCGCGAGCTGCCGGTAGGCCTCGGACTGCGACGCCGGCTCCCAGCCCTCGCGGGCGCCGATCCCGTGCAAGGTAAGGGAAAGCGGACGACGTGCCGTCACCCGCGGATCCTTCTGGCGCAGCGAACCGGCCGCGGCGTTGCGGGGGTTCGCGAACGGTGCCTTGCCGTCGGCGACCAGCCGCTCGTTGACGGCCGCGAAGTCGCTGGTGGCCATGAACACCTCGCCGCGGACCTCCAGCAACGGCGGTACGTCGTCGCCGGTCAACCGGTCCGGGACCTGACGCAGCGTCCGGACGTTGGGGGTGATGTCCTCGCCCTGCCGGCCGTCGCCCCGGGTCGCCCCGCGCTCGAGCTTGCCGTTCCGGTAGACCAGGGCGACCGCGAGCCCGTCGATCTTGAGCTCGCAGAGGTAGCGCGGCGTGCCCTCCCGGCCGGCCCGAACCGACCAGGCCTGCAGCTCCTCGGTGCTGAAGACGTTGTCCAGGCTCATCAACCGCTCGAGGTGCTCGACGGTCTTGAAGTCGGTGGAGAAGCGCTCGTTGACCTTCTGGGTCGGGCTGTCCGGCGTCCGCAGGGGCGGATGCTCGGTCTCGAGGGCCTCGAGCTGGTGGACGAGGTCGTCGTACACCGAGTCGGCGACGGTCGGTTGGCTGAGCACGTAATAGCGGAAGGCCAGGTCCTCGACCTGCTGCGACAGCTCGGCGTGCCGCTGGAGCGCCTCGACCGGCACCCCGTCCACCTGCTGGCTCACCGGTCTGCCTCCGCTGCCTCGATGCACCGCCCCATGATCGCCTTGGCCTGCTCAGCGGTCGACCCGGCGAGCCCGCAGGCCGGGGTCAGGGTCACGTCGGTCATGCCCACACGATCCCGCAGACGTCCGACAGTCTCGCGGACCTTGCTCACCGGCGGCAGCCGGCCGCTCGTCGGGACCACACCCAGCAGCAGTCCGGTGCCGCGTTCCAGCGCCACCCCGAGCGCGTCGTGGTCGGTGGCATCGATCATCGCGGCGTCGATGCTGATGGCGCCGGCCTCGGCCATGAGCTCGATCGGCGGGTGCGGCGCGCAGCAGTGGATGACGGTGTGCTCGGCTGCCTTGAGGACCGTCCTGAGCCGCTCCCGCGCGACCTGGATGTCGGGGGCGCGGAAGGTCCCGAATCCGCTCGCCGTCCTGATGCGTGCGTGGAGCACCGCCGGCAGGGACGGCTCGTCGAGCTGGAGCACCAGGGTCGTCCCGGGCAACCGGCGGGCGACCTCGGCGACGTGCAGTGCCAGTCCCTCGGCCAGCGACGCGGCCAGGTCGGCGACGGCGCCGTGGTCGGACAGCAGCTTGCTGCCGCGGTGCAGCTCCAGGATGCTGGCTAGCGTCCAGACCCCGGTCGCCTGGAGCTTCAGCACCTCCGGCGGGGAGTCGTGCGCCAGGTCTTCCAGGGCGTCGAGATCGCGCTTGAGCTCGTCCTTGGCCCGCTGCCCGACCCGGCTCGGCCGGGGCGTGATGCGCCACCCGGTGGGCTGGACGTCGACGTACAGGTCGGCGAGAAGCGCGGCGCCGCGGCCGGCGAGGTCGGCGTGCCAGCCGCGCCCAGGCAGCTCAGGCAGGTACGGGACGGGCACCTGGTCGAGGACCTGCTTCAGGGCCTCCGCGATGTCCGTACCGGGCAGCGAACCGATCCCGGTCGCAGTGCCCGCGCGCCACAGTGCCGCCGCGGTCACGCCCTGCGCGAGCGGGTGGTCTTGGCGGGCGCCTTGGCCGGGGCCGCGCGGACGACGGCCTTCTTCGCAGGAGCGGCCTTGGCCTGGCCGGCGCCGAGGTAGGCGAGGTCGGCCTCGAGTGCGGCGATGACGTCGGCCCGGGAAGCCGTCGCCCCGCGCACGGCGAGGCTGAACTGCTGGATGACCTCGAGGTCGGTCAGCTGCACGTCATCGTCGGCCATGTGTCCACCCTATAAGGCCCACGCGCCCACCCACCCGGTGATCCACGGAACCGGAGCAACCCGATCCGGCACTTTCGGGACTGCTCCCCTTCCGTGGATCACCCGGAGAGAGGAGCCAAGAGGGGGCTGGCGGGCCGGGCCCGAGGACCACGCCGTCAGGCGGTGCCGGTGATCGTGGCCGCCCCGAGCACCGTGTCGCCGTCGTAGAGCACGGCGGCCTGGCCGGCGGCGACCCCGCGCGCCGGGGTGGTCAGCGCGAGCGACCAGCCGTCCCCGGAGGCAGCAGGGGCGCAGCCGTGCACCATCCCGTGCGCCCGGAGCTGCACCTCGCACGTCGGCGGCAGGGCGACCGGTGACACCGGCGGCCCCGTCAGCACCGTCGACACGTCCAGCGCCTCCGCGGGCCCGACCGTGACGGTCCGCGACACCGGCTCGACCGACAGCACGTAGCGCGGCCGGCCGTCAGGAGCCGGCACCGTCAGCGCGAGGCCGCGGCGCTGACCGACCGTGAACCCGTAGGCCCCGTCGTGGCTGCCGACGACCGCCCCCGTCAGGGCGTCCACCACCGGCCCCGGCTGTGACCCGAGGGCCGAGCGCAGGAAGCCGGCGGTGTCGCCGTCGGGGATGAAGCAGATGTCGTGCGAGTCGGCCTTCTCGGCCACCCCGAGGCCCTTGGAGCGGGCGAGAGACCGCACCTCGTCCTTGGTGATCGACCCGAGCGGCAGCACCGTCGACGCGAGCTGCCGGGGCGTCAGCACCGCGAGCACGTAGCTCTGGTCCTTCGCGAGGTCGACCGACCGCGACAGCACACCATCGACCAAGCGGGCGTGGTGGCCGGTGACCACCGCGTCGAAGCCCAAGGCCAGCGCCCGGTCCAGGACGGCGGCGAACTTGACCTTCTCGTTGCAGCGCAGGCAGGGGTTCGGGGTGCGTCCAGCGGCGTACTCGGCGACGAAGTCGTCGATGACGTCCTCCCGGAACTGCGCGGCCAGATCCCAGACGTAGTACGGGATCCCCAGCACGTCGGCGACCCGAGCGGCGTCGCGGGCGTCCTCCCGTGAGCAGCAGCCGCGGGAGCCGCTCCGCAACGCCTCCGGCGAGGAGGACAGCGCGAGGTGCACGGCCGTGACGTCGTGCCCGGCGTCCACCGCGAGGGCGGCGGCGACCGCGGAGTCGACGCCGCCGGACAGGGCGGCGAGGAGCTTCACCGGACGGGTACCCGCCGGGCCCGCTCGACGGCACCCGGCAGCACCTCGAGCAGCGCGTCCACGTCGGCCGGCGTGGAGCTGTGCCCGAGGGAGAACCGCAGCGACGAACGCGCCGTTTCGTCGTCCTGTCCCATGGCGACCAGCACATGCGACGGCCGGGCCACTCCGGAGGAGCAGGCCGACCCGGTGGAGACCTCCACGCCGCGGGCGTCCAGCAGCAGCAGCAGCGAGTCACCCTCGCAGCCCGGGAACGAGAAGTGCGCGTTGCCCGGGAGGCGGTGGACCGGGTCGCCGTTGAGCACGGCACCGGGGACGGCCGCGCGGACCCGGCGTACGAGGTCGTCGCGCAGCGCAGCGAGCCGGACCGCAGTTGCGGGCTGGCGCTGCACCGCGAGCTCCGTGGCGACGGCGAGACCGGCGATCCCAGGAACGCCGAGGGTGCCGGAGCGGACGTCGCGCTCCTGACCGCCGCCGTGGAGCAGTGGCGTGCACGCGACATCACGTCCCAGCAGCAGCGCGCCGATGCCCAGCGGGCCGCCGAGCTTGTGACCCGTCATGGTCAGCG
>JBKJVH010000203.1:0-42824 GCA_046590985.1 Mycobacteriales bacterium
GTCGTCCAGCGTCAGGCTTGCGACCTCCTGGGCCCGCAAGCCCAGCCGGAGCAAGGTCATGATCACGGCGTAGTCCCGCCGACCCGCTGCCTGCCGGCGGTCACAAGCCCGCAGCAGAGCGCAGGCGTCCTTGGGGCTGATCCCTCTGGGCAGCGTCGACCGTCGACGGCCGGTGACCGCCAAGGCCGCCGGGGCCAGGTCCACCGGGATCAGCCCTTCGACGAAGCAATACCGCAGGAACGACCTCACTGCGGCGACGAAGAACTGGGCCGAGCCGATGGACACGCTCTGGGATTCCCGCAGCACGGCCCGGGTGACATCACCCGTCGTCAGCACCGAAACGTTGCCATCAGCCGCCGTCCAGGCCAGGAAGCGGCTTGCGCGCAACAAGTAGGCCGTCGTGGTGCTCTCGGCGAGGCCCCGTTCATTGAGCAGGTGCAGGCCGAACGAGGCGAGCAACCGCTCCACCGACGACTCCACCGACGAATCAGGAGCGGCTCGTGGGATCGGGAGCACACGGAGCAGGTGGGTCAAACCGCCGTTCGAGCACAGCGACACCCGCCCCGCCGCGTGGGCAGCCGCCAGGTTCTCCTGGAGAACCTCACCAGTCAGGTCAGTCACCGCGTAGTCGTGGCCGTCCATCCACCGACTCACATGCGCCAACAACCGAAGCTGGTTAACGATCGACAGCGGCGCGTAGCCCGCCGTCACAAGCATCGAACTCAGATCGTCGGCGAACGGCACCAACGGCCCCACCATGAGCACCTTGCTGACCTTGGTCTTCGGACGGACCATCGCTCCTCCTTCATCAGTCATCGATGAAGGAGACGATCCGCTCAGGCCGACGTTATGCCGACCTCACGGAGTGAGAACCGCTCAGCAGCAGGGCACCTCGAGCCGAGGTCGGCATAATCCTGAGGTCGGCATAATCGACGTTATGCCGACGTCGGCATAACGTCGACAACGGCAGTGAGTTCATCAACCATCACCTGCTCGCGTGGTGCCAGCAGCGCGAGATCACCTTCACACGCTCACGTCCAGGCAACTCCAACGACGGTGCGCACGTGGAGCAGAAGAACTGGGCAGTGGTCCGCACGGTCGTGGGCTACCACCGCTACGACACTCCCGCGGAGTTGCTGCTGCTCAACAAGATCTGGGTCCTGCAGTCGCTGATTACCAACTACTTCCTGCCGCAGCAGAAGCTCATCAGCAAGGTCCGGGACGGCGCGAAGGTCACCAAGACCTACGACCTCGCGACCACCCCGCACCGACGTGCGCAGGCACACACGAAGGTCACCGAGCAGGACAAGACGATCATGACCGACACCCTCGCGGGGCTGAACCCGGCCGCGGTCCAACGCCAGATCCAGGCCCTCACCAGCGAGCTGCTGACCCTGACCACCAGCAAGGCCACCGCCCGCACCAAGCCCGGCCTTGCGAACCCGCCCCACATCGCGCCGGCCACCACGACAGCGAAGCCAGCCGCCACCAGGCGGGCCTCATGACCGAGCGAGGGCGTCAACAAGACGTTGACAGCGCGATCCGCTGCCTGCACGCCACCGACCCGGTCCTACGCCCCCGCTGCACCGTCACAGCCACCGTCCGGGTCGGCCCAGTTGCCCTGTGCTCGTCCTGCTACCGGCGTCGCTCCAGCGTCGGGAAAGGCCAGCCCTCAGTGCCGCTTGAGGCCGGCCCGACGATCGACCTACTGGCCTGGATCAGCACAGCCCACCAGGCCCTTCAGGAGGCTGAGCAGACCCTGCACGCAGCGATCACCCGAGCCCGCCAGAACGGCACAACCTGGACCGAGATCGGCACCCAACTCGGGGTCTCAAAACAAGCCGCCCAGCAACGCTTCACGCGCGCATCCGTTCATGAGTCAACGACGAGGGCTACGCGCGCATCTTGACGTGAGTCACTGGGCGAGCGCACCCGCTGGTCGTTCAGCTGCAGCTCGCTGACGGCACAAGGCGGGAGCTGCTCACGTACCAGGCAGGGATCTTCCTACCGTCCGACGTCAACGCGTCAGAGGTGCCTGATCCACGGAACGGGAGCAATCCCGGTGCGCCCGCTTCGGATTGCTCCGCTTCTGTGGATCATCGTGGCGGCGGAGCAGGACTGCGCGTCCCGGCCCACCAGGAGCTCAGGCGACGGTGACCTTGTGGCAGGCGAGCAGTGGGTTGCCCGACCCGGCGCCGGTGTTGATCGCGTAGACGCAGACGTTGTGGGTGCCCTTGGCCAGCACGGTCGGGGGCGTGTAGCGGAAGCCGTGGTAGCCGCCGTACAGGGGGAACGCCCGGGCGACGTCGGCGCGCAGGATGCTCGCGGCGCTCTTGCCGACCAGCGCGCCGTCGATCCGCACATGCACGGTGACGGGGGACTTCGTGTCGGGGTCGACGGTCCAGCCCTTGACGGTGACCTGGCCGTTGCTGACGCTGATGACGTCGAAGCGCCCAAAGGGCTTGTGGGCGACGAGAACCGTGCGGCACAGCGCCTTGGCGGCGGGGCCGCTGCCGACGTTGGCGAAGGTCAGGCACAGCGTGTGGCTGCCCTCCTTGGCGGGCACCGGCAGTACGGCGCTGAAGCCGTGCGCGGCGCCGTCGACCGGGTAGAGCCGGCCGATGTCGGCCCGTTCCAGGTTCGCCTGGATGCTCGGGACAGCGACGCCGTCGAGCGTGCCGCTGACGGTCGCGGGGCCGGCCACGTCGGGCTCGATCGCCCAGCCGCCGAAGACGAGCCCGGCGGGGGTCTGGGCCAGCGCGTCGAAGCGGCCGAACGGGGTGTGTCGCACGGTGGCAGTCGTGCACGCGAGGGAGGTGTCGGCGCCGGCGTCGAGGTTGGTCGCGACCGCGCAGAGGGTGTGCGGGCCGGCGGGGACGGAGGCGAGGTCGACGGCGGCGGTGTACCCCCGGTTGTTGCCGTACATCGTGTAGTGCGAGCCGACATCGGGGCGGGAGGCTGAGGCCGGGACAACTGCCAGCGGCGTGCCGTCGACGGTGTGCGACACCTGCACGACCGCGGCGCTGTCGGGGTCGAAGACCCAGCCGGAGGAGACCAGCGAGCCCGGGGCGAGCCGGAGCGCGTCGGCGTGACCGAAGGGCGAGTGGCGTACCGACACGGTCTTGCAGCCGATGCTCGGGTTACCGGTCCCGGCCCCGACGTTGATCGCGTAGGCGCAGACCGTGTGCGCACCGTCGGGCAGCGTCACGGCGGTCGCGTAGCCGAGCTCGGGACCCATCCCGGGGTAGAGCTTCTCGACGTCGGTGCGGGCGTCGCCGGCGACCAGCGCGGTCTTCAGGGCACCGTCGACGTAGAGGTGCACGCGGATCGGGTCAGGGGTGTCGGCGTCGATCGCCCAGCCCTTCACCGCGACCGTGCCGGGGATCCCGAAGCTGCTGGTCTCCAGCGCCCCGAACGGCACCTGGGGCTTGGGGAACAGTGCGAGCCAGTCGTTGCTGTTCACGATCCCGTCTGCGGTGAGCCGCTGGGCGGCCTGGAAGTCCTTGACCGCGGCAGTGGTGTTGGGGCCGAAGCTGCCGTCGGCGGTGAGGTCGAGCGCCCGTTGGACGACCTTTGTCGCGGTCTGGTCGGTGCTGCCCTGCTGGAGCACCGTCGCGCCGTAGGTCGCGAGCACCAGGAGGTTGGCGGGCAGCCGCTGGGGGCTGATCGGCGGCTTGCCGGACGGGCCGTAGTCGACCGGCGCCACCTTGCCGGTCCACCACGAGGTGACCTGCTTCGCGCCGTTCCACCCGAACGAGAAGTGCACGTGGTCGGTGTGCTCGCTGGTGCCCGAGTAGGGCGTCCAGCCCTTGTCCGCGTCGTACGCCCGCCACATCTGCCTGTTCCAGATCATGTACATGATCCCGAAGCGCCGGGCGTTCGCGGCCTTGTTGCCGGCGCTGTCGGCCTTCAGCAGCCAGGCGAGCAGTGCGTCGGCCTCGGCCTTCTGGTTGGCGTTGGTGACCGACACGCCCCAGTCGAACGCACGGCCCTCCTTGTGCTCGCTCTGACCACCGACGCCGCAGTCCCGGACGATGCCGAGAGTGCTGCTGTCGGGATAGGTGTCGAGCAGCAGGTTGCTGAACGCGCGCACGCCGGGCTTGGCCACCGGGTCGCAGACTGCCTGCCCGACATAGGGCTGGTAGGCCTCGACCCCGGCCGGCAGGTTGCCCGGGGTCGGCGGCACCGGGGTGGCGGCTTGCGCCGTGCCGCTCAGGGCTCCCACGAGCGTCGCGGTCAGAAGGACCGCCTGAGCGAAGGCCAGGCCTCGTCGGGTTCCCGTGCTGGGCAAGATCAACTCCGTCAGATCGGGACACACTCTCTTGTCCCCCCTCGGAGAGTTCGCGCGAGTCCTTGAGCGCATCAGCTGTCGGCGTTCAGTCGACGGACGGGTGACACGCCTGCGACACCGCCACAGATCCGGACCGTCGTGGGTGCGGTACGGGCGCCGCCGGTGCCCGGCAGCACCACGCTGATGGTCGCTGCGTCCACGCAGGTCCCAGCCCGGGGGGACGACACCGAGAAGGACACGCTGGTGCTCTTGCTGAGCGTCAGAGGCGCCGCGGGCGACGGCGACTGCCCGTACCCGCCGTGGGAGTAGGTGACCTTGAGCACCTTCCCGTCGGCCCCGAACAGGGTCACGGCGGGGTAGCCGGCGAGGCCGCAGTCGGGGCCGTTCGTGCGCACCGTGTAGAGCTGCTGGCGCGCTTGCGGGGTGACTTCGGTGTCGGCGTCGGTGACCGTCAGGTTGGCGGCCTTGCACGTCGGCGCCCCGGGCGGGGGCGCCGACTCCAGCGGGGTGGGCGTCCCGGTGGCCGTGGCGCGGGGCGTCTGGAGGGGAGTCGGAGGGGTGCTCCGCGAAGCCGGTGGGGTCGGCGGCTCGGCCGCCGGCGTGGTCGCCGGGGACAGCGTCGTCGCCGCCGGGGTCGGGGACGAGGTGGTCGAACCGCCGCTGCAGCCGGTCAGGGGCAGCAGCAGGAGTGCCGTCCAGGGGAAGGGCCGCATGAGGTCAGACGCTAGCGGAGCGGGCCTGTCAGAGGGGGGACAAGGACCTTGCCCTGACTATGCTGGGCGCTCCGGCAACGTGGCCGGCCACGTGACGGAAGGAGGCGGATCGCGTCCGCATGACCGCCCCCAAGTACGACACGGACGTCGACGTCTCCAACGAGAACATGAGCCAGACGCTGCTTGCGCTGCTGGTCGGCGAGGGCCAGACCGTCCTCGACGTCGGCTGTGCCACGGGGTACACCGCGGCCGTCCTGCGCGCCCGTGGGTGCCGCGTCGACGGCATCGAGTACGACGCCTCGGTTGCGGAGGAAGCGGCCAAGCACGTCGATCGGCTCGAGGTCGGGGACGTCCAGGCGATGGACCTGCTGGCGCTGTTCGGCGCCGCGTCCTACGACGCCATCGTGTTCGGGGACGTCCTGGAGCACCTGACCGCTCCCGAGCAGGTGCTGCGGGCCTGCCTGCCGCTGCTCAAGCCCGGCGGTGCGATCGTCGCGTCCATCCCCAACATCGCCCACGGCGCCGTCCGGCTGGCGCTGCTCAAGGGCCGCTTCGCCTACACCAGCACCGGGCTGCTCGACGAGACCCACGTGCGCTTCTTCACCCGGGACACGGTGCTGTCGATGTTCGCCGGCGCCGGGTACGCCGTGGTCGACCTCCGTCGCACCTCGCTCGGCGTCTTCGAGACCGAGGTGGCCGTCGCCGAGGGTGACTACCCGCCCGCGGTGGTCGCCGAGGTGTCCGCGGACCCGGAGGCAACCACCTACCAGTTCGTGCTGCGCGCCGAACCGCTCGCCTTCGCGGACCCCGGCGCGGTACGGGCTGTGCTGGCCAGCGAGGCGGCGCGCGTACCCGTGCCCGTCCCGGCCGACGCGCCGGCGATGCCGTTGACCCTGCCGGCCGTCCCGAGCGCCCGGCTGGGGCTGTGGGGCAGCTGGGACCTGGACGACCTGACACAGGCGCTGCTCGGAAGGGTGCTGTCTGCCGAGCTCGCCCGGCGCCTGCCTGGGGTGCTGCTGCGCTTCGCCGCGCCCTACGGCAGCCAGGGCGGCCGGCGCACCGGTCTCGGCGAGCCCGTCGAGGAGCTCGGCCCGATCGGCGCCGTCCGCTCGCGGACACTCGCCCAGGGGCTCGACGCGGTGCTCGTCGTCGGACCTGTCGACACCGACCCGGTGCTGCTGGCCGCTCGTTATGCCCGCGCGCCCCGCCAGGACGACCCCACCCGGCACCTGCTCCACGGCGCGCCCGGGCTGCCGGTGCTCTGGGGTCCGGTGACGTTCGACGGCTCCCCCTGGACGGCGATGACGCCGGGGTCTGCGCGCCGGCCGCTGCCCGACCCTGGCGTGCTCGCACCGCGGGTGCTCCCGCTCGCCGCCGCGCGGCGACGCACCTCCTACCTCCGTTCGGCCGGTTGGCTGGCGCGCAGCGAACGGGTCATCGCCGTCCACCTCGCCGGCGGCACCGACGTGTCGCCGGTGCTCGCGACCTTGCAGGCGATGACCGCCCGCGACCCCTCCCTGTCGATCGTGACGCTGGAGCTCGACACCAGCAGTGGCGACGGCGCGTCCGCCAACGCCCTCACGGCCGCCATGCAGACGACCACGCTGCTGTGCCCGGTCGATGCCGGTATCGACGGGGCGCTGGCGGTGCTGGCGACCGCGGACGTCGTGGTCTCCACCTCCTCCACGGCGCGGGCCGTCGCGACCGCCTACGGCGTGCCCGCGGTGGCGCCCGACGCGGCGGGGCTTGCGGCCCTGCCCGCGCTGCTGACGAGTGGCCGGCACGTCGACCCGCAGGTGCTGGCCGACCAGGCGGTGCTGGACGGCTGGTTCGAGGAGGTTGCCGAGAGCGTCCGCAAGGCCGTCGCGCCGGCTGCCGAGCGCGCCGTGCTGTCGGCCGCGGAGCGCTACGCCGCGATGGAGAGCGCGCATGCGGCGATGCGGTCCCGGACGTCGACCGAAGTGCTGCACGCCGCGGAGTCCGTGCCCCTGCTCGAGGTGATCCCACCGGACCAGACCCCTGAGCTCGACCGGCTGCGATCCGAGATCCACGCGCTCAACAACACCCGCACCATGCGGGCCCTCAAGCCGGCCCGTGACTTCTACGCCCGGGTCCGGGCGCGCGCCCGGTGACGGTCCCGAGCGTCTCGGTCGTGCTGCTCGACCTGGACGGCAGCGCCACCGGCGCAGGCTCCGACGTGGTCGTCCGGCCGCAGTCCCTCGCCCGACCCGGCGAACCGGCGTTCCCCGACGGCGCCCCGGGTGGGGTCCAGCTCCAGCGGGCTCTCGACGCCGGCCGAGGTGACGTCGTCGTGGTCCACACCGGTGGCCTGCCGGCCGGCGCACGCGGCCGGGTGCAGCGCTCCTTCGCAGGCTTCCCCGTCGACCTCGGTACGCCGGGCCTCGCCCTGGCCACCCCCCGCGGCACCGTCGTGGCCGACCCGGCTCTCGACCTGCTGGACGCGGTGGAGGCGCTGGTGGCCGGGGTGCTCCTGGACCCGGTTCCCGGCGAGCGCTTCCTGGTGCTGGTCGACCGGGTGCCGGACGTGGTGGCGCGCTGGGACCGCCCTGAGGCGGAGCTGCTGCGGGCCCTGGTTGCACTCTGGCCCGAGGTGCCGCTCACGCTGGTGAGCAGCGAGCCTGCCCTGGCCGCGGCGGACGGCTGGCGGCGGCTCGGCGTGGAGGTGGTCGCCGACTGCCCGGAGTGGAACGGCTGGTTCACCACGCGCCGGTTGACGTTCTCCACCGTGTTCGCGATCGGCATCCGCACCGAGCACCGGTTCGCGCCGCTGCTCGACCGGCATCTGCCGTCCGCGGTGCGGGTGCTGCTCGCGCTCTCCTATGACTCGCGCCGGGTGCTGTCGATGGAGCCGGCGCTGGTGGCCCGCGAGGAGGTCCGCGGCCTCCACGGCCTCGGGGGCTTGCTGCGGGAGCGGGTGGCGACGTCGCTGGACCGGGCCGACCTGGTGCTCTGCGCCACCCAGGACGACCGCCGGCTGGTGGCCGGGCTGTTCCCGACCAAACCAGCCGTCGTCCTCCCCGACGCCGTGGCCGGCAGCGCCGTGGACCGGTCCGAGCAGGCGGATCTCGTCGTGCTCGCCAGCCCCGGGTCCGACACCCTCGCTGCCCACGAGGACGCCGCGGTGGCGGCGGCCCGCGAGGTGCTCCCGGTCGTGCGAGCCCTCCGGCCCGGCGCGACGCTGCGGGTGCTGGCAGACAACCCCAGCCCGCTCGTGCTGCTGCTGGCCCAGGAGCCGGGAGTCGTGGTGGCGCCCCTCGGCGACGACCCGGTGGGTGCGGTCGCGGCCGCTCGGGTCTGCCTCGCTCCCTATGCCCACGGCGACGGCGCCCGGGCTGCGCTGTCGCTCGCGGCCGCAGCCGGCACCCCGCTGCTGGTGCTGCCGCACCAGGCGACGGCTCTGGACCTCGGGGAGACCGGGCCCGCTGTCATCTGCCCAGATGTGACGGCGATGGGGCTGCGGGCCCTGCAGCTGCTCACCGACCCGAGCGCGTGGGAGCAGGCCCGGGCGGCCGTCCTCGCCAAGCAGCACGCCGGTGGTCGCGCCGCCTACCGGCGGACCTTGGTGCTCGCGCTTGCCGACCTCGGGGTGGCGCCGCCGAGCAGTGCCGACCTGCTCCCCGACGGCGACCTGCTCCCGGTCGGCTCGGCCTCGACTCCGCCGCCACCGCCGATGATCGCCATCCCGGCAGAGCGCCGGCAGAAGATGATCATCGCCGCGGCGCGAAACGCCCTCACCAGTGACCAGCAGTACGCCGTCTGGCGGCGCCTGCACACCCCGTCCGCCGAACGACTGGCGGCGTTGGCCGAGCGGGTCGCGGCGCTGGGGACCCCGCCGCTCATCAGCATCCTGGTGCCGATCTACAACAGCGACCCCTCGGTGCTCGGCGACACCCTGCAGTCGGTGCTCGACCAGGTCTACCCGCACTGGGAGCTGTGCCTGGCCGACGACTGCTCGCCCCTGGCCTCGACCCGGGAAGCCTTGCAGGACTGGGCCTCTCGCGACGACCGGATCCGGGTCGTGCTGCTCGAGGCGAACCAGGGCATCAGTGGGGCGACCAACGCGGCGCTGGCGCTGTCCACCGGCGAGTTCGTCGCACTGCTCGACCACGACGACCTGCTCAAGCCGCACGCTCTCGCCGAGGTCGCGCTGCGGCTCGCCGCCGAGCCGGGCCTGGATCTCTTGTACACCGACGAGGACAAGATGGACGAGCTGGGGAACCTCGTCTCGCCGTTCTTCAAGCCGGCCTGGTCCCCGGAGCACCTGACCTCCCGCAACTACGTCACCCACCTCACTGTCGCGCGCCGCTCGCTGGTGGCATCCCTGGGTGGTCTCCGGAGCGGCTTCGACGGCTCGCAGGACCACGACCTGGTGCTGCGGCTGTCCGAGCTCACCGACCGGGTCGCGCACCTGCCCGAGCCGCTCTACACCTGGCGCCTGGTCCCCGGTTCCACGGCGGCGGTCGTGGACGCGAAGCCGTACGCGTTCGAGGCCTCGAAGAAGGCACTCGCCGAGGCGCTGGTCCGGCGTGGCTACACCGGCACCGCAGTCGACGGGATCCTGCCGAGCACCTACCGGATGAAGTACGACGTCATCGGGTCGCCGAAGGTCACGATCATCATCCCGACGCGCAACGGCGAGCACCTGATGCGGCGGGCGATCGACAGCGTCCGGGAGAAGAGCACCTACGGCAACTACGAGATCCTCGTCGTCGACAACGAGAGTGACGACCCGGGCGCGCTGGCCTACCTCGCGACGTTCGGCGGTCGAGTCCTTCGCTACCCGCACCGCTTCAACTACGCCCGCATGATGAACCTCGCCGCCTGGGCCGCGGACGGTGACCAGCTGCTGTTCCTCAACAACGACACCGAGGTCATCGACCCGGACTGGATCGAGTCGCTGCTCGAGCACGCCCAGCGACCCGAGGTCGGTGCCGTCGGCTGCCGGCTCTACTACCCCGACGACCGGCCGCAGCACGAGGGCGTCATCGTCAACTACTCCGCTGGCGCAGCCGGCAACGTCGACCACCAGGGCTGGTGGGGCTTCGGCGACGTGGTCCGCGACGTCACCGCCGTCACCGGTGCCGTGACGATGATGCGGCCGTCGGTGTTCCACGAGATCGGGGGCTTCGAGGAGCGGCTGCGGATCGCGTTCAACGACGTCGACCTGTGCCTGCGGGTCCGCCAGGCCGGCTACCGGGTCGTCTACACGCCCTACGCGACGCTCTACCACCACGAGTCCGCCACCCGCGGGTACAAGCCGCACCTGGAGGACGACGCGTTCTTCGACGCCCGGTGGGAGCCGCGTTCGGAGAAGTTCCACGACCCCTTCTACAACCTCAACCTCGACCGGTCCCGGCCGTTCGCGATCGCGGGAGATCAGACGTGAGCGTCGTGAGCGAGCTGTCCGCCTCGCGGGAGCTGCTGGTCAACCTGACCCAGCGCGAGCTGAAGGGCAAGTACAAGGGCTCGGTCCTGGGGTGGGGCTGGTCGCTCCTCAACCCGCTCGCGACGATGGCCATCTACACCGTCGTCTTCAGCTTCTTCCTCAAGGTCAAGGTCCCCGTCGGGGAGCGGACCGGCATCAAGGTCTTCGCGCTGTGGCTGGTGTGCGGGCTTCTCGTCTGGAACCTCATGAGCAACGCGATCACAGCGGGCATCGCGTCGCTGACGTCGAACTCCAACCTCATCAAGAAGGTGTGGTTCCCGCGCGAGACCCTGGTGCTGTCGACGGTCTTCGCGTTGGTCGTCACCCTCGGTATCGAGCTGCTCGTGCTGTCGGTGGCGCTGGCTTTCTACGGCAACGTGGTGCTGCTCTGGCTGCCCGGTGTGCTCGGCATGGTGTTCCTGCTGATGCTGTTCGTGACCGGACTCGCCTTGGGGCTGTCGGTCGCCAACGTCTACTTCCGGGACTTGCAGTACCTCGTGAGCATCGGCCTGCAGATGTGGTTCTACCTGACGCCGATCATCTATCCGCCGTCCCTGGTGTATGACCAGCGCAGCCACGAGATCGCCGGCGTGAGCATCTGGACGCTCTACCAGCTCAACCCCGCCTACTCCTTCGTCGAGTCCTTCCGGGACCTGCTCTACGACCAGCACCTCCCGAGCCTCGGACGGATCGGCTACTGCGCGGCCTGGTCGCTGGGGACGCTCGCGCTCGGCTTCGTCGTCTTCCGGCGCTACGAGGGTCGGCTGGCGGAGGAGCTGTGACGGACGCCGCGATCACGATCGACAACGTCGGCAAGCGCTTCCGGATCTACCACGAGCGGAACCAGTCGGTGAAGGCCGCCGTCATGCGCAAGGGCCGAGCCGAGTACGAGGACTTCTGGGCGCTCCGCAACGTGTCGCTCGAGATCCCGACCGGCTCGACGTACGGCTTGATCGGCAGCAACGGCTCGGGCAAGTCGACGCTGCTCAAATGCATCGCGAAGATCCTGCGCCCGAACGAGGGCAGCATCTCCTCGGTCGGGAAGATGGCCGCGCTGCTGGAGCTCGGCTCGGGCTTCCACCCGGAGCTGTCGGGTCGGGACAACGTCTACCTCAACGGCTCGATCCTGGGGCTTTCCCGCAAGGAGCTCGACTCCCGGTTCGACGAGATCGTCGGGTTCGCGGGGCTCGAGCGGTTCATCGACACTCCCGTGAAGAACTACTCCAGTGGCATGTACGTCCGGCTCGGGTTCTCTGTGGCCATCAACGTCGACCCCGAGGTGCTGCTCGTGGACGAGGTGCTCGCGGTCGGCGACGCCAGCTTCCAGCGCCGCTGCCTGGAGAAGTTCGCCGACTTCCGCAGGGAGGGCCGGACCGTCGTCATCGTCAGCCACGACTCCGGCGCGATGCGTGGCATGTGTGACCAGGTCGCCTGGCTCGACCACGGGACACTGCTGTCCGCCGGCCCGCCCGAGGAGGTCGTCGACGACTACGTCGACACCGAGATGGAGACCCGCCACGACCTCGTGGTCGATGAGTCCGGCAGTCAGCGCTGGGGTTCCGGTGAGGCCCGCATCGCGCGCGCCGAGCTGCTCGACCAGCACGGCCAGGTCGCCAGCCACGTCCGGTCGCAGGAACCGGTGACGCTGCGCGTGCACTGGGAGTCCGCCTCGCCCGTCACCCGGCCGGTGTTCGGCCTGGCGATCGAGGCCCTCGACGGCACCCATCTCTGGGGACACCACTCCAAGGGGACCGGTGCGGTGCCCGAGGTGCTCGCCGGCCAGGGGTACATCGACTGCCGCGTCCCGCACCTGTCCCTGCAACCTGGTACCTACCAGGTGAACGCGTCCATCGTGGACGAGTCCCTGCTCCACGAGTACGACCTCCGCAAGTCGTGCCTGCGCTTCGACGTGGAGCGCGGGGCCGACCGTGACACGGTCGGCTATGTGGCTCTCGGAGCTTCCTGGGCACGCGGCTGAAACGGCCACCCTTGCTACCGTCTGGGCAGTCCCACCCCACCTTGAGCCAGGAGAACCACCACGTGTCCCAGTCCGCGGATGACGTCGTCGAGGACTTCCACCGTCTCTACTACGACTCTCACGCGCGCACCTGGACGAACACCTGGTGGCGGGGCGTCGAGACCTGGAAGTGCCCGCTGGACCTCTGGGTCTACCAGGAGATGTTCCACGAGCTGCAGCCCGACCTGGTGATCGAGACCGGCACCGCCCACGGCGGCAGTGCCTACTACATGGCGTCGCTGTTCGACCTCATGGGCAAGGGCAAGGTGCTCTCGATCGACATCGAGGGCAAGCCTGGCCGGCCCGAGCACCCCCGCGTGGAGTACCTCCTCAGCAGCTCGGTCGACGAGCCCGCGCTGTCGCGGGCGCGCGAGGCCGCCGCCGCTGCGAAGACGGTGCTGGTCATCCTCGACTCCGACCACAGCGCCGCGCACGTCCGTCGGGAGCTCGACGTCTACGCCCCGCTGGTCACCCCGGGCAGCTATCTGATCGTCGAGGACACCAACGTGTACGGCCACCCGGTGCTCATGGAGCACGGTCCCGGCCCGATGGAGGCCCTCGATGACTTCCTCGCCCAGACCGACGAGTTCGTCATCGACTCCTCGCGCGAGAAGTACTTCCTGACCTTCAACCCACGGGGCTTCCTCAAGCGGGTCGGACCGGACGTGCCCGGTCCTGCGCCGGTGGCCTCGGCCCGGTGGAACCCGCCCCCGCCTCCAGCCCCTCCCGCCCCTGAGCTGGTGCCGCTCGGCGCCGGTAGCGGCTCCTTCCTCAGCTCCGCAGCGCTGCGCGTCGATGCGCTGCTCCGCAAGCGCGGCCTCGCTCTCGCCCGGCAGAGCGCCGCGCTGGGTGCCGCACCCAAGCGCTGAGGCCCGTGCGCATCGTCGTCGTCAGCGCGCACTACCCGCCTGACTTCGTCAGCGGCGGCACGCTCGTCCCGCAGCGCCAGGCCCGCGAGCTTCGCGCCCGCGGCCACGACGTGCGGGTCTACGCCGGGTCGCTGTCGGCGCCGGAGTCCTTCGACGAGCTCGACGAGACCGGGCTGCCGGTTCGCTGGGTCCCGGTGCGCGACGCGATCGGTTGGAGCTCGCCCCTCAACACCTCGCACCCCCGCGTGACGTCGGACTTCGCGGCCTGGCTGGAGGGGGTGCGCCCCGACGTGGTGCACCTGCACTCGCTGCAGGCGCTCGGCGCGGACCTGGTGCGGGTGGCCCGCGAGAGCGGGGCGCGAACCGTGGTGACGATGCACGACTTCTGGTGGTCGTGCGCGCGACAGTTCCTGGTGGACAAGGACTTCCGGCCGTGCAGCCTGGTCGTACAAGCCGGCGTGTGCGGGTGCGAGGTGGACCGGCCGTGGCTGGACGCCCGAAACGCCGGCGTGGCCCGTGCGTTGGCCAACGCCGATGTGGTCTGCGTGCCGTCGGTGATCGCCCGGGATGTGGTGGCGGCCAACGGGCTCGCGCCGGGGGTCCTCGTCGTCGACGAGAACAGCCTGCCGGTGACCGGGTCCGGGGACCCGACGACGTCGGAGTCGGTGCGGTTCCTCTACGCCGGGGGCAAGAGCAGGCTCAAGGGCGGGCAGGTCCTGCTCGACGCCCTCGAGGAGCTTCGGGACCTTGAGGGGTGGACGCTCACGGCGGTCGGAGGGAAGGCGCTCGCGCACGACTTCGCCTGGCGGCCGGGCGATCTGCCGGTCACGTTGGCCGATCCCTATGAGCCGTCAGCGCTGTCGCAGGTGCTGCGGGCGCACGACGTGCTGGTCCTGCCCTCGCTGATGCGGGAGTCGTTCTCCCTGGTCACGCGCGAGGCGCTGCTGCACGGGTTGACGGTCATCACCAGCGACACCCTCGGGCCGGAGGAGGTCATCGCGCACGGCGTCAACGGCCTCGTCGTGCCGGCCGGAAACGCTCCCGCGCTGGCTGACGCGATGCGCGCGCTGGTGACGGACCGCGCACGGCTGGCCCGCCTCAGGAGCGCCGCGACGCCAGCGGTGCGGACCCTCGCCGATCAGGTCGACGGCCTCGAGCGGCTCTACGCCGGCCCTCGGGTGCCCCGGTCGCCGAAGACGGTCGGGAAGGTCCTGTTCGTCTGCGGCATCGAGGGTGCGCCCCTGCGCTACCGCGCGAGGCTGCCCGCCGAAGCCCTTGCCCTGCAAGGGATCGAGAGCGACGTGCGGCACTATCGGGACCCGGAGCTGACGCAGCTCGCCGCGGCTGCCGATGCGATAGTGCTCTACCGCGTGCCCGCAACGGTGCAGGTGCTGGAGCTGATCGCCGGCGTGCGGGTCGGGGTGCCGGTGCTGTTCGACGTGGACGACCTCATCGTCGACCCGTCCCTTGAGGCGGAGATCCCGGCGCTGCGGATCCTCGACGCGGACGAGCGGGCGCTGTGGCTCGAGGGGGTCCACCGCTACCGCACGACGCTCGAGGCCTGCCACGGGTACATCGGCAGCACAGCACTGCTGTGCGACCACATCGGTGCGCTGACGGGGCTGCCGACCTACCGGTTCTCCAACGGGGTGGGGCTGGTGACGGCACGGCGCTCGGACCTCGCACTGCGGAGGCCGCGCAAGCCCGGGCCGCTGCGGATCGGCTACCTGTCCGGCACGACGACCCACGACCGCGACTGGCAGTCCATCGAGCCGGCTGTTCTGGAGGTGCTGGCCCGTCACCCCGAGGCGGAGCTCTGGCTGGTCGGTCACCTCAACGCCACCCGGGCGGTCGAGGTGCTCGGCGACCGACTGCACCGGCTGCCGATGCAGGACTGGCGGTCGCTGCCCGGCCTGCTCCGCGACCTCGACGTCAACCTGGCACCGCTCGAGCTCGACCTGGGCGAGGGGGGCCGGTTCAACGAGGCCAAGAGCGCCATCAAGCACCTCGAGGCGGCGCTCGTGGCGACGCCCACCGTGGCCACCCCGACCCAACCGTTCCGGGAGGCCATCACTCCGGGCGTCAACGGCCTGCTCGCGACCACGCACGCCGAGTGGGTCGAGGCCCTGGACGCCCTGCTGGGCGATCCTGCCCTCCGCGTTCGCCTCGGAGCACGGGCTCGGCGCGAGGTGCTGCTGAGCCTGTCTCCGCACCTGCAGGGCGAGCGCTACGCCGCCATCCTGGAGCGGGCCTCGACCCTTGGACGTACCTCAGGCTGGGTTCCGGTGACCCGCGATGAGCCGTCCCGACCGGGCGCTTTGGAGCCGTACACGGCGGAACCTGTCGGGGCGCCCGGCCGGCGGCAGGTCCTCGTCAGCCGGGCGCGGGCGGCTGTTGGTCGGCACGGGGTCCTCGGGGTGTTGCGGATCGCTGCACACCGGGTGCGGCCCGGGCGTCCCTGACCAGGTGGCGGCCACTACGGTCTGAGGAACCCGACCGACCAGGAGAGCCGTGCCCGCCCCGCTGCCAGCCGTCCGCCGCCGGATCGTCGTCGCGACCGGCGACGTGCTGGCGCCCGCCATGGCCGGCCCGGCGATCCGCGCCTGGCAGTTCGCTGCCGCCCTGGCGGTCGAGCACGACGTCGAGCTGGTCACCAGCGTCGACTGCACGTTGCCGAGCGACGGTCGCTTCCCGGTGCGGCAGGTCTCGGCGCGGGACGTGGCCGGGCTGCTGGCGCGTACCGATCTGTGGGTGGTGCAGGGGAGCGTGCTGCTGAGCTTCCCGGAGGTCGTCCGGTCCGAGGCCGTCGTGGTGGTGGACCTCTATGACCCCTACCACCTGGAGAACCTCGAGAACTCCCGCGGCAAGGGCCATCGCGACCGGCTCGCGATGGTGCACAACGCCACCGCGGTGCTGAACCAGTCCATGCGACGCGGCGACTTCTTCCTCGCAGCCAGTGCCAAGCAGCGGGATTTCTGGCTCGGAGCGCTCGCCTCGCTCGGTCGCGTCAACCCGCTCACCTACGACGCCGACGGGTCACTGACCGAGCTCATCGACCTGGTGCCGTTCGGAGTCGATGCCACCCCGCCCGTGCATACCCACCCGGTGATCCGCGGGGTCGTCCCCGGCATCGGTGCTGATGACCTCCTGCTGCTCTGGGGAGGGGGCATCTACAACTGGTTCGACCCGCTGACGCTGATCCGGGCGGTGGCTCAGGTTGCGGTGACACGCCAGGACGTCCGGCTGCTGTTCCTGGGCGGCAAGCACCCCAACCCCGGGGTGCCGGCGATGCGGATGGCGGTCCAGTCTCGGGCGCTCGCGGACGAGCTCGGCCTCACCGCGAAGCACGTGTTCTTCAACGAGGGCTGGGTGCCCTACGACGAACGCGGCGGCTACCTGCTCGAGGCCGACGTCGGGGTGTCGACGCACCTCGACCACGTCGAGACCGCGTTCTCGTTCCGTACCCGGATCCTGGACTACCTGTGGGCCGGCCTGCCCGTGGTCGCCACCTCCGGCGACGTCTTCGCCGACGTCATCGACAACCGGGGGATCGGCGCCACCGTTCCACCCGGCGACGTCGACGCGCTGGCGGCGGCCTTGCTGAGGCTGCTCGAGGACGACGCCCTGCGATCGCGGGTCGCCGCCGCATCGAAGGCGCTCGCCCAGGAGTACCGCTGGGACCGTGCCCTGCGGCCGTTGCTGGCGTTCTGCCGCGATCCCCACCGCGCTCCGGACCTGCTCGACGAGATCGTCAGCGAGCACCTCGCCAAGCCCTTCGACGTGGTGCGGGCGCCGACCCCTGGCCCACCGGGGTGGCGGGGTGAGGTGGCGCTCGCGAAGCAGTACCTCGACCGCGGTGGTGCCGGGCTGCTCGCGCGTCGCGTCGTGACCCGCGCCGGCAAGCTGCTCCGCGGCCAGAGGTCCTAGCGCTAGGGTTTCGGACATGCTGAGCGGTGGTCAACCCGATCAGATCGCCTACCTGTCCAACCGCCCGGACGTGCTGGCTGAGACCCTCGGCTACGTCCGCCACTTCATGCCGTGGGTGCGCCAGGCCGTCGTGCTGTGCCCGGCGACCTCGGTCGAGCAGATGCGACGCGCCATCGGTGACGCCGCGGGTCCCGAGGTCGTGCTGGTCGACGAGGACAGCCTGCTGACCAGCGCTGAGCAGAAGCCGCTGTCGCACACGGCTCGGAACGCCTTCTTGCGCAGGGCTTTCGTCGAGCGTGGGCCCTTGGAGGAGGTGTTCCTGCAGTCCGACGACGACTACCGGCCGCTGAAGCCGGTTGCCCCGTCGTTGTTCGTGGAGGACGGCCGGATCCACAGCTACGCCTTCTTCGACCTCGCGCTGTGGCGTCGCAACGAGAGCACCTACGACGCCGGTCAGCGCGCCTCCTACCTGGTGCTGTCCTACCTCGGTGCCGGTCACCTGTGCTTCGCCTCCCACATGCCACAGGCCCTGGACCGGCAGCTGTTCCTCGACGCTTTCGCTGCCGCCGCGAAGCTGACCTCGTCCCTGGAGCTGTGCGAGTGGTCGCTGCCGCTGAACCACGGCCGGCTGGTCGCACCCGAGCGGTTCGGCGAGGTCCGCACCTTTCGGACGCTGGGGTGGCCGCAGTACCCCCATCAATGGCCGTACTGGCGCCGGCCGGAGGACCTGACGTTCGAGAACTTCTACCCGGAGCTGTACGCACCGGGCCACCTGTTCGACGGCATCTCCACTGCTCTCGACACCGACGCTCCGGAGCGTCAGGCGTTCGAGAAGATCTCACGGTGGCATCACTTCGACGTGGAGGCCGGGCAGCTCCGCTTCCCGGCGGGGGTGGCGAACCCCTGGCAGACCTCGCGTGGTCGGCGGGTCTTCTTCGGCACCGCCCGCAGGGCCCGCAAGCTCTATGAGTACGTCGCGCTCGAGGAGCGCACGCAGCTGATGGAGCTCGCCGGCCAGGTCGCCAAGCTCGAGCGGAAGCCGTGACGGCCACCGTCGTCATCGTGACCTGGAACGGCGCGCACCTGCTGCCCGCCTGCCTGGACGCGGTGCTCCCCGAAGGCGCCCCGGTGCTGGTCGTCGACAACGGCTCCGAAGACGGTACGGCCGAGCTGCTCGCCGCCCGCTACCCGAGCGTCCGGGTGCTTCCCAGCGCCACGAACACCGGCTTCGCCGGAGGGGTGGCCCTCGCGCTGGCTGAGGTCGACACCCGGTACGTGGTGCTGCTCAACAACGACGCGGTGGTCCGCCCCGGCTGGCTTGCGGCGCTCTTGAGGCCGCTGGAGGCGGACGACCAGCTGGGTGCGGTGTGCAGCAAGCTGCTGTTCGCCGACGGGCGCGTGCAGAGCGCCGGGGGCTGGCTCGCGGCCGACGGCTACGGCCGGGACCGTGGCTTCGGGGATCCGGATGACGGGCGCTGGGACCTCGTCGGGCCGGTGGCCTACGCGACCGGCACTGCCGTTGCCTATCGCACGGAGGCTGTGCGATCGGTGGGCGGGATCGAGCCGCGCTACTTCCTCTACTACGAGGATGTCGAGCTGTCCTGGCGGCTCCAGCTCGCGGGCTGGCACGTTCGGTACGAACCCACGGCGGTGGTGGTGCACGAGCACTCCGCGACGACCGGCGCAGGGTCGCTGCGGCACACGTTCTACACCGAGCGGAACCGGCTCGCGATGCTGATCGTCTGCGCCACGCCCGCCCTGGTGCTCCGGATGCTGCTGCGGTTCCCGCTCACCACGGTGTCGGTCGCGAGGGGCGAGTCCACCGCCAAGGCGAAGGTCCGGGTGCAGGCCTTCTTCTCCTTGCTGCGCTGGCTTCCTGAGCTCCTCCGGCGTCGCCGTGCGGTGATGGGCGGCGAGCGTCGCCGGACGGTGCAGGACCGGCTGCTCACGCGATGACGCACGTCGGCCTGGTCCTTGAGCAGTGCCTGGCTCCGGTGCCGGGCGGCACCGGGCGCTACAGCCGCGAGCTCGCCCTTGCCCTGCACCGACATGCGCCGGCCGGGTCCTCGGTCTCCGGGGTCACCGCCTGGCACCGGCAGCGGCTCGACCTCCCTGGTGTCCAGGTGCAGCGGCTGCCGCTGCCGCACCGGGGGCTGGTGGCCGCGTGGGAAAGGGGCGTCGGTCCCCGCGTCAAGGCTGACCTGGTGCACGCACCGACGCCGCTGCACCCCAGGACGGGCAACCTGGTCGTGACGATCCACGACGCGGTGCCGTACACGCACCCCGAGACGCTGACCCCACGCGGAGTCACGTGGCACCGGGCGATGATCGAGCGGGCTGCCCAGCTGGCGCGGCTCGTGGTGGTGGACACCCGGGCCGTGGCGGACGAGCTGGCCCGCTTCGTCGCGCTCCCGGACGTGCTGGTCGTCAGCCCCGGGCTGACGGCCGAGCTGGGGCTGCCGGCCGACGCGGTGGAGCGGGCCACCCGGCTCGCCCTTCCGGAGCGCTACCTGCTGACGGTCTCGACGCTGGAACCACGCAAGGGACTGGCCGAGCTGGTAACGGCGCTCAAGGACGTACCGGGGATTCCGTTGCTGTGCGTCGGGCAGCCCGGCTGGGGTGAGGTCTCGGTCCAGGACCTCGCGGCAGCGGCCGGTGTCGAGGTCCGCGTCCTCGGCAGGGTTCCCGACCCGGACCTCGCCGTACTTCTGCACCACGCCACCGCGCTGGTCGTGCCGTCCAGGTCGGAGGGCTTCGGGCTGCCGCTGCTCGAGGGAATGGCAGCTGGAACCCCCGTGCTCACCTCCGACGCGGCCGCCCTCGTGGAGGTGGCCGGTGGGGCAGCGTTGTCCGTGCCGCTGGGCGATCTCGTCGACGGGCTCCGCCAGATCACCGGCGACGCGGTGTTGCGGGCGCGGCTCAGCGCGGCGGGTCCGGTGCGTGCGGCCGCGTTCACCTGGGACGGCGCTGCGGCACAGCTCTGGCGTGCCTACCGGAATCTCCCCTGACGGCGCACCCGACAGGCGTAGGCTGAGGACACTGACCCTGAGAAGAGGAGTTCGCGCGTGACCGACGCAGGACCTCGCGTCCTCGTCGACGCCACCGCCGTCCCGGCCGATCGAGGCGGTGTCGGCCGCTACGTCGACGGTCTCGTCTCGGCACTGTCCGCCGCGGGGGCTGATCTGGCGATCGCCTCCCAGCGCGCCGACGCTGAGCGCTACGGCCGGATGGCGCCGGAAGCCCGCGTCATCCCCGGTCCCGCCGCGATCGCGCACCGGCCGGCCCGGCTCGCCTGGGAGCAGACCGGCCTGCCGCTGGTCGCCCAGCAGGTGGGCGCCGAGGTGGTGCACTCCCCGCACTACACGATGCCACTGCGTGCCGGTCGACCGGTCGTGGTCACCCTCCACGATGCGACGTTCTTCACCGAGTCCGAGATGCACAGCTCCGTCAAGGGCACCTTCTTCCGCTCCGCGACCCGCACCGCGCTGCGTCGGGCGGCGCGGTGCCTGGTCCCGTCCAAAGCCACCCGCGACGAGCTGATCCGCATCCTCGAGGCCGACGCGACGCTCCTCGACGTGGCTTACCACGGCGTCGACCAGCAGACCTTCCACGTCCCCGCGGAGGAGGAGAAGCAGCGTGTGCAAGCCCGTCTCGGGCTTGCGGGCCAGCCTTACCTGGCGTTCCTCGGCACCCTCGAGCCGCGCAAGAACGTCCCCGGCCTGGTGCGCGGCTGGGTCAAGGCGTGCCAGGACCGCGACGACGCCCCGGCCCTGGTCCTCGCGGGCGGGTCGGGCTGGGACGACACGATCGACCAGGCCATCAGCGAGGTGCCCGCGAACCTCCGGGTGCTGCGTCCGGGCTACCTGCGCTTCACCGACCTGCCGGGCTTCCTCGGCGGTGCCCTCGTGGTCGCCTACCCCTCGCACGGGGAGGGCTTCGGCCTGCCGGTGCTCGAGGCGATGGCCTGCGGTGCGCCGGTGCTCACCACCCAGCGGCTGTCGCTGCCGGAGGTCGGCGGCGACGCGGTTGCCTACACCGAGCCGGACGCGGACGCGATCGCGGTGGCCCTCACCGCCCTGATGGGCGACCCGGCGCGCCGGGCCCAGCTCGGCATCGCCGGACACCAGCGGTCGCTGGAGTTCACCTGGGCGGCCAGCGCCGAGGCCCACCTCGCGAGCTACGCCCGCGCCATCAGCGGCTGATGGTCCCGCCCGTCCGGGTGGTGGTCGTCACCTGGAGCTCCGACGAGGTGCTGCCCGACTTCCTCGGCTCGCTGCCCGCGGCCGTCTCGCAGGCGGTCGAGGTGGTGGTCGCCGACAACGCCTCGCCGGCCGGAGCGCCGGCTGTGCCCGACGGCGTGCGGCTGCTCGAGACCGGCGGCAACCTCGGCTACGGCAAGGCCGCCAACCTCGGGGCCTCGGGCTTCGAGGGGGACTGGCTGGTGGTGGCGAACCCCGACGTGCACTGGGAGCCGGGCGCCCTCGACGAGTTGCTCGCCGCCGGCCGACGGTGGCCGTCAGCGGGGTGCCTGGGCCCGGCGATCCGGACGGTCGACGGCAAGCTCTACCCCTCGGCGCGCGCCTTTCCCTCCCTGGGGCGCGGCCTGGGCCATGCGGTGTTCGGCTGGTGGTGGCCTGCGAACCCGTGGACCCGCTCCTACCGCGCCGAGTCCGGTTCACCGGTCGAGGGTCCGGCGGGCTGGCTGTCGGGGTCGCTGATGCTGCTGCGCCGACAGGCCTGGGAGCAGGTCGGCGGCTTCGACCCGAAGTTCTTCATGTACTGCGAGGACATGGACCTGTGCAGGCGCCTCGCCGAGGCCGGCTGGCAGAACGTCTACGTGCCCTCGGCGGTCATCACCCACGTCGGAGGCCACGCCACCCGCGGCGCTTCCGCGGCGATGCTCAAGGAGCACCACAAGGCGTTGTACGTGTACCTCTCCGAGCACTACCGCGGCGCTGCCTGGGCACCGTTGCGGATGCTGCTGGGCGCTGGGCTGTTCCTGCGCTACCTGGTGGCCGCGCGGGTCACCTCCGTGGGTGAAGGCGCCGCGCCCACCCGCTCGGCCGACCTCCTGGAGGAGTCCGCATGAGGCACGCCCTCGTCCTGGCCGGTGGCTCCGGCACGCGGTTGTGGCCCTACTCGACGGCCGCCGTGCCCAAGCAGCTCGTGCCGCTGTTCGAGGGTCGGTCGCTGCTCGACATCGCCTTGATACGGGCGGCCGCGGTTGCCTCCGAGGTCTGGCTCGGTACGGGGGAGCAGCTCCGGTCCGCGGTCTCCGCCGTACCCGGCCTGGAGCCGGAGCGGCTCATCATCGAGCCGTCCGGACGGGACACCCTGCCGGCGCTGGCGCTGGGCATGGCCACCATCGCCGCCGCCGACCCGGAGGCGGTGGTCGCGGTGCTCACCTCCGACCATCTCATCGACCCGCTCGGTGCCTTCGTCGCCAGCCTGGAGCGGGGCTTCGCCGTCGCGGAGTCCCACGACGACGCGCTCGTCACGTTCGGCGTCGTGCCCGACCACCCGGCCACCGGCTTCGGCTACCTCGAGCTCGGGGCACCGCACTCCGGCGAGGCGCTGGTGGTCTCGCGCTTCGCCGAGAAGCCGCAGCTGAAGCGCGCCGAGCAGCTGGTCGCCCAGGGCGCGCTCTGGAACTCGGGCATGTTCGTCTGGCAGGCCGCCACCTTCCTGCGCGCCGTTGAGGCCTTCGCGCCGGAGACCTACCGCCTCGTGAAGCGGGTCCTCGACGGCGACGTGGTCGCGTGGGACGAGATCGCCAAGGTCTCGGTCGACTACGGCGTGATGGAGCCCGCCTCGACCTCGCCGGACTTCACGGTGTGCGCCGTGCCGCTGTCCGCGCAGTGGCTCGACGTCGGGTCCTGGCCCCAGTACGGCGAGGCGCTGTCCCGCTCCGCTGACGGCAACGCACTCGGCGCCACGTCAGCGGTGCTGCTCGAGTCGCACGACTGCGTCGTGGCTTCCTCAGACCCTGACCACCTCGTGGCCCTGGTCGGCTGCGAGGGGCTGGTCGTGGTGCACACCCCCACCGCGACGCTGGTGATGCCTGCTGCCCAGGCGCAGCGGGTCAAGGACCTGCATGCCGCCGTGGCGAGGCAGTTCCCCGAGCGGGCCTAGGACGTCAGCTCCAGGAGCAGGGCCTGCTCCGGGTGGAGCACGGGGAGCTGCAGACCGACCTCGCCGAGCGCCCGTCCGCTCAGCCGGATCTCCCCCGCCGTCCACCAGGGTGGTGGGGTCCGGTTGAGGGTCGTCGCGGCACCGAAGCCCGTCGCCGCCCGGACGACGTAGCGGCGTTCGGGGTCCAGCCCCGGCAGGCGTGCGGCAGGAGGCACCTCCCAGGTCGAGGTGGTCAGCTGTGCGAAGCAGAACACGGCGTGGGTGCCGTCCTGGCTGACGACGCCGTGGACCCTGCTGCTCGGGTCGGGATGGTCGGCGTTCACGACCCGGCCGGTGTGGAGCAACGGCCGCAGCCGCTGGTAGCCGGCGACAGTCGTGGTGAGCAGCGCGAGTTCAGCCTTCCCCGCCTGCGTCACGTCCCACTCGAAGCCGAACGAGCCGAACAGCGCAGTCAGTACCCGGAACGGCAGGGCGGCCGTCCTTCCGGTGGTGTGTGAGTGTGTCGGGCCGACGTGCGCACCGACCAGCTCAGGTGGCAGCAGCAGGCCGGTCCAGCGCTGAATGCCCTGGCGTTCAAGGGCATCGTTGGTGTCGCTGGCCCAGACCCGATCGGTACGCTCGAGGATGCCGAGGTCCACCCGGCCGCCGCCGGAGGAGCAGCTCTCGATCTCGACGTCGGGGTGACGTCCGCGCAGGGCATCCAGCAGCCGGTAGACCGCGAGAGTCTGGCCGTGCACCGCAGGATGCCCCTCGGCGTCTGCGGCCTCGACCAGGTCGCGGTTGTGGTCCCACTTGAGGTACCGGATCGGGTGCCCTGCGAGCAGGCTGTCCAGCCGTTCAAGCAGGTGCTCCCAGGCGGCTGGGTTCGTGAGGTCGAGCACCTGTTGGTGACGCCACGGCGGCGGCGTCCGGCCGGGTACGCCCAAGACCCAGTCGGGGTGGGCGCGGACGAGGTCGGAGTCGACGTTGACCATCTCGGGCTCGACCCAGAGGCCGAACTCCATGCCGAGTCCCGTGACGTGCTCGATCAGCGGACTGAGGCCGGTCGGCCAGACCTCGTCATCGACCTGCCAGTCGCCGAGGCCGCGGGTGTCGTCACGCCGGCCGTGGAACCAGCCGTCGTCCAGCACGAACCGCTCCACCCCGATGGCTGCCGCCGTGTCGGCGAGGGCCTGGAGCCGGTTCAGGTCGTGGTCGAAGTAGACCGCCTCCCAGGTATTCAGCACCACGGGTCGCGGCGAGGCGGGGTGACCCGGCCGGGCCCGGAGCCAGCCGTGGAACGACGCGGCCACCCCGTCGAGACCGTCGGCGGAGTAGGCCGCGTAGGTCCAGGGCGTCCCGTAGCTGTCGCCGGCTTCGAGCAGCACCTCGCCGGGGGCGAGCAGCTCCGCAGCCCCCAGCACCGACGGCGTCCCGGGTCCTCGCTCGGCCCACAGCGTGTGGTCGCCGCTCCAGCCCAGGTGCGCGGCCCAGACCTCGCCGCTGCGGTTGCTGAAACCGTCGACCCCCGCGGCGAGCAGCAGAGGCGCGTCGTGACCGGTGCGACCGTGCCTGCCCTCACGCACGAAGGCGCCTGAGACGAACGGGTGGCGCTGCGGGTGTCGTTCGCGCAGCCAGCGGCCGGTCAGGTCGAGCAGCTCGCTTGCGCGGGCGGGGACGGGGAGCACGCAGGCCAGCTCCTGCAAGGCGTAGCTGTCCCTTCCCCGGTTGTGCAGACGGGTACGCATCCGCAGCAGCCCGCACGTGAGCTCGAGCTCGATCTCCGCCTCGAGCTGGGCGTCGGTGTCGGCGGCCACGACCAGCACCCCAGCGTCGTGACGCTCCAGGCGCGACAGCCGGAACCGCGGCGAGAAGGCTCGGCCCGCCCGGCTGCCGCTCAGCCCTGGCCGTCCGCGGTACCCCGCCGCACGCTCGGGCAGCAGTGTCAGCGGGACCAGCACGTCGAGGGCAGCGTGCGCGACGGCGGGAACGAGTGCCTCCGCCACCGCCGTCAGGTCGTCGCCGCTGCCGAGGTCCGGTCCCCAGTGCAGGATGGCCGGGAGTCCGGGACCGCGGGCGTCCAGCAGCAGGCTCACGCCCTCGCTGCGCAGGTGCAGCAGGTCCTGCGTCATGCCCGCGCTGCCCCACTCGAGGCCTCCGACACCCAGCCCCGAGGTGTCCGTCCGCTCGCCGCGGCGTACTGCTCGCAGAGCTCCTCGCGGACGGCAGCCGCGCGGCTGGTCTCCACGAGCGAGACGGTGCATCCCCCGAAGCCCGCCCCGGTCAGCCGGCTCCCGATCACGCCGGGCAGCCGGGTCGCGAGGGTGACCAACAGGTCCAGCTCGGGGGTGCTGACCTCGAAGTCGTTCGCGAGGCTCTGGTGCGAGGCAGCCATGAGAGAGCCGACCAGCTCGGTCTGGCCGTCCCGGAGCGCAGCCGCCGTCTGCAGCACCCGGACGTTCTCGGTGAGCACGTGATGAGCCCGACGGCGCACGACGTCGTCGAGGTCCTCCCACCGCACCAGGAGCTGGTCGAGTGTCGCGTCCCTCAAGCTGCCGACCCCGAGGGCACGGGCGGCCTGACCGCACTGCTCCTTGCGCTCGTTGTACGCGCTGCTCGACAGGCTTCGGCTCACGCCCGAGTCCACCACGAGTACGGAGAGCTCGGCCGGCAGTGGCACGTGCTCGATACTGAGGTCGCGGCAGTCGAGCAGCAGCGCGCAGCCGGACCGGGCGGCAGCGCTGGTCAGCTGATCCATGATGCCGCTCTGGACCCCGACCCCGACGTTCTCCGCTCGCTGGCACAGCCGCGCCAGCCGGACCGGGTCGAGCGGTTCGGCCAGCAGCGCCAGCGCCAGCGCGACCTCCAGGGCAGCCGAGGAGGACAGCCCTGCGCCGAGCGGGACGTCGCTGCTCAGGACGCCCTCAAACCCTTGGAGGGCAAGACCTTCCTCGAGTAGGACCTGCACGACAGCGGTGGCGTAGCGCCCCCAGCCGCGGGTCGGGCCCGAACCCGTTCGCAGGTCGACCTCGACGGTGCCGTCCGCCGGCAGGTCCAGGGACCGCACGACCAACGAGCCCGTCGTGCGCCGACCGGCCAGCACCGTCCGCAGGTCGAGGGCGACCGGCAGGACGTACCCGTCGTTGAGGTCGGTGTACTCCCCGATGAGGTTTGCCCGACCCGGAGCCGACACCAGCACGTCGGTGCCGTACGGAGGTGCCTCGAGCAAGGAGCGGGCGGTCATCCCTTGGTCGCGCCGAGGGTGAGCCCTCCGATGAACTGCTTCTGCAGCAACACGTAGACCAGCACCGTCGGCAGCGCCACCATGAGCGAGCCGGCGGCGACCAGGTTGTTGTCGGTGAAGAACTGGCCCTGCAGGTTGTTGAGCGAGGAGGTGATCGGTCGTTTGTCCCCGGTGACCATCAGGACCAGCGCCCAGAAGAAGTCGTTGTAGATCCAGGTGAACTCCAGCGTCGCCAGCGCCGCGAGGGGTGCCCGGGACAGCGGCAGGGTGATCTGCCAGTACTGCCGCCACACCGAAGCTCCGTCGATCCGGGCCGCCTCGGTCAGCTCGTGCGGGAGGGTCTTCATGTAGTTGCTGAGCACGAACGTGCAGAAGCCCGTCTGGAACGCGACGTGGATCAAGATGATCCCCCAGTACGAGTCGTACAGGGTTTCGGAGCTGCTCATGAACGCCGGCAGCGGGATGCTCCGGTACAGCCGGTACAGCGGGGTGATGATGACCTGCTGGGGCAGCAGGTTGCCTGCGGTGAAGAGCATCAGCAGGGCCAGGTTGCCCTTGAAGCTGAAGCGGGAGACCACGAACGCGGCCATCGACGCCAGGAACAACGTGAGGACCAGGGCGGGGAGCACGATGATCATCGTGTTGAGGAAGTGGTGGACCAGGTCTCCGCGGGACAGCGCGTTGCGGTAGTTCTGCAGGGTCAGGTCGTGTGCGATCGAGACGTACCCGCGCCGGGCGGTCTCGTCGTAGGGGCGCAACGAGGTGTAGATCGCCCAGAGCATCGGGACGAGCCACACCAGGGCGGTGAGGACCAGGAAGCTGTGCAGGGCCAGCCGGGCGGGCTTCACGCGGTGTCCTTGCGGAAGGTCTGCAGCAGGTACACCACGATGAAGCTCAGGGAGATGACGAGCAGGATCACCGCGAGGGCGGACCCGAACCCGATCCGGCTGGCCTCACCGATGATGTTGTTGGTGACCAGGACCGAGAGCAGCTCGAGCCCGTTGGTGCCACGGTTGATGATGTACACGAGGTCGAACGCCCGCAGGGACTCGATGACGGTGACGACCAGGACCACGACGTTGACCGGCCGCAGCGAGGGGAACACCACGTTCCGGAAGGTCTGCACCTCGTTCGCGCCGTCCATCTTGGCGGCCTCCCGGAGCGTGCCGTCGACGCTCTTGAGGCCAGCGAGGTAGAGCACCATGATGTAGCCGACATGCCGCCACGACGCCGCGACGAGCACCGCCCACAGGTTGACCTTGGTGTCACCGAACCAGTCCACGTGCGAACCGGTCAGGTTGTTGATGAGCCCCTGGTCGGTGCTGTAGATCAGCTGCCAGATGAAGCCGACCAGCGCGAGGGACAGCACGACCGGCAGGTAGATGGCGCTCTGGTACAGGCGGGACCCACGGATCTCCTTGTCGAGCAGTACCGCGAACAGCAGGCCCAACGGCGTCGCGATGAACAAGAAGACGCCGAGCCAGATGAGGTTGTGCTGCAGGGCCGGCCAGAACGGCGGGTAGATGGTGGTGATCTGGTGGTAGTTGTCGAGCCCGACGGGCTCGATCGTCTTGAGGCCGCCGATGCCGTTCCAACGGGTGAAGGACAGCCCGACGGACAGCATGGTCGGGACCCAGACCAGCGAGACGTGGACCAGCGTCGGGATGCCGGCCATCAACCACAGCACGACCATGTCCCGGCGGGAGAAGCGCCGGGAGCCCTTCCAGCGGCGACGGCGGATGGCCGTTGCCGGTGGACGGGTGGACGTGGTGGAGGTCACGGGGCGAGGTCAGCTGACGAAGATGGTCTTGGCCTGCTGCTGCAGAGACTTCGTGACGCCGTCCACGTCCTTGGGGTTCTTCAGGAAGGACTGGATGGCGGGGATGACGACGGGAGAGGCGAAGTCCGGGCGGGTGTCCCGGTCCAGGAACTGCGCGATGTTCTTGGTGTTCGCGATCAGCGCCGCCCCCTTCTTCTGCAGCGCGTTGTAGTTCGTCGACGACGCGTCCGAGGCGGCGGCCACGTCGTTCGGGTCGGTCTTGAGGTAGATGTCCTGGGCGGCACCCGTACCGACGTAGCGGAGCAGCGCCTTGGCAGCCGCCTCGTTCTTCGGGTGCGCGGACATCATGAGCCCGTCGATCGGGGCGTCGATCGAGTCGGTGCCGTGCTCGGGGTTGATCTCCGGGAACGGGAAGAAGTCGAGGTCGTCGTACACCGCGCCCTTGTACTGCTGGCCGACGAACGAGCCGAGCAGGTAGGTGCCGCTCTTCTTGCTGCCCAGGTTCTGGGCGGCTTCCTGCCACGTGCGGCCGAGGGCGTTCTCCTCGTGGAGGGGAAGGATGTCGCGCCAGGTGTTGAAGACGTCCTTGACCTTCTTGTCGTCCCAGGCCTCCTTGCCGTTCATCAGGTCGATGTGGAACTGGTAGCCGTTGATGCGCATGTTCAAGACGTCGAAGGTCCCCATGGCCGGCCAGCCGTCCTTGTCGGCGAAGCCGATGGGGGCCATGCCGTCCTTCTTCATCTGCGCGCCGAGGGTCTTGTACTCGTCCAGGGTCTTGGGGACGGCGTAGCCCTTCTCGGCGAACACGCTCTTGCGGTAGAACACGGCCCAGGGGTAGTTGTACAGCGGCACGAAGTACTGCTTGCCGTCCTCGGCCGTTGAGGCGGCCTTGAGGGAGTCGCTCATCTTGAGGTCGGCCCACACGTCGGAGATGTCACCGATCAGTCCCTGCTTGGCGAAGAAGCGCATCCGGTTGCCGGCGAACCAGGTGAAGACGTCATCGGGCTTGCCCTGCAGGTAGTTGCTGATCTGGGTCTGGAAGTCGTTGTGGGCCACGGTGTTCGTGGCGACCTGGACCTTCGACCCGGTCGTGAAGGCGGCCATCATGGCGGCATATGCAGCCTTGGGGACGTCGTCCGAACCGTTCGACCCGAAGCTCACCGTTCCGGAGGCTTTGTCAGTGCCGCCGGTCGCCTTCTTGGTGCTGGAGCTGCCGCAGGCCGCGAGCAGTCCGCTGCTGGCCAGCCCTGCGGCGCCGAACATCATCCCCTGCAGCACGCGGCGGCGGTCGATCTCCATCCCGCCAAGGTCGGCCAGCGCGCGGCGCTCGACAGCAGATCGGGACATGGAGTGCCTCCTGGGTGGCGATCAGCAACGGAAGAATTTCAACAGATTCGATCAAGTGAGCCGCATCACATCCCTCCGGGGCCGACCTGTCAAGCGGTTCGCGGTACCTCAGTGAAACTGTTATCTGGCTGAGGAATGTCGGGAACTCACGCAGGGTGAGATGGGGAGTGCGCGGGGTCACCGGTGACCCCAGCCTGTTCGTTGTTGTTGACTTTCTGGTTCGGAACGGGAAAGTTCGTGGCGACCGCTGTTGCTTTCGGAGGAGGGGTGTCCGTGCCTGCGCCGTCGTGGCCCGCCGTGCACGGCCTGCTGTACGGGGCGGACTACAACCCAGAGCAGTGGCCTCCGGAGGTCTGGGCCGAGGACATCGCCCTGATGCGTGAGGCGGGCGTCAACTTGGTCAGCCTGGGCATCTTCAGCTGGGCCTGGCTGGAGCCCGCGGAGGGGCGCTATGAGTTCGGTTGGCTGGACGAGGTCGTGGCGCTGCTGCACGAGGGCGGGATCGGAATCGACCTCGCGACCGCGACCGCAGCTCCGCCGCCGTGGTTCTCCCTCAAGCATCCGACGAGCCTGCCCCAGCGCGAGGACGGCGCCACGCTCTGGTGGGGCAGCCGGCAGGCGTACTGCCCGAGCTCACCGGACTATCGGGCCGGCGCAACCCGGCTCGCCCTGGCGGTGGCCACCCGCTACGCCACACATCCGGCGGTCCGGATGTGGCACGTCAACAACGAGTACGGCTGCCATGTCGCCCAGTGCTTCTGCGACGTGAGCGCCGCGGCGTTCCGCACCTGGCTGGAGCGCAAGTACCGCGACCTGGAGACGCTCAACGCGGCCTGGGGAACGGCCTTCTGGAGCCAGCGCTACGGGGACTGGGCGGAACTGCTGCCACCCCGGGTTTCCCCGACCTGGCGGAACCCGACCCAGCAGCTGGACTGGGCGCGGTTCTGCTCGGAGGAGCTGCTTGACGTCTACCGGTTGGAGCGCGACGCGGTCCGGTCCGTGAGCGACCTTCCCATCACCACCAACTTCATGGCCTCCCACTTCAAGCCCCTGGACTACCTCAGGTGGGGCCGCGAGGTCGACCTGGTCTCCAACGACCACTACCTGCTCGGGGAGGACCCGGCGCCAGAGATCGAGCTCGCGTTGTCCGCGGACCTGACCCGGGGGCTGGCGAGGCAGGCGCCGTGGTTGCTCATGGAGAGCTCTACCAGTGCCGTGAACTGGCAGCGGCGCAACCTTGCCAAGGTGCCGGGTCAGCTCAGGCGGAACGCCCTTGCCCAGGTCGCGCGCGGCGCGGACGGGGTGATGTTCTTCCAATGGCGCGCCTCCCGCGCCGGCGCGGAGAAGTTCCACTCGGGGATGGTGCCGCATGCGGGGACCGACTCCAAGGTGTGGCGCGAGGTGACCGCGCTGGGGTCGGAGCTGGCAGATCTCCATCAGGTGAAGGGATCTCGCGTACAGGCGCGGGCAGCCGTGCTCTGGGACTACGAGGCCTGGTGGGCCGTGGAGCTCGACAGCCACCCGTCGGCCGACGTGCGCTACCTGTCGGCGGTGCGGTCGTACTACGAGTGCTTGTGGAAGGCCGGCATCACCGTCGACTTCGTGCACCCCGAGGGTGACCTCGCGGGGTATGACCTGTTGCTCGCGCCGAGCCTCTACCTGCTCACCGACGCCGGGGCGAAGGCCATCACCGAGCAGGTGCGCGCCGGTGCCTCCCTGGTGGTGTCCTACTTCAGCGGGATCGTCGACGAGCACGACCAGGTGCGGCTCGGCGGCTACCCCGGCGGCCTTCGGGACGTGCTCGGCGTGCGGGTCGAGGAGTTCTTCCCGCTTGCCAAGGGGGGACAGGTGGCGCTGTCGGGAGGCGGTTCCGGCCGGGCCTGGACGGAGCTGCTCAGCACGACCGGCGCCGAGGTCCTGCAGCGCTGCGTCGACGGGCCGCTGCCCGGGACGCCCGCTGTCACCCGCAACCTGCACGGCTCCGGAACGGCGTGGTACCTCGCCACCACCCTCGACAACGACACGCTCAGTCAGGTCCTGCTCGCGGCGGCCGAGGGCGCAGGGGTAGGGCCGGCCGCGCAGGCGCCCGCAGGGGTGGAGGTCGTCCGGCGTGGTGACTTGCTGTTCGTCCTCAACCACACCGTGGACGACGTCCTCGTGGAGGGACGTCTCGTCCCGGCCGGCGACGTCGCCGTCCTCCGGCAGGGCTGACGTGCTCGCCGCCCAGCGCCGACAGCGCATCCTCGAGGAGATCCGCCGGGTCGGCGCAGTCCGGGTCTCGGACCTGACTGTGCTTCTCGGGGTCTCGGACATGACGGTCCGCCGCGACCTTGAGCTCCTCGGGCGCGAGGGCATGCTCGAGAAGGTTCACGGGGGGGCGACCTCCCTGCAGCAGGGCTCCAGCGAGGAGCCGGGCTTCGAGGCAAAATCGATGCGGGACCTGGCCCAGAAGCATGCGATCGCTGACGCGGCAGCTCGCCTGGTCTCTCCTGGCCAGACCGTGGGGCTGGGCGCCGGGACGACGACCTGGGTCCTGGCGCGCAAGCTCCTCGACATCGAGGACCTGACCGTCGCGACCAACTCGATCAAGGTCGCCGACGTGTTGCGCGAGCGACACACGGTCATCCTCATCGGCGGGGTGCGAACCCCGAGCGACGCCCTGGTGGGGCCGATCGCCGACCTGGTGCTGCGCAGCCTGCACTTCGACATCGCCTTCCTGGGTTGCCACGGCATGGCTCAGGTGGGGCTCACGACCCCCAACCTGGGGGAGGCCGAGACGAACCGGGCCTTCGTCGCGGCTGCCAGCTCGCTGGTGGTGGTGGCGGACGCCAGCAAGTGGGGCACGGTCGGGTTGATGACGTTCGCTTCGCTGTCGGACCTCGATGTGCTCATCACCGACGACGCGCTGCCGAGTGGTGCCCGTCAGCTGCTCGAGGCCGAGGTGGCCGGCCTGCAGGTCGTCCCGGTCGCCGGCCACGGGCAGGCACTGCGGGGATGAAGCGCACACAGGCAAGCCTCGCCGATGGCAGGGAGATCATCTACTTCGACAGACGCGACGACGCGGTGCGCCGGCTGGATGACCCGCGAGACCTCCCACCCGTGGCGACGGAGTCGGCCCTGCGCTGGGACCGGGCTCTTGAAGAATGGGTCATTGTCGCGGGGCACCGGCAGGCACGCACCTTCCTGCCTCCCGCGGACGAGTGCCCGCTGTGTCCTTCCGCGAAGGACCGACCCACGGAGATCCCCTCGGACAACTACGACGTCGTGGTGTTCGAGAACAGGTTCCCCTCCCTCAGCATGTCCGCCACGCCGGGCGAGGGTGCCGCGTCCGGCTCCCGCCCCGGCCGTGGTCGTTGCGAGGTGGTCTGCTTCACGTCCGACCACACGGCTTCCTTTGCCTCGTTGTCGCCGGCCCAGGTAGGCACCGTGTTCGCGGCATGGGTGGACAGAACCCTTGAGCTGCAGGCTCTTCCCGATGTCGTCCAGGTCTTCCCGTTCGAGAACCGCGGGGAGGAGATCGGCGTCACGCTCGCCCACCCGCACGGCCAGATCTACGCCTATCCGTTTCTTCCTCCGACCACCGTCAAGCTGCTGGCCAGTGAGGAGCGGCACTTCTCCCGTACCGGGCGGCACCTCAGTGACGACATCATTGCCGCGGAGCGCGCCGACGGTCGTCGCGTGGTGGCGGAGAACGACGAGTGGATCGCCTTCGTACCCGAAGCTGCGCGCTGGCCTTTCGAGGTGCACGTCCATCCGCTCACCCGGGTACCCAACCTGCCCGGAGTCTCCACCGAGGCGCGGGCTGCGTTCGCGCCGCTCTACCTCGAGGTGCTGAGAAGGCTGGACGGGCTGTTCGGCATCCCGATGCCCTACGTCTCCGGCTGGCACCAGGCGCCGGTGCAGGCCACCGCCGGTGAGGCCGCGCTGCACCTGGTGCTGTTCTCGACCCGTCGCGGTCCGGGGAAGCTGAAGTACCTGGCCGGCTCCGAGTCAGCAATGGGCGTCTTCATCAACGACATCTCCCCCGAGCGTGCGGCCGCGCTGCTCCGCGGGGTGGTCTTGTGACCGACCTGTCGACCGCTCTAGCCTGACGCGTGCTCACCGCCGTCCTGACGTTCACCCTGGCTGCCGTGCTCATCGTGCTGCTGCCCGGTCCGGACACCCTGGTCGTCGTCCGGAATCTGGTCCGCGACGGGCGACGCACCGCGGTCCTCACCGTCCTCGGGGTGCTGACCGGGCTGGCCGTCTGGATCGTCGCGGCCGCCCTCGGGCTCTCGGCCCTGCTGCGCGCCTCGCACGACGCCTATCTCGCGCTGCGGGTCCTCGGCGCCTGCTACCTCGTGTGGCTGGGCATCCAGTCGCTGCGGTCCAGGACCGTGGTCGCGCCGGGGGAGCACGTCGGCTTCGCCCGGAGGGGCTTTCTGGCGGGGCTCGCGACCGACTTGCTGAACCCGAAGGTCGGGGTCTTCTTCGTGACGTTCCTGCCCGGGTTCGTCCCCGACGGTGAGCCGGTCGGCGCCACGTCGCTGCTGTTCGGAGCGATCTTCCTGCTGCTGACGGTGCTCTACTTCGCCGCGCTGCTGGTGCTGGCCGGCCGGGTGACAGGGTGGATCAACAACCCGGTCGTCCGTACCCGCCTGGACCGCGCGGCCGGGGTGGTGTTCATAGGCTTCGGCGTCCGACTGGCGACCGAGAGCTGACCCTCGCCAAGCAGCCACCTCGCGCTGTACCCTTCAGCGGAACGCAGTTCCATAATGAGGGGGAGCGGTGCGGCGGCTCACGTCTGCAGGCCTGATCGGACTCACGGCCGCCGGCGTGCTGCTGCCCGCGCTGCCGGCTCTCGCGGCTGACGCGACGCTGACGGTGGATGCCTCCGCCTGGTCGTGGCGGCGACTCGCGCCGGCGGGGCTGCCGGCTGCAGAGCCGTCCAACGTGCCGGCAGGTGACCTCTCGGTCGCCTTCGACGGCCGGCCGGATGCCGCGCCGGCCAAGGCGACCTACCTCCGCCTGGCCCTCGCCGGCCTCCCGGCCGGCACCGCGCCGACCAACCTGACGCTGGTGCTGCCTGTGGACCCGGCCACCGGGCAGGACCCGGCTGCGGCGCAGGTGGTGGCCTGCCGGTTGAGGTCCGCCTTCGTCACCGGCGAGGGCGTTGACCCCTCGGTCCAGCCTCTCGAGGACTGCACCGGGGCGGCGCCCGGGGTGTACGACGCGGCCAAGGGCACCATGTCGTTCCTGCTGACCACGGCGGCGGTGGAGTGGCTGAGTGGGACGCCGAACACGGGTGTGGTGCTGCGCCCGGACCCCGCGGCGGCAGCGCCGGCCGTACTGCCCTTCCAGGTCAACTTCACCGGTCCGGCAACGGTTGTCGCCCGGCTGTCCGCCACCTCCCCGGCGATCGAGGTCCCGCCGTCGGCGGGTCCCGTGTCGGGCCCAGCCCTCCCGCCGGCGACGGTGCTCGTCCCCGGCTCAGGTGATCCCGTCCTCCCTGCCCTGGCGCCTGCACCGGCGGCCGTGCCCGTCGCCGAGGCACCGGGAGTGCTGCCTGCTCCTGCGGTGGCGGTCGTCCCGCTCCCTGCGCTGGTGGCGGCACCCACCGTGACTCCCGTCCAGGTGCGGGCTGCGCGCCGGGCCTCGGAGGCCGGCCTGGCCGTCGCGACCCTGCTCGGGGTGCTGCTCCTGGCGTTGGTCGGCTGGACGCTCGGAGCGGACGCGCACCCGATGGCTTTCGCGCGGACCGAGCGACGCCGCGCCGACCGGCTGCGCCGGGGTCAGCTGGTCGTGGCGCCGGTGGCCCGCCCGCAGGCCTCTGGTCAGGTGGCGCAGAGGCGGCAGGGTCGCAGGCCGGCGTCCTCGGCGGCGTCGACCGTCACGTAGTCCTGGCCGACCCGGCCGTCCACCAGACGGCACTCCGGCTGGTGGTAGGCCGCGGCGCCCGCGATCACGTACCCCGCGGGCGCGGGCGCCTGGCGCACGCCGCCGAGGGCGGCCGTCAGGGCGTCGAACCGGGCCTCGAGCAGCGCCTCGGACCGGGCCCGCTCCACGCGGGCGGTGTGCGCGACCAGCAGCGCGGCCCCGAGCACGACGAGCGCCAGCCCCAGGAACCCTCCTGACACCAGGTACGGCAGCTGCGCCCGGATGTCGGTGTGGCCGTCGATCTGGGCCCCTCGTCCGGAGATGCCGTACCAGCCGAAGCCGATGACCAGCAGGCCGCCGCCGATGACGGCGAGTCCGAGACGGCCTCCGAGGAGACCTGGCTCGAGGAGCGGCCGGGGCCTCCTGGGCGCGGTGAGTGCGGGGGCGGGGCTGGGTGCCTCGACGGCCATCTGTCCTCCGGGAGAGTGGTGTCCTGTGATGGTCCCACGAACCGGGATAATTTGGAACAGCGTTCCGCTAGGCGCTGCGGAAGCCGAGCCGGGCGGAGGCGTCGGTGGTCTCGGCGAGGAGCAGCTCGGCCGCCCGGTCGGCCTCGTCGCGGAACCGCTCGATGGGGCCGCAGATGCTGATGACGCCATCGGGGGTGCCGTCCCGGCCGAAGACCGGGGCCGCTACGGCACCGGCGCCCTCCATGCGCTCGCCGAAGGACTGCGCGTAGCCGACCTCCCGGATCTGGGCGAGCTCCTTGCGAAGCTTGCGCGGGTCGACCTGCGTCTTGGGGGTCAGCGCCAACAGCGCAGGGCCTGCCAGGTAGGCGTCGATCTCCGCCGGCGGCAGGAAGGCCAGGAAGGCCTTGGACGAGGCGCCTGCGTGCAGCGGGTAGGACAGCCCCAGCGACACCGACATCTTGACGTCCCGGCTCGGTGTGACCTGGTCGACGTAGACCCGGTGGTCACCTGAGCGCAAGGACAAGGTGGCGGTCTCGGCGGTCTGCTCCGACAGTCGCACCATCACCGTTCGCGCGACGGAGACGACATCGATGCGGTCGAGGTAGGTGAGGCCGAGGAACAGGATGCGCGGCCCTAGGGAGTACCGGCGAGTGTGCTCGTCGAGCTCGACGAAGCCCTTCGCCCGGAAGGAGGCGAGGATGCGGTGGACCACGGCCTTGGACAGCCCGAGCTCCTGCGCGATCTCGGTCACCCCGAGGCTCGGGGAGTCCGACTCAGCGAACAGCGACAGCGCGTCCAGGGCCCTCTCGATGCCGGCGATGGTCTGGCCGGCCGCCGGGGTTGCCGGGTCTGTCATGGCGTGTCCCTCGCTGTCCTGATGGTTTCTTCGACCCTAACCGCTGTACCGCTGAGCGGAACGATTCCTCGCCGTCAGAGCTCGCTGTCGACCACGACCCGGCCGGTGAGCAGCGGTCGCAGCCACTGGCCGAACTCCTCGTGCACCGGGTGCGTCTGGTAGTCGCTCAGCGTTTGGAGGCTCGCATGCGTGGTGATCAGGCACAGGTCGTACGACGCAGGGCTGTGCACCAGGTCCAGCGCCACCTCGAGGCTGAGCAGCTGCGGGATCTGGGCAGGCAGGGCTTCGAGCCGGTGCTTGGCCTCTGGGGCGTGCGCGTCGTCCTGGAACTTCATCAGCACCACATGGCGGATCACAGCTGGCTCCCTCGTCAGACCTCGGCGTAGTCTAATCGGAACGATGTTCCGCTGAAAGGACCGTACGGTGATCGAGGTTGTCGAGGTCGGCCCGCGGGACGGCCTGCAGAACGAGCCGGAGATCCTGACCACCGACCAGAAGGTCGAGCTTGTCCGCCGGTCGGTCGCTGCGGGTGCCCGCCGCGTCGAGCTCGCGAGCTTCGTGGATCCGCGTCGCGTGCCCCAGATGGCCGACGCAGAAGGCGTTCTCGCGGGGGTCGCCGGTATTGAGGGCCTCGTCAGCTCGGGGCTCGTCCTCAACGAGCGCGGCGCCCGCCGAGCCCTGGAGACGGCCGTCGCCGAAGTCAACGTGGTGGTCGTCAGCACCGACGTCTTCTCCGAGCGCAACAGCGGCATGAGCACCGACGCTGCCGTCGAGATGGCCCAGCAGGTGGCGAAGCTGGTCAGTGCCGAAGGCCGGGCCGTGGCCGTGACGCTCGCGGTCAGCTTCGGCTGCCCCTTCAGCGGGGAGGTGCCCGTGGAGCGGATCGCCGACCTCGCGGCCCGGTGTGCGGTCGACGGCGTGGGGGAGATCGCCCTGGCCGACACCATCGGTGTGGCCGTGCCGGCCGACGTCCGTCGCCGGGTGGCCGCGGTGCGGACGGCGGTGCCGTCGCACGTGCGGCTGCGGGCCCACTTCCACAACACCCGCAACACCGGGTATGCCAACGCGCTCGCCGCGGTCGAGGAGGGTCTCGACGTGCTGGATGCCTCGCTCGGCGGGATCGGCGGCTGCCCGTTCGCTCCCGCTGCCACCGGCAACATCGCGACCGAGGACCTGGTCTACCTCCTGCACCGCAGCGGGTTTCCGACGGGCCTGGACCTCGAGCTGCTGCGCTCCGGTGCGATGTGGGTCGGCGAGCAGCTCGGCCGTGGGGTGCCCGGGCTGCTGTCCCGAGCCGGTGGCTTCCCGAGCTAGAGGGTCGCCCCGGGCTTGGCCAGACCGAGGAACGCAGCACCGACGACGCAGACCCAGATCGCGGCCACGAACGGCTGGCTGCCGACGATCGAGCGACGCAGGTCCCGCTCGACCTCCGGGGTCGACCCGCTCGTCATGAGAGCCAGGAACGCCGGCGTGAACGGCTTGAGCCGGAAACGGATCCCTACCCCGCAGGCGATGGCGACGGCATACAGCCCGACCTTGGCGCCGAGCCACTTCGGGTTCGTGTGCACGCCGAACGGCTCGTCCACGACGAGCGTGTAGATCGACGCCCCGAGCAGCCCGGTGATGACCGTGAACCGGGCGAGCAGGTCGAGCTGCTTCACCCTGGCCTGCAAGGGGGAGTCGTGCAGCAGGTGGTCGGCGAGCACCAGGCCGAACCAGATCGCGGACGCGAACCAGATCCCGGCCAACGGCCAGCCGGCAAAGGTGTCGCGGCCGTAGTCGTCCAGGGCCATCAGGGTCACGCCGCTGGGCAGGAACAGCACCAGGCACAGCCGCGGCGACACGTCGAGCCAGGCCATGATCTTCAGTGCGGTGGCCCGGGCCTCTGGGGACAGCTCAGGCTTGAGCACGTACCTGCTGGAGTAGAAGACACCGAGGTCGGCGCCCAGCCAGTAGGTCAAGAGCATGACGTGGAGCAGGAGCGCGAGGTCGTACACCTCAGCTGCGCTTCAGGTACTGGCCGGTGAACTCCGCGGACACCTTGCCGTCGACGTAGACGGGGTTGCCGCGAACCATCGTGGTGGTCGGCCAGCCCTTGACGCTCTCGCCCTCGAAAGGGCAGTGGTCTTGTGCGGACTGGCACAGCTCGGTGGTGACGATCTGCTCGAGGTCCATGTCGACGATCGCGAGGTCGGCGTCAGCCCCGACCGCGATGGTGCCCTTGCGGCCGTACAGGCCGAAGGTCTTGGCGGGTTGGGCGCTGACGACCTCAGCGATGCGGGCCAGGCTGAGGCCGCGCTTGTGCACGCCCTCGCTGAGCATCACCGGGTAGAGCAGCGCGGTGCCTCCGAAGCCGGGCTGGGCGGGCCAGAGCTCGTCGCCCTTCTCGGCCTCCATGCAGCAGGCATGGTCGGAGGCGACCGTGCCCACGTGGCCGCGGCGGACGGCCTCCCAGAGGGCCTCGTTGTCGGTCTTCGTGCGGATCGGCGGGTTGACCTTCCCGCCGAGACCGCCCTTGGCATCGAGGGTCTCGTGATCGAGCGCCAGGTGGTGCAGCGTCGTCTCGCGGTTCATGTCCATGTCGGGGTAGCGCCGGCTCAGCGCGACAGCGGTCTCCATGGCCAGGGCGCTCGACAGGTGCAGCAGGTTGACGTTCACCTTGGTGGCGTCGGCCAGCACCCCCGCCTCCTCGATGGCGAGCCGCTCGGTCAGCGGCGGCCGGCCGGCGGAGTACTCCGCGAGACCACGCACCGACGGGTCGTTCTTGGCGCGCTCGATGAAGACCCGCATCAGCTCGGCCTGCTCGCAGTGCAGCGACACCGAGAGGCGGGTGCCGGGTCGCTCCGCCTGGGCGGCCGCAACGGCCTCCATCAGCTCGAAGAGGTGACCGAGATCGTAGTTCTCACTCATCGTGTAGGACTTCGCGTCGGAGCTCGACGCGGCCAGGTTGAAGCCCTTGTAGAACATGTAGTACTTGAAGCTGGTGACGCCCATCTCGTCGATGAGCCAGGGGATCTCGCCGATCTGGTCGTGCGTCATCGGAGCCAGGTGGAAGCCATAGTCGACCTTGGCGTGACCCGCGACGGCGCTGAGCACCTCGGGGAAGATCTCCTTGTACGGCCCGGTCTTGTTCAGGTAGTGCTGGCCGGTACGGAAGTAGCTGATGACGCTGGTGACGCCGCCGACGAGGGAGGAGGTGGTCTCGCTCTCGGTGTCGGTCGCGAGGTCGCGGTAGATGCCCAGGTGGTAGTGGCTGTCGACGGCGCCCGGGAGGACGACCTTGCCGCCGGCGTCGATGCGCACGTCGGTGTCAGCACGGGACAGGTCGTCGTCGATCGTCACGATCCGGCCGTCGCGGATAGCCACGTCGCCGCGCACCTCGCCGACGTAGGGGATGACGAGGGTGCCGCCGGTGACGACGGAGTCGTAGCGGGTCACGAGAGAGCCTCCAGGGCGTGGCTGGCGAGGTCGAGGGTGGGCAGCGAGCGAAGGCCGTCCGCGAGCTGCAGAGCAGTGTGCTCCGGCAGAGCGCGCCTGGCGTTGGTCAGGAACTTTGTGTGCAGCTCGGCATCGGTCAACGGCTGGTCCGGGCCGCCACGGTTGGTGAGGACCTCTTCCACAACGGTACGGCCGTCGGTCAGCGTGACGGTGACGATCGCCGGCAGGGCGTGCGGGTAGAGCGCGTCGCACACCGCCGACCCGACGATCGTCGTGCGGTCCATGAGCGACAGGTAGGACGGGTCCTGGACCAGCGCGTCGGTGAAGTCGTCCAGGCCCAGCCCCAGGCCGCCGCCTCCGTGCAATGCTGCGGCGAAGACGTACGGGCCGCTGAACTTGCCCGCGTATCCCGTGCCAGGGCGACGCTTGACCTCCAGCGGCTCGCCGATCGTGCGGGCGGTCGGCGTGGCCACTGCGATCTCGACGCTCGCCACGTCGGCAGGGCCGATCCCGGCGGCGCGCAGTCTTAGCGCGGCGTCGACCGAGGCGTGCGTGAAGTGGTTGGCCGGGTAGGGCTTGTAGTGCAGATCGGCCAGCGCCCACGTCTCCCCCAGACCAAGGGTGATCTCCGCCGGCTCGAACTGCCCGGACAGGTAGGCCTCGAAGAACCCGAACCGGCCTTCCAGCACCGTCGGCGGGCCGGTGAAGCCGCGACCCGCGAGCTCAGCCGCCATCACGCCGGCCTTGGCCGCCCAGCCGCAGTGCAGCCGCTTGACGCTCCCGCCGGTGCGGTTGGCCTCGAGCACGCCGCCTGACATGGAGACCGCCAAGCCCATCGCGTCGGCGATGCCGCTCTCGTCGAGGCCGAGCAGCAAGGCGGCAGCGGCGGCCGAGCCGATCGCGCCGCAGATGCTGGTCGCGTGCTGACCACGCTCGAAGAACAGCGACTGGCCGGCCTCCCTGTCATAGCCGGCCATCCCGAGGCGCACGCAGATCTCGACGCCGACGGCCACGGCCGCCAGGAGCTGCTTCCCTGGCGCACCAGCGGTTTCCGCGGCTGCGAGAGCGGCGGGAACGACGCTGGCGCAGGGGTGCAGCACCGACGGCAGATGGGTGTCGTCGTAGTCCAAGGAGTGCGCGAGCACCCCGTTGGCGAACGCGGCCATCGACGCGGGGGCCTTGCCGCCACCGATGACCCGGGCCTGAGCTGCACCGCCCTGGTCGCCGACCCAGCCCAGGGTCGCGACGGAGGTGTCCATCTCCAGCGCTGCCAGGGCAAGCCCGACGATGTCGAGCACCCGCTGCGGCGCCGAGAGCTGGACCCTCTCGGGCAGGGCGTCGAAGGTCGTGGCGGCCGCGAAGGCCGCGAGCTGCTGGACCAGGGTGGCGTCAGCCACGGCTGACCACCGCCAGCGGCCGAGCGGGCGAGCCGGTCGCTCCGACCAACGGCAGGGAGGCGAGCACGAACGTGAACTCGTGAACTCCGGCGGCGGCCAGCTCCTCGAGCTGCATCGTCTCGATGATGTTGATGCCGTGGTCCACCAGCAGCACCCGGTGTGCAGGCAGCAGGGCATGACCCGCGCCGGGCTTGAGCTGCTCGAACGCGATGGTGTCGGCACCGACGAACGACGGCTGCAGCGACGCCAGGTACTTGGCGCCCTCCTCGCCACAGCCGGGTACCCCGGACTCGGCGCCGAGGTAGGCGGTCTTGTCCTCCCAGTGCTGACCCCAGCCGGTGCGGACGAGCACGGTGTCACCCGGACGCAGGGGGGTGGCTTGGCGGTCGGCCGCGTCCTGCAGGTCGGCGGCGGTCACCTCGTAACCGGGTTCGCAGCGGGTGGCGCCGTGTGCGGCGGGGATGTCGAGGAGCACGCCACGACACAGCGTGGGTGCGATCGTCTCGGCGCCGTGGACGCTGAAGCGCCCGCCGACCTGGGACTGCGCGGCGTCGTGGCCGCCGTACAGCTTGCCGTCGTGCGAGACGTGGCACAGGGCGTCGACATGGGTCCCGACGTGCCCGCCGAGCACGATCAGGTCGTTGGCCGCCGAGCCGCCATCGGCACGCATCGCGTCGCCGTGCCGGCGGGGCAGGGAGTGCCGGTACTCCGGGTGGTTGGGGGACTGCGGCATCCCGGTCTGCATCGGCCGGGCCAGGTCATAGACCTGGACCCCCGCCTGGACGGCCTGGAGCAGCGCGTCGCTAGCCAACGATGCCTCGTTCCCTGAGTCCGGCGACCTGCTCGGCGGTGAGGCCGAGCTCTGCCAGGACGGCGTCGGTGTCCTCCCCGAGGGCATGGCCGGCGTGCCGGATCCCCCCGGGGGTCTCGGACATGCGGAAGAGCACGTTCTGCTGGGTGACGGTGCCGAGCACCGGGTGCGGCACGTCGAGGAAGACCTGCCGGGCAAGGACGTGCTCGTCGCGCACCAGGTCGGCGATGTCATAGACCGGGGCGATCGCC
>JBKJVH010000124.1:0-9007 GCA_046590985.1 Mycobacteriales bacterium
CCACGACTACGACTACTACGCCCCGGATGCGGCCGAGTGGGCTGCGGAGGAACGACGGGTCGTGTGCGTGATCGTGCCCGGTGGTGGCGGTTCCTTCCACCGAAGCGTTCGCGGCACCGGCACCTGAGACCGGGGGTAGGCCCCCCAAACCCCGCTCGTGATCTCCGTCGCCGCGCCCCCGAGCCACTTCGCCGTTGGGACCTCGTCATCTCGGCGCGGGGAGGACCAGCCGCCGGTCGCGGCGATCCGGCTCCAGGGCAGCGGTTTCACCTTGCGTCCGCTGCACCTTGTCGAGCGCCACCAGATTCCTGTCCGGGACACGGGACCAAAGCCCCTATCCGCGTCAGCGTTGGCTTGATCAACTGCCGTGCACAGGCACGAACCGGAGGGGTGACCAGCATGCATCTGACCAACAGGGAGTGGTGGGGCGTCATCCATGGGATGGGCTTCGGTGCCGTGTTCCTGCTCGCCTTCGCCGGCGGCCTGGCCGGGCTCTACAGCCTGCGCCCGGAGCTCGTCACCAACGCGGGCGTTGCGGAGCGGATGAAGCGGCTGCGGTTGGGCGTCGTGGCCATGGCTGTAGCGGCCTGGGGGACGGTGCTGACCGGGACCTATGTCGTCTACCCCTGGTACCGCGAGAAGCTTCCCACCAGCGCCAAAGCACGGCTGCTGGCCAACCCCGACACCGCGGACTGGCACGAGTTCGGGATGGAGTGGAAGGAGCACATCGCCTGGCTCAGCCCGATCCTCGCGACGGTGGTCGCATTCATCGTCGTCTATTACGGCACGAACCTGATCCGTCACGAACGGGTCCGGAAGACCGCTATCACGCTGTTCATCCTGGCATTCGTGTTCGCCGCCGTGGCCGGAGCCATGGGCGCCTTCATCACCAAAGCCGCACCGGTCACTTGAGGAGATGCCATGTCGAGCGACGAGATCGTGTACGAGGACAAGCCGGAGGGTCCGATCTCCGCGGCAATCCTGGCGGCCGGGGTGGGAGCGCTAGCGCTGGGCTTCCTCACCACCCTCGCCGAGGCGAGCGCTAGCGCGAAGGACTTCCTGCAGCTCAGCGACAGAGTCGGCCCGCTGTCGGGCAAGACCACTTTCGCGGTGATTGCCTGGCTGGTCGCGTGGGCTGTGTTGCACATGGTGATGCGCACGACAGCCTACGAGAGCAAGAAGGCGCTCACGATTACCTCGCTGCTCCTCGCTGTGGGCGTCCTGGGGACGTTCCCGACGTTCTTCCAAGCCTTCGCCTGACGGGTTCCGCGTGCCTTCCCACCGCCTTCCTCGGCGCCGAGGTCGGTGCCCTGGCCCAGCTTGCCGTGCTGCCGGCCATCGTGATCGTGATCGTGATGCTGGTGGTCGGGTCCCGCTACAGCTTGCCGACGCCGAAGGCCAGCGGCACGTCGAGGGCGTCGTAGATCCCCGGACCTGCGGTGCGCAGCCACGGGATGGCGTTCACGAGCCGAGCCACTGCGGTGGCATTGCCACCAGCGGCCCTGTTGCCGCCCTCGTCGGTCGCCTCGATCGTGACCTCGATCCGCGGCCGGCCTTCCAGGATCACCTTGTGCGCACCCGCTCCGCCGTCGGCGGGCGACGGCCAGTCCGGGGCCACGGCTGCATCGATGCGGGTCACGTGCTCGATGACGATCTTCGGCTCGCCACCCACCATCCCCTCGACCGCGAACCGGAGGCCTCCCTGCGTACCGGCTTCGAAGGTGCCCATCGGGTTGGTGACGGTCTCCTCCAGCGGTCGGCGTTCGACGGTCTCGACGATCTCCTCGAGCTCCACCCCCAGCCCTCTGGCAATCATCCGGAGCTGCCCGCCCCAAATCATCGTGGGGATGCCGGGAGCAACCATGATCGGCACCTGCGCCATGGGTTGGCCCATGCCGACGGAGTAACGCACGGCATCCGGCTGGTCGTAGCTCGAGTAGTCGAACAGCTCGATGCAACGGATCTGGTCGATGGTCGACGCCAGCCCGGACACCAGCAGCGGCAGGAGGTCGTTGCCCCAGCCTGGATCGATGCCGTTGACGAACAGGGCACCACCGCCCTCCTTCGCAGCGTCCGCGAGCGGCTGCCGAAGCGCCACCGGCGCGGAGGTCGGGTCGTACAGGGCGTAGATCGAGGGGGTCACGACGACCGCCCCGGCCCGGAGGCAGCGCGCGATGTCCAGAGCAGCGGCGTCGGGACGCACATCCCCCGAGGCGGTGTAGACCACGGCATCGGGTCGCGCCGCCAGGACGGCCTCGACGTCTGAGGTGGCCCGGACGCCCAGGTCCGGGAGGTCCGCGATGGCGCCGGCATCCCGCCCGACCTTGTCAGGGTTGGACACGAGCGCAGCGACCAGCTCGAGGTCCGGATGGGCCGCCACCGCACGAATGCCGGCGCGCCCCATGTTGCCGGTGCCCCAGACGACGACCTTCACGCCTCGTGCCGCGCTCGGCCGACGACCCCCGCGATCCCGAGGATCTTCTCACCACCGAGGTAAGCCAGGTACGTCGCACCGGTGTCCGGTCCGACCGCTATCCACGGGGGCAGGTCACCGGGGGACATCAGAGTCGCTCGAGGATCGTGACGTTGGCCTGTCCGCCGCCCTCGCACATCGTCTGCAGGCCGTACCGGCCACCGGTGCGCTCCAGCTCGTGCAGCAACGTCGTCATGAGCCGGGCACCGGTCGCGCCCAGAGGGTGACCGAGGGCGATGCCCCCCCCGTTCACGTTGACCTTGGCCAGGTCGGCGCCGGTCTCCTTCTGCCAGGCCAGGACCACCGACGCGAACGCCTCGTTGATCTCGACGAGGTCGATGTCGTCCATCGTCAGGCCCGACTTCGCGAACGCATGGGCCGTCGCCGGAATCGGGGCGGTGAGCATCATGACCGGGTCATCACCGCGCACCGACAGGTGGTGGATGCGAGCCCGGGGCGTCAGCCCGTGCTCTTTGAGGGCCGCCTCGCTCACGACCAGCAGCGCGGCAGCACCGTCGGTGAGCTGCGAGGAGACCGCCGCCGTCACGCGGCCACCCTCTTGGAGGGTCTTGAGCGACGCCATCTTCTCGAGCGTCGTGTCGGCCCGTGGTCCGACGTCCTCGGTCACCTCACCGAAGGGCGCGATCTCCCGGGTGAAGCGGCCTTCGGCGATGGCCCGTAGGGCCCGCTGGTGGCTCTCGTAGGCGAACGCCTCCATGTCCTCGCGCGAGATGTCCCACTTCTTGGCGATCATGTCCGCACTGTTGAACTGCGACAGGATGCCGTCGCCATAGCGCTTGACCCATCCGACGGAGCCGGAGAAGGGGTCCTCGAAGCCGTACTGCTGCCCCACGAGCATGGCCGCTGAGATCGGGATCTGGGACATGTTCTGGACGCCCCCGGCCACGACGACGTCGGCCGTCCCGGACATCACCGCCTGGGCGGCGAAGTGCACCGCCTGCTGCGACGAACCACACTGCCGGTCCACGGTGGTTCCCGGCACGTGCTCAGGCAGTCCGGCCGCCAGCCAGCAGGTTCGGGCGATGTCGCCGGCCTGTCCACCGATGGTGTCCACGCACCCGAAGATGACGTCCTCGACCGCACCCGGGTCGATCCCGGAACGGTCGACGAGGGCGTTGAGGACGTGTGCGCCCAGGTCCGCCGGGTGGACGCCGGCAAGCCCGGTCCCCTTGCGGGTCACCGGGGTACGGACGGCTTCGACGATGTAGGCCTCAGGCATGGGGTCCTCCGATTGCGGTGTGAAAGGCCGGGACTTCCCCGCCTCCGTCGACGAACAGGTCTGCGCCGGTGACGTAGGCGAGTGCGGGTGAGGCAAGCATGAGGCAGGCGGCCGCCACGTCCTGCGGCGTGGCCAGCCGGCCCATCGGCACGGTGCCCGCGACGGCCGCGACGTCGTCGCCGTAGGTGTCCGCCGTCCGCTCGGTCTCGAGCAGCCCGACCGTGATCTGGTTGACCCGCACCGCCGGCGCCCACTCCAGAGCCAGCGCACGGGTGAGCACCGTGAGGCCGGCTTTCGCAGCTGCGTAGGCAGCCGTTCCGGGGGCTGGCCTGATGGCCGACACCGACCCGATGTTGAGGATCACGCCAGTGGTCATGACGGCCTGCGCGGCACGAGCGACGTAGAGCGGGGCCAGCAGGTTCAGGGCGATGACCCGCTCCGCGAACCGGGGGCTGGACTCGGCCACCAACGCCGACGGCGAGCCACCGGCATTGTTGACGACCACCTCCAGAGCGCCTTCGTGGGAAAGGATGTCGGCGATGAGCGCGTCGACCGCCGACGCGTCGCGAACGTCGCAGGCAACGAACCGACCAGGCCCGTCCCCGGCAGTCCGCCCGCAGACGACCACCCGGTCACCGGCGTCCGCGAAGGCCTGCGCAATCCCGCGGCCGAGCCCTCGGGTGCCGCCGGTGACGAGCACGACCCGGCTCACGCGGACATCACCTCCGCGGCCAGGTACCCGAACGCCATTGCCGGGGTGATGCACGCACCGGGCCCGGGATAGGCGTGCCCCATCATCGAGGCCATCGTGTTCCCACAGGCAAACAGCCCGGGGATCGGCGAACCGTCCGGTCGGGTGACCTGGCCATGCTCGTCGCAGACCAGACCACCCTTCGTCCCGAGGTCGGACAGCACGACCCGTCCGGCGTAGAAGGGGCCCGCAGCCAGCGGTGCCATGGACGGGTTGGGCCAGGCGTGCGGCGGCGCGATCCCCGGGTATCGCTGGAAGACCCACAGCAGCTGACGCTCGTAGCTGCCTTCGGCACCGCGGCCGAAGTCCTCATCGACGCCCTTGTCGACCAGGGCGTTCCAGCGATCCGCTGTGTCGACCAGCTCCGGCGCACCGAGCGCAGAGCCCAGCTCCGACAAGGTCTCTGCCCGCACCAGCGCTCCCGCCGCGACCCAGTCGGACGGGTCGGTCCCCGGTCGGAGCCCTCCGAACCCGTAGGCGTCGAACGCGTGCTGGTCGAAGACGAACCAGCTCGGCAGACACGGGGTGCCAGCGTCTCGAGCGGCAAGCATGAGGTGCCCGAAGGTGTTGTACGGGGCGCCCTCGTTGCACCAGCGCCGGCCGTCCTGGTCGACGATGATCCCCGTGGGCGCGGCGCGCTCCCAGAGCAGGAAGGACGGCTGTCCGTCGGGGCGCACGAACCCAGGCGCCCACCAGCAGTCCTCGAGCAGGTCGGTGGCTGCGCCGGCCTCGATGCCGGCCGCGATGCCGTCTCCGGTGTTGCCGGCGACGCCGAGCGACCACTCGCCGCTCCACAGCGCCGGGTCCTGGTGCTCCCGACGCATCGCAGGGTTGTGCTCGAAACCGCCGGAGGCAAGCAGCACGCCTGCTGGCGCGACGATCTCGAGCTGCACCCCGTCCCGACGAGCGCGCACCCCGGTGACCTTCCCGCCTTCGAGGATCAGCTCGGTGAACGCGGACGACGTTCAGAGGTCGACATCGGCCTCGGCAAGCGCCGCGAGCAGCTGTGCGATCAGGGACTGGCCGCCCCAGAGCGGGCCGTCGGGTCCGGCCTCCGGGATCGGTGGCCCCCCGTGCCCCAGCGCCAGCTTGGGCTGCACCTGGTGCCCCAACCCGTCCGTGAACGTGGACCGGAGAGCCTTGGGGGTGATGGCTCGGCCGGTCAGCAACCCACCCGGCTCTGCCGGGTGGTAGTCGGGGTAACCCGTCATGTACGCAAACCGGACGCTCTTGCTCTCGAGCCAGGCGATGGTGGTTGCCGCAGCCTCCAGGAACGCCTGCTGCATGGACACCGGGGTGCGGTCGCCGACCGTGTGTGACAGGTAGGTCAAGGCAGCGCCGAGGTCGTCGGGCTGTCCGGCGTTGAGGACGTGCAGGTTGGCCGGCGCCCAGAGGCCGGCGCCGGACAGCGCCGTCGTCCCGCCGCAGACGCGGGCCTTCTCGAGGACCAGCACGCGACGTCCACCCTCAGCGGCCCGCAGTGCCCCAACAAGTCCGCCCGCACCCGAACCGACGACGACGACGTCGTAGTCCCTGATCGTGCTCACCGACACCGCCTTCTCCTCAGTTGCCCTGCAGTCTCGCGGATCCGACGTAGGCAAGCAAGCGCTTGGTCGCCCACCCGGGGTAGGCTCCGGTCATGGGCGAGCCGCCGGTCTCGATGGTGGAGCGGATGACGCTCGTCCTGGACGCGTTCGACGCGGCCTCGCCCAGGTTGACGCTGGCGGAGCTCACCGAGCGCACCGGCCTGCCGCGCTCCACGACCCATCGCATCCTCGAGCAGCTCGTGGAGCTGCGGTGGCTCGACCACGGCGGCCAGAGCTACGGCCTGGGCATGCGGGCTCTCGAGCTGGGCGGCCTGGCGGTGGCGCATCACGAGCTGCGCGACATCGCCACCCCGCTGCTGTCGGAGCTCAACCGGCGCACCGGTGCTGTGGCCAGCCTGGCGGTGCTTGACCGACGGGATGTGGTGTACGTCGATCGGCACGGGCGCGGGCTGTCCTCCGACGTGGTGACGCGCGTCGGTGCCCGGTCCCCCGCGCACGCGACGTCCGCCGGCAAGGCGATGCTCGCGTGGATGGACGACACCTTGCTGCGCAGCAGCTACCCGGGCCGGCTTCCCACACGGACCCCGAGGACCATCACCAGCCTTGAGGCCCTCCGCCAGGACCTGGCTCAAGTCCGTAGCCGGGGCGGAGTCGCCTACGAGCGCGAGGAAGTCGCCCAGGGGACGGCCTCGGTGGCCGTAGCCCTCCGCGGCACGGGACGCGCCCTGGCAGCTCTGCAGCTGTCCGGCGATGTCCAGGTCGTCAACCTCGAAAGGCTTGCCCCTTACGTCCAGGACGCCGCCCGCGCGGCGTCGCGCGCGTTGTTCCCCCTGCCCGGCACCCGGCGCCGGTCGCGGACGGTCGACCGCACGCCGACGCCGAGCCCCTGGCCACCAGGGGCCCTCGACCGCCTCATGCAGGGCATCGGTGGGGACTACTGGCTGTGAGGCCGGCACCCCGGCACTCACAGGGTGAAGTGCTCCAGGACGGCTCGCTCGAAATCAGCCTTGCGCTCGACCTGCACCCAGTGACCGCACCGGCTGTAGATGCGCAGGTCGCACCGCGGCATCCGCCGGGCCGGAAGGAGCGCGCCCTCCACAGGGGCGACCCGATCATCACGACCCCAGCAGATGAGGACCGGCTGCTTGATGCGGTGGACCTCGGCCCACAAGGGGATATCGCCCGTCATCGCCGGATTGTAGAAGGTTGCGTACGCGTCCTGGAGGTTCTTCACGGCCCCGGGCGACGTGGCCGCCGCCATGCGGGCGTCGATCAGCTCGTCGGTGAGCCGGCGCTGGTCGGACACCATCGTCTTGAGCCACGCGATGATCCGTTCGCGGGTGGGGTCGAGGTTGAACTCCATCAGCCTCGCGATGCCCTCGGACGGCGACGGCCCCAGGATCGGCACCCCCGTGCCCCCGGGGCCGTTGAGAAGCAGCGCAGAGACCCGTTCAGGGTGGTCCAGGGTGAGGCGCACAGCGACGTCCGCCCCCATCGAGTTACCGACCAGCCCGACCTTCTCCAGGCCGAGGCCGTCCAGCAGGCCCACCACCGCATCCGCCGAGATCTGCAGGTAGTTCCGCTCGTACACCTCGGGACGACCGGAGGCACCGAAGCCGACCTGGTCGACCACCATCGCCCGGATGCCCTGCAGGGCAGGGAGGTTCTCCCCGAAGTTGGCCCACCCGGTGACTCCTGGACCGGAGCCGTGCAGGAACACGACGGGCGGCCCGTCACCGACGTCGTGGAAGGCCAAGTCGTGACCGTCGACGGTGAGCGTCCTGCGGGTGCTTTCCGGGGTCACTTCTCGGCCACGATCTCCAGCGCGATGTCGATGAGCTGGTCCTCCTGGCCGCCGACGAGCTTGCGCTGCCCCGCACGGATGAGCAGCTCGGCGCCGGAGACGTCGTAGCGCTTGGACAGCCGGTCCGCGTGCTTGAGGAAGCTCGAGTAGACCCCGGCGTACCCCATGGTGAGGGACAGCCGGTCCAGCAGGCACTCCCCGTCCATCACCGGGCGCACCACGTCCTCGGCCGCGTCGATGATCTTCCGGACGTCGATACCGGTCTTGACCCCGAGCTTGTCGGCAACGGCCACGAAGCCCTCCACCGGGGTGTTGCCGGCACCAGCGCCGAAGCGCCGGGTCGAGCCGTCGATCTGCTTGGCCCCGGCCCGCGCGGCGAACAGGGAGTTGGAGATGCCCATCCCGAGGTTCTCGTGACCGTGGAAGCCGACCTGCGCGTCATCCCCGAGCTCGGCCACCAGGGCGGCAACGCGGTCGTACGTCTGCTCCATGATGAGGGCGCCCGCCGAGTCCACGACATAGACGCACTGGCAGCCCGCGTCGGCCATGATGCGGGCTTGTCGCGCGAGCTCCTCCGGCGTCGTGGAATGGCTCATCATGAGGAAGCCGACGGTCTCGAGACCGAGCTCGCGGGCGAGGCCGAAGTGTTGACGCGAGACGTCCGCCTCGGTGCAGTGCGTGGCGATGCGGCAGATGGAGCCACCGACGTCCTGGGCCGCCCGGATGTCGTCCTTGACCCCGAGACCCGGCAGCATGAGGAAGGCGATCTTGGCGCGCTTCGCGGTCTTCACCGCGGCCGAGATGAGCTCGAGCTCCGGGGTGTGGCTGAAGCCGTAGTTGAACGACGAGCCGCCGAGCCCGTCGCCGTGGGTCACCTCGATGACCGGCACGCCCGCGTCATCGAGCGCAGCGACGATGTCGACGACGTGCTCGGTCGTGAACTGGTGGCGCTTGGCGTGCGACCCGTCGCGCAGCGAGGAGTCCGTCACCCGCAGGTCCAGGGTGTCGCTGTAGGGAGCGAGGACGGTGGGCGGGACCGGCATGGGACGTCCTCCTAGACGGTGGCGCGGGAGGCAAGAATCCGGGAGCAGAGTGCCTCACCGACCCGGGTGGCGGCGGCGGTCATGATGTCGAGGTTGCCGGCGTACGGCGGGAAGAAGTCGCCCGCGCCCTCGACCTCCAGGAACACCGC
>JBKJVH010000204.1:0-11292 GCA_046590985.1 Mycobacteriales bacterium
CCGACGGGTCGCGTTCTACAGCGACGCCGATGGTCAGGCGGTGCTGCACGCCCGCGGCCCGGTCAACCGGATCGCCGCCATCAAGGCCGCGCTGGCCGCGTCGCTGCCGACCAAGGAGACCGGCGACGACCGGAGCATCGAGGAGCGGGAGTTCGACCTGTTCGTCGCGCTGCTGACCGGCACCACCGAGCCCGCTGGCTGGCACTCCCACGTCGTCACGCCGTTCCACACCGCCACCGGCGGCGACCTGGAGCTCGCCGAGATCCCCGGCTTCGGCCCGATCCTGCCCAGCACCGCCCGCCAGCTCCTGCAGGAGTCCCTGGACGTCACCCAGATCGCCGTCGACGAGCACGGCAACGTCATCACCGTCGGCACCCCCATCCCGGTACGCGCCACCACCACGGCACCCACGGCACCCGCGGCAGGTGCTCCGGCCGAGGCCGAAGTGGGCGAGGCTGGCCCCGTCGCGGACGACGACGAGGCTGACGTGGCTGACGCTGGCCACGAGACGGACGTGGCCGAGGCCCCTGCCGCGCCGACCGCTGCCGCCCGCGTCCGGACCCAGCCCGTCGACCCGATCATCTCGGCCTTGCTGGAGATGAGGCACGCCCCGGTCATCGCGAGCTTGGGCACCAGCAGCTACCGGGTGCCGGCCCGGCTGCAGCGCTACCTGGAAGCCCGCGACCGGACGTGCGTGTTTCCCGGCTGCACCCGCCCGGCGGCCCAGACCGACAAGGACCACCGCACCCCGTGGCCCGCCGGCGCGACGGACGCTGAGAACCTGCAGTGCCTGTGTCGGCACCACCACCGCGCGAAGCAGGTCGCGTTCACCGTCCAGCTCACCGCTGAGCGGGACTACCTGTGGGGCACCCGCGGCGGCTGGCAGTTCCTGCGAAGACGCCAGGGCTACTGACCGCCCCGCCCCCGCCGTACCACCCGCACCACCCTGAGAACCCGAACAGCCACCCGCTGCTCGGGACTCAGGCACGTCCAGAGCAGGCGGGTGGCGGTACGGGACCCTGGAACGTCTTCGTGACCCCGAGCAGCGCAGCGCCCCCGTTCGCCTAGCGGAGCGCGCGGCGCCGGAGGGCCACGGTGGCTCCGCCGGCGACCAGCAGGACCAGCGCGAGCAGCCCGGCCTGCTCCGAGCCACCGGTGGTCGGCAGCTCCGGGGCGGTCGGGGGGATGGCGGCCGGCGGCACCGCGGCCAGGGCCGACACCGCGTCGGCCTTGCCCACGGTCAGCTGCAGCAGGTCGGGGGCGACCGGGAGCCCGATGGTCACACCAGCCGGGACCGCGTGCGCCTGGGCCTGGTGGCCGTTGGCCGACACGCTGTGCGTGACGGTGCCCTGAGTGATGAGCGACGCCCCACTGTTGAGGCTCACCAGCAGGCTGGTGAGCTGGGCAAGGACGGTGTCCAGGGCCGCGTTGACGGTCGTGACGATCGGCTGGGTGAGGTTGTCGAGGGTCTGCCCGAGGCTGCCGTCGAGCAGGCCGGCCGTGATGCCCTTGTCGCTGGCGACCGCCTGCAGCAGCGTTCCGAACGCGTCACTGACCGTCAGGGAGAGCAACGTCGGGGAGGCGCTGCTGGTCGCGCCCGCCTTCGTCAGCGCCGCCTTCGCGGTGGCGGTGGCTTCCGTGGCGGTGAGCGACACGAGGCCGCCGAACAGGTCGACCGACAGCAGCTTGCTGTGGGCGACCGAGCTGATGGACGACACCGCGGGCGTGATCGACTGCGAGGTGTCGATACCGTTGAGGGTCACGGCGGACCCGTCGAGCAGTTGCGCGGTCAGTGCGTCGATCTGCGCGGGCAGCTCACCGATGGCCGCGGTGAGGGTGCTCCCCGACAGCGCGGGCGTGGTGATCGCCGGCGGCCCGCCGAGGATGCCCGAGAGCGGGTTGGGCACCGTGGTCGTGGGCAGGGTGGGCAGCGCCGACAGCGCGGTCGTGAGCGCCGAGGTCTGGGCCGTGACCGTGCTGAGCGCACTGGTCAGGGCGGCCAGTGCGGGGTCCAGGACCGCACCGAGCCCGAGCGACCGGAGCGACCCGAGCTCGGCCGTGGTGAGGCTGCCGCTCGAGGCCTCGACGTGCGAACCGGCGTCGAAGGCAGCTCTCTGGGCGGCGACGCTCAGGTCCAGGCCCAGCGGGTTGGCCGGGACGGTGAGCACACTCGCGGTCTTGACGCCCGGGTGGGCCAGGTCTGAGGTCACGACCCGGTTCAGAGGCCCGAGAACGGTGGCGAGTGCGCTGTCGGTGACCAGGCTGCCGCCGGCGAGGAACGACCGGCTCGTGCCGAGGTCGTTGCCGCCGGAGCGGTGCACGTCCTGGGCATCGGTGCCGAGCAGGGTGAGCACCAGCGGATTGGGCACGCCAGGCAGGGCGGGGACGGTGTCGGGGAGGGTCAGGACGACCTGGACGACCCCTGTGTTGGTCGAGGCGGTGTAGAGGATGCCCCTGTCGGCGGTGGCGGCCGACGCGGTGCCGAGACCGGCAGCGGTGGTGAGCAGGGCAGTGGTCGCGGTGCAGGCCGCGACGCGTGCGAGGCGCATGGGGTGGGTCCCTTTCGGTGCGGGACGCGAGGGGCGTCCCCTGCACTGTCGACGTTCCGGACCGCACGTGTGCCAAGTTCAGCAAACTGACCGGCAACCTCCCGGTACGTCCCAAGTGTCGGTCTTGGACCTGTTTAGGGGTGGGGGACGCCGTACGTGAAGTGCAGCTGTGGCAGCCTGACCAGCAGGAACGACAGTGCTGCGAGGGTCTGGTCGCGGGTGCCCCCGCCGTCGTGCAGCAGCACGATGCCGCCGGGACGCAGCCGCGTGAGCGTGTTCGCCACGATGGCGCCCGGGCCCGGGCGAGCCCAGTCGCGGGGGTCGACGGTCCACTTCAGCGGGGTCAGGTGCAGGCTGTGCGCGATGGCTTCGACCTGGGGCGACCAGGCGCCACCGGGGGCGCGGTAGAGCGCTGGGGCGATGCCGCCACTCGCGGCGGTGATGGCGTCCTGGGCGGACACCATCTCCTGACGGATGACGGCCGGCGAGCGGCCGGGCAGGTGCTCGTCGTGGTCGAACGTGTGGTTGCACAGCGTGTGTCCACCGGCCACGATCGCCTTCACCAGGTGGGGGTACTGCTTGGCCTGCCGGCCGATCAGGCAGAACGTCGCGCGCACGTGCGCCTGCGCGAGGGCCGCCAGGATGCGCGGGGTCCACGCCGGGTTGGGCCCGTCGTCGAAGGTCAGCGCGATCTGCCGGACGGTGGTGAGGTGGCCGCGGGTGGGCCGGCTGATCACGGTGGTGCGCACCACCTCGCCGGACACGGTGCCACGGGTGACGCGCGCCCGGCCCGGGTGCCCGGCCACCGCGAGGGTCGCCAGGAGGTGCTGACCGAAGGGCTCGATGAGGGTGTGGGTGGCCTCGACGGTGTCCCTACCCGGCGTCGTCACCACCGCGTCGCCGTCGTGCAGGGAGGCGGTGACGTCGGTGGCCACGCCGTTGACCAGAAGGGTCCCGGGCTGATGGTCGCTGCCGAGGCTGCGGTGCTTCAGCGCCGACAGCAGGCGTCCGCTGGGGATGTGGGTGTTGGTCCGGCTCAGCGCCGCCCCGACCGTGGCGAGCCCGTCGAGCCGGATGACCGTGCCGTTGACGCTCACGGTCTCCGGTGTCGCGACGTGGCGGGGGACCATCCCCGGACCGCAGCTCATCGTCAGGGCTGCCGCTGCCGGTAGCGCCAGCAGGGCGAGCCGCCACGGGTGCTCAGGCAGGGACATCGGCGGCTGAATCCTCAAGCAGGGAGGGGAAGGGAGCCCGGTGAGCCCCGCGAAGCCACTCACGGTACCGGGTGTGGTGCGTTGCGGGGCTGCTGGTCACCGGGTAGTCAGGTCAGGGTCATGGGCCGGGCTATTTCGGGCTATTCCCCACAGAAGGCATCACCGTGATCCTTGCTTTGTCCCCCTCCGGGCCGATGAGGGGGGATTGAGGAGCATCTGTGACGATCACCCTGCTCGTGGTGGATGACCACGCGAGCCTCCGACGGCTGTTCGAGGTGGTCGCCGGTGAGGACCCCCGCTTCGCGGCCGTGGTGAGCGCCGCCACCGCCGCGGACGCCATCCGGCTGGCCGGCGAGCACCAGCCGGGCGCGGTGCTCCTCGACGTGGGTCTGGGCAGGGACGACGGGCTGGAGGCGATCGGGCCGCTCCGGGAGTCGGCTGCGGACACCGTCGTGGTGATCTACAGCTCGCAGTCCAACGCCGACCACGAGAGCGCCCGCAAGGCCGGTGCCGACCTGTTTGTCCCCAAGGGCACCGACCCTGACCTGATCTTGGACCTGGTCGTTCAGGCGGTCACGGCCAGGCGCGAGCCGCCTGCCCGGAAGGACCTGGCCTAGGCGACCTGAGTCAGGCGGCGCGCAGCTGCCACTTCTTCTCGGATGCCGTCTCCGGGGCGTCGTCCGAGGTGGCCGTCAGCATCGAGTCGGGCAGCGACAGCTTCAGGATGGTCCGCAGCGTCTTGGCGTACTGCACGAGGAAGTTGCCCGTCGTGTAGGGGATCTCGTACCGGTTGCAGATCTCCTGGACCTGGATGCTCATCGCCTTGTAGCGGTTGCTGGGCAGGTCCGGGAACAGGTGGTGCTCGATCTGGTGGTTGAGGTTCCCGCTCAGGAACGACATCAGCTTGCCGCCGCGGAAGTTCGCCGATCCCAGCATCTGGCGCAGGTACCACTCGGCGTGCGTCTCGCTCTCGTACTCCGCGACGGTGAACTTCTCCGCCCCGTCCGGGAAGTGCCCGCAGAAGATCACCGCGTTCGACCACAGGTTGCGGACGATGTTGGCGGTCGCGTTGGCGGTGAGCGTGCTGACGAAGGCCGGGCCGGTCAGCGCCGGGAACAGCACGTAGTCCTTCACCACCTGGCGCCGGATCTTGCGGCCCATCTGGTTCAGCTGCTCGCGAGCGCGCTCCTTGGTCTTGCGGCCCTTCTTGACCGCCGAGACGTCGATGTCGTGGAAGGCGATGCCGTACTCGAACAGCATCGCGAGGACCGCGTAGATGGCCGGCTGCGCGAGGTTCTTGGGCTGCCACTTGTAGTCGCGGGTGACGCGGAGCAGGCCGTAGCCGACGTCGCGATCCTTGCCCACGATGTTCGTGTAGGTGTGGTGGATGAAGTTGTGGGAGTGCTTCCACTGCTCGGAGGGGCAGGCCATGTCCCACTCCCAGGTGCTCGAGTGGATCTCCGGGTCGTTCATCCAGTCCCACTGACCGTGGATGACGTTGTGGCCGATCTCCATGTTCTCGATGATCTTGGCCAGCGACAGGAAAGCCACCCCGGCGAACCAGGCCGGCGGGAACATGCTGGCGAACAGCGTCACCCGGCCGGCAGTGGACAGGCCGCGCTGGAGCTTGATGACCCGGCGGATGTAGGCCGCGTCGTCCTCCCCGCGGGACTGCTCGATCTGGACGCGGATCGCGTCGAGCTCCTTACCCAGGTTCTCGACGTCCTGCGCCGAGAGGTGGGCGTACTCCTTGATGTCTGAGATAGCCATGGTGCTCCTGTCTTGAGAGGTCTTAGATGTCGAGGACGCAGTCGCCTGCGGCGGCAGAGATGCAGGTCTGGATCCGGCCGCCTTCGTTGTGCTCGGTGCCGTTGCGGAGGTCGCGGACGTTCCCGCCGATCAGGGGTAGCACGCAGCTCTGGCAGATGCCCATCCGGCAACCGAACGGCATCTGCACGCCGACCGACTCGCCGGCCAGCATGAGGGTGGTCGCGCCGTCGACCGTGACGGTCTTGCCGCTCTTGGCGAAGGTGACGGTGCCGCCCTGGCCGCCCGCGCCGGCGAGGGCGATCGAGAAGCGCTCCAGGTGCAGTTGGTCGGTGAGGCCCTGGTCGGCCCAGACCTTCTCGGCGGCGTCGAGCATCGCGGGCGGGCCGCAGGCCCAGGTCTGGCGCTCGGTCCAGTCGGGGCAGACACCCGCGAGGTTGGTCAGGTCGAGCATCCCCATGGCGTCGGTCAGCTGCTCGTGCAGCCGCAGGCTGGGGTGGCGCGCGGCCAGTTCCTGCAGCTCGGTACGGAACAGCACGTCGTCGGCGGTCGGGGCCGAGTGCACCAGGTCGATGTCAGGCAGCGGGCCCCTGCTCGCGAGGGTACGCAGCATGCTGATGATGGGCGTGATGCCGCTGCCCGCCGTCAAGAACAAGGTCTTGGCGGGCGGCGGCTCCGGCAGCACGAAGTTCCCCTGAGGTGCCTGCAGGCGCACGATCGTGCCGGGCGCGAGGCCGTTCACGAGGTGTCCGGACAGAAAGCCCTCGGGCATCGCCTTGACGGTGATCGCGATGAGGCCGTCATCCTTCACGGGGGTGGAGGTCAGGCTGTACGAGCGCCAGTGCCAGCGGCCGTCCAGCTGGGTGCCGATCCCGATGTACTGGCCGGCCTGGTACTCCCCGGTCCAGCCCCAGCCGGGCTTGATGACCAGGGTGGCGGCGTGCTCGGTCTCCTTGCGGACCTCGACGACCTTGCCGCGGAGCTCGCGGGCGCTCCAGAGCGGGTTGACCAGGTGCAGGTAGTCGTCGGGGAGCAGCGGGCTGGTGATGCGGGTCGCCGCAGCCCGGAGGGCTTGCTTCCAAGGGGTACGAGTCGGGGTCACCTCCACAGCATGTCTTGCTTCGGCGCAAACACCATCATGCTGCGGGATACGCTAGTGCTCGAGCCTTTTGTGCTGAGAGGATAAAAAATGCTGCCCTGGAGCGAACTGCCCCCTGAGTTGTCCGACGCGTTCCGCCCGCACCTGCCCAGCGTGGTGGCCGAGATCATCGCTGCGGTGGCCCGCGAGGTGCCGGACTACGCCCGCCCCATCGAGGGTGCCTTCGGGGAGGGCCTGCGGTTGGGGGTGGAAGTGGCGCTGGCCCGCTTCCTGGAGCTGCCCGGCACCTCGTCGGTGGCGCTGAGCCAGCAGGACCGTCGGGTCTACGTCGCCCTGGGGCGCGGTGAGCTGCGTCAGGGCCGGGAGCTGCAGACCCTGCTGGCCGCCTACCGCGTCGGGGCCCGCGTTGCGTTCCGTCGGTTCGCGACACTGGCTCGCGACACCGGTTTCGACGCCGACGCGTTGGTGCCCCTGGCCGAGTCGGTGTTCGCCTACATCGACGAGCTGTCCGCGACGTCGGTCGAGGGGTACGCCCAGGAGCAGTCGATGCGAGCCGGCGAGACCGACCGCCGACGCGCCGAGCTGCTGGGCCTGCTGCTGTCCGGGGTGCTTGCAGGCCCGGCCGAGGCGCCTGCCCTGGCCACCGCGGCGACTCAAGCCGGCTGGCCGGTGCCCGCACACCTGGCGCCGGTCGTGGTGCCGGTCGAGCGCGCCGACGGACTGGCCGTGCGGCTCGGACGGACCGCTCTGGTGGGGCTGGCCGGCGGTACGGCGGTGGCACTCGTCCCCGCCGCGCCTCGCGGGCCGGCGCGCGCCCGGCTGGCGCAGCGGCTGCAGGGTCGCGGCGCGGTGGTCGGCCCCGCTGTGGCGCTGGTCGACCTGCAGACCGGGCTGGCCGCCGCCCGGTCGGCCGCCGCACTGGCCGACAGTGCCATCCTGCGCGGTGACCCGGTCTTCGTCGACGAGCACCTGTCCACCGTGCTGCTGCACCGAGACCCCGAGCTGCTGGGGCTCCTCGCCACGACCAGGCTGGCGCCCCTCACCGGGGTCCGCGACAGCACCCGCGAACGGCTCCAGGAGACCCTGCTGTCGTGGCTTCGGCACCGCGGGGAGCGGCAGAAGGTGGCCGCCGACCTGCACGTCCACCCGCAGACGGTGGGCTACCGGCTCGGCCAGCTGCGCGAGCTGTTCGGGGACACGCTCGAGGACCCGCAGGTTCGTTTCGAGCTCGAGCTGGTGCTGCGCGCCCAGGGCTAGCGCTTCTTGGGCTCCTTGCCCGGCCAGATGCCGGTGGTGTGCTCGAAGCTCTTCGCGCTTCCCCGCTGCGCGGCCGCCTTGACACCTGCGTAGACGGCGCCTTCCAACGCCGCCGCGGGGATCACGGTCTTCCACGTCGTGTCCCGCTGAGTCGGCTTGGGCGGTGGCTCGTCGTTCACCAGCGCCCACAGCTTCGCGAACAGCCGGCTCGCCACCAGGCCGCCGGCGATCCCGAACAGGATGCTCCAGGGCTTGTAGAACAGCGTCGTCATCGCTTGCGCTTCCTGGTGCCCTGCTTCTTTCGCTTGACCGTCCAGGCGCGTACGACGACGAGCAGCGCCACTCCACCGGCCACCGCAGCGAGCGTGGTCTGGTTGGCCTTCACGGTGGCCTTGGTGCGGGTCTTCACGTCGGCCTTGACGGCCAGCGCGGCGGTCGTCTCAGCCAGCGCGGCCCGGGTCGCCGCGATCTCGGCCTTCGCCTTGTCCACGTCGGTGGGCTGGTCGCTCATCGGCCGGCCGCCGACTTGAGCGCCGCGACATCGGCCTTCGTGCTGGCGATCGCCGCTGCCGGTGCAGGGGGGAGCGCCTTGCTGAACTGGCCTTTGCCGAACAGCGCGAGCCCAAGTGCCAACAGGATCAAGGCCCCGGCGACGATCAGGGCGGCGAGCCAGCCGGCGACGACCGTGGCCAGGCCGAGGACGGCCGCCGCGAGCAGCACCATGACCGCGAAGTAGACGAGGACCAGCGCCGCGCCGAGCGCGCCAGCCCCCGCTCCGGCGCGCTTGGCCTTCGCCCCGAGCTCGAGTTGGGCCAGCTTGACCTCCTGGCGCACCAGGGTCTTGGTCTGCTCGGTCAGCTGCTGGATCAGCTGAGGAGTGGAGAGGTCGTGGGTCGTTGGGCTCATGCCGGACTGGGTCCCCTCGTCGTCGCGGATGCCGTTGTGCGGCCTATTTGACCATGCAGCGGCTGCCGGGCGCGTCCTACCCGGCTTGGCCGTTCCTACGCCGGGACCGTTTGCTCCCCGACTACCGTGGTGCACATGCCGAGCGACCTGCAGATGAAGGCCATGAACGCCGTCCACCGGATCATGCTGAAGGCGAGCGCAGGCAAGGCCGGCTGGAACCTCCTGGGCATGCCGGTCGTGGAGCTCACCACCACCGGCCGCAAGAGCGGCCTGCCGCGGACCGTGATGCTGACCTCACCGCTGCAGGAGGGCGCCACCGTCGTCGTGGTGGCCTCTCGCGGCGGGGACGACAAGCCGCCCGCCTGGCTGCACAACGTGCTGGCGAACCCGGCGGTCGAGGTGGCCATGCACGGCGGGGCAAAGCAGCCCTGGACGGCGCGGGTCGCCACGGCCGAGGAACGCGCCCGGATGTGGCCGCAGGTGACCAAGGACCACAAGAACTATGCGGGCTACCAGCGCAAGACAGACCGAGAGATCCCGTTGGTGCTGCTGGACCCGGTCCGCGGCTGAGGGACGTGCGGCCACGGATCTCGACGCTAGCGTCACCGGCGTCTACCTCCGGAGCGATCATGAAGCAGCCCGCCGCATCAGTGGGTAGGTGATCAGGGCCAAGGCCGTCGACCCGCCCCTGAGTCGGGAACCTGGGTGCGACCTTCCATGCATGGCTGGCAAGGATGCGGGAAAGGTGGCGATACCACCGACGTGAGGAGCCACCGTGCCGGACGCCATCGTGCTGTTGAAGAACGACCACAAGGCCGTCGAGAAGCTTTTCAAGCAGTTCGAGGGTCTGGGGCCGACGGCCTTCGTCACCAAGCGCAAGCTCGTGGACCAGATCGTCGCGGAGCTCAGCACCCACGCCGCCATCGAGGAGCAGTACTTCTACCCGGCGGTGCGGGCTGAGCTGGCCGGCCTCAACGCAGACGTGCTGGAGGCCTTGGAGGAGCACCACATCGTGAAGTGGACCCTCCAGGAGCTCAAGGACCTGGACGCGGAGCACGAGCGCTTCGACGCCAAGGTGACCGTCCTCATCGAGAGCGTGCGGCATCACGTCGAGGAGGAGGAGGGCGAGATGTTCCCGGCCGTCCGCACCGCCTTGGGGCGCAAGGTGCTGCAGGACCTGGGGGCGAAGCTCGAGCAGGCGAAGACGGTGGCGCCGACGCAGCCGCACCCCAAGGCGCCCGACACCCCGCCGGGCAACCTGATCGCCGGTCCCGGCGCGGCGGCCGTCGATGCGGTGGTGTCCAAGGCGAAGAAAGTCGTGCGCCGCTGATCAGGGGCGGATGCCTGGGCCGCCGTCCGGGTCGTGGAGGGTGCGGTACACAGCTGCTGGGTCAAGGCTGGACATGGCTCATCGTGCGCTCGCGTTGTTGCGCAGCAGCCCAAGCACGGCGTCCTCGACCGCGCCCTGGGTCGCAGGTTGCCCGGGCACGGCATCCTTCCCGAGGTTCCGGAGGTCGGTCGACAAGGTGACGCCGGCCTCGAACAGGTCGATCGCGCGCGGGTCCACGTACGAGGCCCGGCAGACGGCGGGTGTGTTGCCGAGGTAGTGAGCCACCTCCGCCATCACCCGGCTCACGGCCCGCTTTCGGGCGGCCACCGTCTCCCGGTCGTGGGACATGGCCAAGCCGAGGCAGGCGAGCACGGTGCCCGACCAGGTGCGGAAGTCCTTGGCGGTGAAGTCGCCCGCCGCCAGCTCGTGCAGGTGGGCGTTGATGTCGGTGCTCCGAACGGCTCTCCACCGGCTTCCGTCCTTGTACGCGAGGAGCGAGCCATCACCGCCGCGACGGCGTCGCAGCTCCTGCACCACCTGGCAGACCTCGCCCTCGGCGACGGACTGCACGCGGTGCTTGCCGCTCTTGGCAACGTAGTCGAACGTCACCACCCCGGCCGTCGAGACGCTGACGTGCTGCTTGCGCATGGTGGCGAGACCGAAGGACCCGTTGGTAGCGGCGTACTGCTCCGAACCGATGCGGAAGAACCCGAGGTCGAGCAGCCTGACCGCGCAGGACAGGACCCGTTCGCGGTTCAGGCCGGCCGTGCTCAGGTCGGCCTGGACCTGGGTGCGCACGTCCGGCAGGACGGCCCCGAAGTCCAGGGACCTCTCAAACTTGGCGAGGTCCCGGGTGAGCCGCCACTGGTCGTGGTAGCGGTACTGACGGCGACCAGCAGCGTCGACCCCGGTCGCCTGGATGTGCCCCGTGGTGGTGCGGCAGATCCAGACGTCCTCCCACGCGGGCGGGAGCACCAAAGCAGCGATGCGGGCCAGTACCGCCGGGTCGCGAACCGGCTCCCCGGCCACGTCGAGATAGCGGAAGCCACGACCGTGGCGCACCCGGTGCAGACCCGGAGCGCTGGGGTTGGTTCGTCGCACGCGCACCCCGGGGTTTTTCCCCGTCCGGGCTCAGGCATGCCTCCTAGGGAGGGCGTGCCGCAGCGGCTC
>JBKJVH010000214.1:0-6561 GCA_046590985.1 Mycobacteriales bacterium
CGGCGGGTGCTGCACGAGTCGTTCCCGCCCACGCCGCAGGAGCACTGCGACCGCTGTCTGTTCCGGACCTGCTGCCCCGCGCAGCCCGACGGTCGGCAGGTGGTCCAGTGATGACCCCCGGCGAGCTGGGTCCGCTGCTCGGGGTGCCCTTCACCTCCGACCAGCTCAACGCGGCCACGGGCCCACTCGAGCCCGGCCTCATCGTGGCCGGGGCCGGGTCGGGCAAGACCACCGTGATGGCCGCCCGGGTCGTCTGGCTGGTGGCGACCGGCCAGGTCGCGCCGGCGCAAGTGCTGGGCCTGACCTTCACCAACAAGGCGGCCGCCGAGCTGGCCAGTCGGATCCGTAGATCCCTTGCTCAGGCAGGGATCCAGGCCTCCGATGACGGAGAGCCGGTGGTCTCGACCTACCACGCCTACGCCGGCCGGCTCGTGACGGAGCACGGCCTGCGGCTTGGCATCGAGCCGCGCTCCCGGCTGCTCGCCGACGCCACCCGCTACCAGCTCGCGGCGCGCGTGCTGCGCCGGCACCGCGGACCGATCGCCCTGCTCACCCGGCCGCTGAGCATGCTCGTGGGGGAGTTGGTCGCGCTCGACGCCGAGCTGTCGGAGCACCTGGTCGGCCCCGAGGCGCTGCTCGCGTGGGACACCGCGTGGCTCGCCCAGCTTTCCGACGCGCTCGGTGAGATGGCCGACCTCAAGGGTCACACCACGCACTGCAACACCCTCGAGAAGTACGCGCGCAGCGCGGGTCAGCGGACCGAGCTCGCCCTGCTGGTGATGTCCTACCGGGCCATGAAGCGCGACCTCGACGCGATCGACTTCGGTGACCAGGTGTCGCTCGCGGCCAGGCTCGCCGAGACCGTCCCGGAGGTCGGGGCGCTCGAGCGCTCGGCCGCGCAGGTGGTGCTGCTCGATGAGTACCAGGACACCTCCGTTGCACAGCGCCGCATGCTTGCCGGCCTGTTCGGGGGCGGTCACGCCGTCACCGCGGTCGGCGACCCGTGCCAGGCGATCTACGGATGGCGCGGAGCGTCCGTCGCCAACCTCGACGGCTTCCCCACCCACTTCGCCCAGGCGTCAGGGGATCCCGCGTCGACGTACAGCCTGTCGGTCAACCAGCGGTCGGGGGGGCGCTTGCTGTCGCTGGCCAACAAGGTGGCAGCTGCGCTGCGCGCGAAGCACCACGTCGTCGAGCTCACGGCACCGCCCGCGAAGGCCGACCTGGGTCGGGTGATCGCGGCCCTGCACGAGACCTGGCCGCAGGAGGTCGCCTGGGTCGCCGACCAGGTCGAGGCGGCCCACCGCAACGGCACCGACTGGAAGGAGATCGCGGTGCTCGTCCGAGCCCGCCGCGACTTCGGTGACCTGCACGGCGCCCTGGTCGCCCGCGGCATCCCGGTCGAGGTCGTCGGCCTCGGCGGCCTGTTGGCGCTCCCCGAAGTCGCCGACGTGCTCGCCACCTTGGAGGTCATCGAGGAGCCGACCGCCAACGCGGCGTTGCTGCGGCTCCTCACCGGCCCGCGCTGGCGGCTCGGGGTCCGCGATCTCGCCCAGCTCGGCCGGCGGGGCAAGGAGCTGCTCGTCAGCGGCGTCCGCGACCCGCACCTCGACGAGGAGCCGCCGCCCGAGGTCGACGAGACCGACCTGGAGGTCGACGACACCGCGCTCGAGGAGGCGGTCGCCGGCATCGATCCCTGCGACGTCGTCGCGCTGGCCGACGTGCTCGACCGGCCCGGCCACCGCGGCTGGTCGCTGGAGGGGCTCCGGCGGATCACCGCCTTCGGCGCGGAGCTGCGCACCCTGCGCAGCCACCGCGACGAACCCCTGCTCGACCTGGTGCACCGGGTCATCGAGCTGTCGGGTCTCGACGTCGAGCTGTCAGCCAGCCCGGAAGCGGTCGACGCCCGTCGCCGCGAGGCGCTGTCGTCGTTCCTCGATGTGGTGGCGGAGTTCAACGACCTCGACGGCGAGAGCTCGCTGACCTCGTTCCTGGCGTTCCTCCGGGCCGCCCAGGAGCACGAGCGCGGCCTGGATGGTGTGGCGCCCTCGGGCAGCGACGCCGTGCAGCTGCTCACCGCCCACAAGGCCAAGGGCCTGGAGTGGGACGTGGTGGTCTGCCCCGACCTCACCAAGGGGGTGTTCCCCGCGGACGTGCTCAAGGGCCGTTGGACGACGACCGCCGCGGTGCTGCCCGGTCCGTTGCGGGGCGACGTGGCCGATCAGCCGGTGCTCGACCTGCTGCTCGACAAGGCCGCCGTCGCGGCGTACGAGAGGCAGGGTCGTGAGCACCTCGAGCGGGAGGAGCGGCGGCTCGGCTACGTCGCGTTCACCCGGCCCCGCAGGCTGCTGATCGGCAGCGCGCACTGGTGGGGCCCGACGCAGAAGAAGGTCCGCGGACCGTCGCCGTTCCTGCACGAGCTCAAGGAGCACGCCGAGGCCGGCCACGGCGAGGTGGCGCTCTGGACCGAGCAGCCGACCGACGACCTCAACCCGCTGCTCGCCGAGCGACCCAGCTTCGTCTGGCCGCTGCCCTACGCCGAGGAGCCACGACAGCGCCGGCTGGCGGCGGCCGCCCAGGTGCGGGCGGACCTTGCCGCGCTGGCCGCCTCGGAGCCGCTGCCGGAAGACGTCGGGCTGCTGCCGTGGGAGCGCGAGGAACTGGACCGGCTGGACCGGGAGGCGACCCTGCTGCTGGAGGAGGAGCGGGTCGCCCGGAAGGCCGTGCGCGAGGTGCGGCTGCCCGCGTCGCTCACGGCCTCACAGCTCATGCGGCTCGGCGAGGACGCCGACGCCTTCGCCCGCGAGCTGGCCCGCCCGCTGCCCCGCCCGCCCGCGCCCGCGGCCCGGAGGGGGACCCGCTTCCACGCCTGGGCCGAGACCCTCTTCGAGGAGCGACCCCTGCTGGATCCTGACGACCTGCCCGGTGCGGAGGATGACGATCTCGGTACGGACGAGGAGCTCGCCGCCTTGCAGGAGGCGTTCCTCGCCTCGAAGTGGGCGGCGCGGAAGCCCTACGCGGTGGAGGCGCCCTTCGTGCTGCCGCTGGCGGGCCGGGTCATCCGTGGCCGGATCGACGCCGTCTACGACCTCGGTGGCGGCCGCTGGCAGGTGGTCGACTGGAAGACCGGACGCGAGGCGGCAGACCCGGTGCAGCTCGCCGTCTACCGGCTGGCGTGGGCTCGGCTCAGGGGTGTTTCACCCGAAGAGGTGATGGCGTCGTTTCTCTACGTGAGGACCGGCCGGGAAGTCCTGCACGCCGAGCTGGCGACCGAGGACGACCTCGCGGCCTTGCTCACGGGGCCGGTCGAGTCGGAGGCCCTCACGCTGCTCTGAGCGCGGCGTGGCACCACGGGTGCCGCGCCGTGCCCTCACAGGGGCAGCACGACCCGGATCGCCTGGTCCTTGGCGGTCACCAGGTCTCCGCTGACCATCTGGCGGCCGCGGCGGAGCTCCTGCTCGCCGTTGACCTCGACGCCGCCGGCGGCGAGCAGCTCCTTGCCCTCCGAACCGGTCTCGACCAGCTCGGCGAGCTTCAGCAGCTGCCCGAGCCGGATCCCGTCGGAGCGCACCACGATCTCGCGGACGGGCGCCTCGAGCTCCGCGACGAGCTGGACGGCATCACCGTTCTCTCGTCCTGATCGGTCGAGCCCGCAGGCTTCGTAGAACTCCGGCGTCCGTGTCCACACCGAGACGTTCCGGTAGGTCTCCACCCACGCAGCGTCGGCGAGCCCCTCGACCAACGCCGCGCCGAGGCCTTGGCGCTGGTGGGCGGGGACGACGAAGACCATCGCGAGGTGCAGCAACCCGGGCTCCAGGTCGCCGGCACCGTCCTTCGCGCGGCCCGGTTCGCCGAGCGCCATCCCGAGGACGTCGTCGCCCTCGGCGACCACGACGAGCAGCCCCTCGGCGACCTTCTCCCGTACCCGCTCGAGGCGGGCGCTGGAGGGCCGCAGCCCGCGGCCGGCCTGGGCGAGCCGCCAGGCCTCGACAGCGCCGTCGAGGTCGGTGGGCAGGGCGATCCGGAGCTCAGGCACGTCCCAGACCGTACGGTGCCCCGGCTCAGGGCTGGTGCAGGTGCTGGCTCGTGGCGAGAGCCTGCAGACCGGCAAGCGTGCCGGCCCGGGTGTAGGCGTCCTGTTGTCCCGCGGCCAGCGTGGCGCAGGACCAGACCGGCCCGGTGAGGGCGACGGCCGTGACGGCGTACCGAGCCCGAAAGCGGTCGTCCTCAGCGAGCGCGAACGCAGCCCGGGGCGGCTCGGCGAAGTCGTGGCTCCAGGTCGCCGCTTTCGGGTCCCAGCTGCGGACCCCGCCGGCCAGGTAGTCCGTCGGGTCGAACAGCCAGCTGATCTGGGGCCGGCGCTCCGCTGGGATCTTCTGGAACTCGTTGCGCACCGGGTCCTCGTACGACCAGGCCTCGCTGCCCAGGGCCTCGTTCCAGTCGTCATGGTGCAGCGGGCTGAAGCGACGGGTGCGCAGCACCTCGGTGATGATGCGGGAGTCGCGAAAACCCACGGTGGCGGTGTCGAACGCGACCACTGCGGCGTACTCGACGTCGGTCGGTGGGAGGGCCCGAAGCGAGGTCCAGGTGGCATCGCCCACCTTCACCGGGCCGCTGGTGTCGTGGTAGACGAAGGAGAAGGCGCCCAGGCGGAACTGGTAGAGGTTGTCGCCGCCCTCGACGCCGTCGCCGGGGCTGACGCCGTCGTTGAGCGGTCGGTCGGCGGTGCCGATCGGGGCAGGCGGGTGCGCGACGCGAGAGCGAACAGCGGGCACGAACGCGACCGGGTAGTACGGGCCCTTCGGGTTCGCCGGGTCGGGCGTGTCCGCGGCCGAGTGCGGCACGCTGACCACGCTGATCTGCACGCCGGGGATGAGGGTGTCGAGTCGGCCGCGGGCACCGAGTTTGCTGCCCCGCTTGACCGTGGCGACGCACTTCGGCACGAACTTCGCCTTGAGGGCGGCCCGGATCTGGTCGCAGTGCTCGGCGGTGCCGACCAGGACGGTGCGGCGCGAGCGGTTGAGGACTCGGGGAACTTCCTGTGCGTGGTCGTAGTGCCCGTGCCCGATGAACAGGTACTCCGGGACGAGATCGGCCATCTCCCAGGCGTCGGTCGGGATGTAGCCGGGGTGGTGGGTCGGGAAGAACGCGTCGAACAGCACGACGTGACCGTTGAGGGACGCCGCGAGCGAGGAGTTGTTGATCCAGGTCGCGTAGACCCGGCCGCAGTCCACGGCGCCGGACTTGGCATCGACGTTGTCGCTGCCGAAGTACTTCGCGCGGAGCTTTGCGGCCTGCGCCCGTTGGGACGCGTTGCCAGTGGGAACCACCGCGCGGCAGGTCGAGGACGCCTGCGCGGTCGGCACGGCGCCGGCCCCCGCGAGCAGCAGAGCGGAGGCGGCGAGCATCGAGCGAAAGCGCATGTCGAGTCCTCGGTCCGTAGGTCGTTGCACACCTGTTTCGACAGGGGACGGTCACCTCCTGCCTTACCGTGCCCGGGTGAAGTACGCGCGTCTGGAGAGCGAACGGCGCTTCCTGCTGACCGCGCTGCCCGACCTGCCGGTGCGCCGGGTCCTGCGCATCACCGACCGGTACGTGCACGGCACCCGGCTCCGCGTCCGTCTCGTCGAGGAGGACGGCCAGGAGCCGGTCCGCAAGCTGGGCCAGAAGGTCCGGCTGTCCGAGGACGCGCCGAGCGTGAACGCGCACACGACCCTCTACCTCGACGCGGCGGAGTTCGCGTTGCTGGTCGCGCTGCCGGCGGCGGTGCTGATCAAGACCCGATACTTCCTCGGTGACGGCTGGGTCGTGGACGTGCACGCGAGCGGGCTGGTGCTGGCTGAGACGGAGGGGACGGGCGAGCCGCCGTTCAGTCATGTCCGCGAGGTCACCGACGAGCTCGCCTACACCGGCGGGGCGCTTGCCTTCAGGTGAGCCACAACGGGTGATCCACGGAACGCGCATGGGTGTACGAGGCACCCGAAGCGCCCGTGCTGGTTCCGTGGATCACTGGGCGCTGGCCTTCAGGTGATCGACCAGCAGTGGCCCGAGCCGGTCAGCGGCCTCCTCGGGGATCCAGTGCGAGACGCCCTCCAGCGCCTCGAACCGGTACGGACCGCTCACGAACGCCGCGGTCCCGAGCGCGCCGGCACGGCCGAGGGCGACGTCGCCGTCGGACCACACGTGCATCGTCGGGATCGTCACGACCGGGGTGTCGACGATGTCCTCGAGGCGCTGGGCGGCATACCAGCGCAGCCAGGCCTCGAGCGCGCCAGGCTCCTGCGCCCGGGCCACGATGTCGTCGACGTCGACGGCGTCGACCGGCCCGAACAGGGTGGCCAGGTCAGGTCGGAGCGTCTCGGCGTACCCGGGCTGGGCGAAGTCCCGCATGTAGAGCGACTTCTCCCGCTGGTCCGGATCGCTCCGTAACGCCTGGATGAATGCGCGCGGATGCGGTACGGACAGGGCCGTGAGGGAGAGCAGCCGCGCCGGATGGCGGGCGCCGAGCTGCCACGCAACGGCGGCGCCCCAGTCGTGCCCGACGACGTGGGCCTGCTCCAC
>JBKJVH010000136.1:0-7695 GCA_046590985.1 Mycobacteriales bacterium
CAAGCTCATGGACTACGGCAAGTTCAAGTACGAGACGGCGCAGAAGGCGCGTGAGAGCCGCAAGAACCAGGTCCTCACCGTCATCAAGGAGATGAAGCTCCGTCCCAAGATCGACCCGCACGACTACGAGACCAAGAAGGGCCATGTCGTCCGCTTCCTGAAGGCGGGCGACAAGGTGAAGATCACGATCATGTTCCGCGGTCGTGAGCAGAGCCGGCCCGAGCTCGGCTTCCGGCTTCTGCAGCGACTGGGGGAGGACGTCAGCGAGTTGGGTTTCGTGGAGTCCAGCCCCAAGCAGGACGGCCGCAACATGATCATGGTGCTCGCACCCCACAAGAACGCCGCTGACCTGAAGAAGATCGCGGCCGACCAGAAGGCGGCCGAGGGCGGCAAGGCCGGCCAGGCCGCAACCCCCGCAGAGACCGACGAGCCGACAGCGACCGCCGAACCGGCAGAGACCACCAGCGAGACCAGCGAGACCGTCGAGGGCACCCCCTCGGCGGAGACCGAGAACTAGACCCGAAGGACGACGGCAGCCATGCCCAAGCAGAAGACGCACAGCGGCGCCAAGAAGCGCATCAAGGTGACCGGCAGCGGCAAGCTGATGCGCGAGCAGGCCGGCAAGCGCCACCTGCTCGAGCGCAAGTCCAGCAAGCTGACCCGCCGCCTCACCGGCACCGTCGAGGTCGCCAAGTCCGACACCGGCAAGATGAAGAAGCTCCTCGGTCTCTAAGACCATCCCCGACTCCTAGAGACACGAAGGAAGTACTGACATGGCACGCGTCAAGAGGGCTGTCAACGCCCAGAAGAAGCGCCGCGAGATCCTCGAGAAGGCCAGCGGCTACCGCGGGCAGCGCAGTCGGCTGTACCGCAAGGCCAAGGAGCAGCTGCTCCACAGCGCCACCTACGAGTACCGCGACCGCAAGAAGCGCAAGGGCGACTTCCGTCAGCTCTGGATCACCCGCATCAACGCCGCGGCCCGCCAGAACGACATGACCTACAACCGGCTCATCCAGGGCCTGAAGCTCGCCGGGGTCGAGGTCGACCGCAAGAACCTTGCCGACCTGGCCGTCAACGACGCGCCGGCCTTCGCGGCCCTCGTCGCCGTCGCCAAGGCAGCCCTCCCGGCGGACGTCAACGCTCCTGCCTGACGGGAGGGCGACCGTCCTCACCTCGGCTCGCAACGAGCGGGTTCAGGCTGTCCGACGACTGCACCGCCGCTCAGCCCGGGTGGCTGAGCGGCGGTTCGTCGTCGAAGGGCCGCAGGCGGTCCGCGAGGCCCTCGGTACGCTCCTGGAGCTCTACGCGACCGACCTGCAGCACCCGCTTGCGGTCCAGGCGTCCGCTGCGGGCGTCCCGGTCGTGGAGGTGTCCCAGGCTGTCCTGGAGGCCCTCGCCGAGACCGTCAACCCGCAGGGGCTGGTCGGCGTCGCCCCGGTGCTCGACGCGGCGTTGCCCGCCGACCCACACCTGGTCGTGGTGCTCCACGAGGTCAACGACCCCGGCAACGCCGGCACCGTCATCCGCACCGCCGACGCGGCCGGCGCGGACGCCGTCGTGCTCGCCGGGGCCAGCGTCGACGCCTACAACGGCAAGTGCGTACGTGCGACGGCCGGCAGCCTGTGGCACCTGCCGGTCATCACCGGCGTCTCCCTCGAGGACGTGCTCGCGCAGCTCGACGGCGTTCAGGTGCTGGCCACCAGCGGAGCCGGCGAGGCGGACCTGTTCGAGCTCGAAGCGGCCGGCGAGCTGGCCCGACCGACCGCGTGGCTGTTCGGTAGCGAGGCCCACGGGCTGCCGGCGGCGGCTCTCGCTGCTGCCGCCCGGCGCGTACGGATCCCGATCATGGGGCGCGCCGAGTCGCTGAACCTCGCAACGGCTGCGGGAATCTGCCTCTACGCGTCCGCGCGGGCTCAACGCGCCCGGCCAGCATGAGTCCTAGAGTGACGAAAGCCTGAACCGAAGGGGAGGTGTCGTGGATCCGGACAAGAGCGCGTACGACGACCTGCCTGACGGTGTCGTCGTGGTGGACGCCGGTGGCACCGTGGTGCTTCTCAACCCTGCCGCGGAGCGGATCTTGGCCACCACCGCGGACGCGGTCGTCGGCCGGAGCCTGCCGGAGGTGCTGCCGCTGGTGGACATCCAGCGGCGGGACTGGTGGGCCTGCACCCGGCCGCTCGACGGGCTGAGCACCCGAACCCGCCAGCCCGAGGTCGCGCTGCACTTCGCCAGGGGGCCGCTCCGGGGCCGCGAGCTGCTCGTCACCGCCTCCTACATCCGGGACCCGCAGCGGGTGCTCGAGCGCGTGGTGCTGTCGATCCGCGACAACCGGGCGCGCGAGCGCACCGACCGCAGCCGTGCGGACCTGGTGTCGACCGTTGCGCACGAGCTGCGCAGCCCGCTGACCAGCGTGAAGGGGTTCACAGCCACCCTGCTCGCGAAGTGGGACCGGTTCAACGACGAGCAGAAGCAGCTCATGCTGCAGACCGTCAACAGCGACGCCGATCGGGTCACGCGGCTGCTGACCGAGCTGCTCGACGTCAGCCGCATCGATGCCGGCCGCCTCGAGATGCGCCGCCAGGTCGTCGACCTCCCTGGGTGCGTGCGCAAGGCGGTGGCCGGCCGGGTGGCCACCGGCGAGGCCGAGAGCCGGTTCGTGGTCAACCTCGGCGGTGAGCTCCCGGAGATCTGGGCCGACCCGGACAAGCTCGACCAGGTCGTGGCCAACCTCGTGGAGAACGCGCTGCGCCACGGCGCCGGCACGGTCACCATCACCGTCGCACCGTTCGAGACCGGTGCGGAGGTCATCGTCGAGGACGAGGGCGAGGGCATCCCCCCGGAGACCGCTGCTCGGGTGTTCACGCGCTTCTGGCGCGGCAACCGGGGCCGTGGCACCGGGCTGGGGCTCTACATCGTGAAGGGCCTGGTCGAGGCTCACGGCGGCAGCGTCGAGGTCGGCCGGGCCGCGAGCGGCGGGGCGCGGTTCCGATTCGTGCTGCCCGCCGGGTCGGCTCCCTACGAGAGCTGATCTGCCCGGCGGGCGCCTTCTGGAAGACTCTCCGCCGACCCCCTGAACTGGAGCAGCACCGTGTCCGCGCCCGACTACGACCCCAAGCAGGTCAGCCTGCTGCAAGCCCCCGCCCTCGAGGCGGCCCGCGATGTCGGGCTGGTCGCCTTCGCGGCGGCCGGCTCCCTGGAGGAGCTCGCGCTCGCCAAGACCGCCCACCTCGGCGGCAACGCGCACGTGTCGCTGGCCAACCGCGAGATCGGGGTGCTGCCCCCGGCCGCCAAGGGTGACGCCGGCAAGCGCGTCAACGAGGTCCGCAAGGCCCTCGACGCCGCCTTCGAGGCGCGCAAGGCAGCCCTGGAGGACGAGCGCGACGCGCGGGTGCTGGTCGAGGAGCGGGTTGACGTGTCGCTGCTCCCCGGGCTGGTCCCGCAGGGCGCCCGGCACCCCCTGACGACCATCCAGGAGCGGATCGCCGACGTGTTCGTGGCGATGGGCTGGGAGGTCGCCGAAGGGCCCGAGGTCGAGCACGAGTGGTTCAACTTCGACGCCCTCAACATGCCCGCCGACCACCCGGCACGGGAGATGCAGGACACTCTGTGGCTCGCGCCCGAGGGGTCCCAGGTCGTGCTCCGCACCCAGACCAGCCCGGTGCAGATCCGTTCGCTGCTGGCCCGCGGCCTGCCCTGCTATGTCGTGGCCCCCGGCCGGGTGTTCCGGAACGACGCGCTCGACGCCACGCACTCGCCGGTGTTCGGCCAGGTCGAGGGGCTCTGCGTCGACGAGGGCATCACGATGGCGCACCTGCGTGGCACCCTGGAGGCGTACGCGGAGGCGATGTTCGGCAGCCACCTGGCGAGTCGGCTGCGCCCGTCGTACTTCCCGTTCACCGAGCCGTCCGCGGAGCTCGACATCCAGTGCTTCGCCTGCCTGGGCTCCGGGGAGGAGGGCCGGGTCTGCTCCAGCGAGGGCTGGATCGAGGTCGGCGGGTGCGGCATGGTCAACCCGGCGGTGCTCGTCGCGTGCGGCGTCGACCCGGAGCGCTACAGCGGCTTCGCGTTCGGGATGGGCTTGGACCGCACCCTGATGTTCCGGCACGGCATCACCGACATCCGCGACCTGTACGAGGGTGACCAGCGGTTCACCCAGGCGTTCGGCACGGAGGCCTGACATGCGCGTACCGCTGTCCTGGTTGCGTACGTTCGTGCCGGAGCTCACCGCCCCTGCCGCGGAGATCGCCACCGCCCTGATCCGGGCGGGCCTGGAGGTCGAGCAGGTGCTCCGGTTCGGCGACGACATCACCGGCGTCGTCGTCGGTCGCGTGCTCGACGTCGAGGTGCTGGACGGCTTCAAGAAGCCGATCCGCTTCTGCCACGTCGATGTGGGTAGCCGCGTCCACGAGGTTGTCTGCGGCGCCACCAACCTCGAGCCCGGCGACCTCGTGCCCTTCGCGCTGCCCGGCGCCTCCCTGCCGGGTGGCTTTGCGATCGCTACTCGGCAGACCTACGGCCGAACCTCCGACGGGATGATCTGCAGCGAGGCCGAGCTGGGTCTCGCCGAAGCCTCGCCGGGCATCCTGGTGCTGCCCGCCGACAGTCCGCTCGGAGCCGACGTGGTGGCGCTGCTGCAGCTGCGCGACGAGGTGCTGGACATCGCCGTGACGCCGGACCGGGGCTACACGCTGTCGGTCCGCGGGGTCGCCCGGGAGGCAGCAACCGCGTTCGGGTTGCCCTTCGCGGACCCAGGCGTGGCCGAGGTGCCGCTCTCGATGAGTGGCTACGAGGTGCGGCTGGACGACCCCGGCTGCGATCGCTACCTGGCCCGGACGATCACCGGCTTCGACCCCACAGCGGCCTCGCCGTCCTGGCTGCGGCGCCGGCTCGTGCTGGCCGGGATGCGGCCGATCTCGCTGGCGGTCGACGTCACCAACCATGTGATGCTCGAGCTGGGCCAGCCCCTGCACGCCTTCGACCTGGCCACGCTCCAGGGCCCGGTCGTGGTCCGAAGGGCGCGTACGGGGGAGCGGCTCACCACCCTCGACGGCCAGGACCGGGGGCTGCACCCCGGCGACCTGCTCATCACCGACGACAGCGGCCCGATCGCGCTGGCCGGGGTGATGGGCGGCGCCGCCACCGAGATCTCGGCGGGGACCAGCACCATCCTGCTCGAGGCGGCGCACTTCGAGGCGGCCTCGGTCACCCGTACCGCGCGCCGGCACCGGCTGCCGAGCGAGGCCAGCAAGCGGTTCGAGCGCGGGGTCGATCCCGACCTGGCGCCCGCCGCCGCCGAGGCGGCCGTCCGGCTGCTGGTGGAGTTCGGGGGTGCCCCGGCCGGCCCCGGCACCGACGTCGACCACCGCGCGCCCCGACCGCTGCTGCGGTTCCCGGTCGGCAAGCCGGGTCTGGTGGCCGGCCGGAGCTATCCGCCGTCGGTCGTTGCCCAGCGGCTGCGCGATGTCGGCTGCCAGGTCGAGGGCGACACGGTCCTGCTGGTCACCCCACCCGGCTGGCGCCCTGACCTGACCGGTGCCGCGGAGCTCGTCGAGGAGGTCATCCGGCTGGAGGGCTACGACACCGTGCCGGTCGCGCTGCCGTCCGCGCCTGCTGGCCGCGGGCTGACGGAGGCCCAGCGGCGGCGTCGCACCGCGTCCCGTGCCCTGGCCGCAGCCGGGCTGGTCGAGGTGGTGCTGCCGCCGTTCGTCGCGCAGCCGCTCGTCGACGCGCTCGGCCAGACCGGCCTCGATGCACCGCGGGTGCTCAACCCGCTGTCGGAGGAGGAGGCGCTGCTTCGCCCGTCGCTGCTACCGGGGCTGCTGACCGCTCTGCTCCGCAACACCGGCCGCGGGCTGCACGACGTCGGCCTGTACGAGACCGGCTCGGTGTTCCGCGGCGTCGGTACGCCGATCCCTGAGGTGCCCAAGACGAGCCAGCGCCCGTCGGACGCCGAGCTGGCCGCCCTCGACGCCGCGCTGCCCGTGCAGCCACGGCTGGCCGGGGTGGTGCTCGCCGGTCGCCGGCTCGGCCGGCCGGTCGAGGTCGGCGATGCCGTTGAGGCGCTCACCGCTCTGGGTGCCGCGCTGGGGCTGCAGCTGAGCGTGGCCCGTGGGCAGCAGGCGCCCTACCACCCGGGGAGGTGCGCCGAGCTGCTGCTGGACGGCGTGGTCGTCGGTGCGGCAGGGGAGCTGCACCCACGGGTCGTGGCCGCCCTCGGCCTGCCTGCCCGGACGGTCGCCGGCGAGCTCGACCTCGACGTGCTGGTCGCGGCCGCGGTGGCGCGTGGCCCGGTGGCGGCCCCGGTCGTCTCGGCGTACCCGCCGTCGTCGGTCGACGTCGCGCTCGTGGTCGACGACGGCCTGCTGGCCGGCGACCTGGAGCAGACGCTCCGCGCCGGTGCGGGCGAACTGCTCGAGCAGCTCCGGCTGTTCGACGTCTACACCGGCCCGCAGGTGGCCGCCGGCAAGCGCTCGCTCGCCTTCGCGCTCCGCTTTCGGGCACCGGACCGCACCCTCACCGACGTCGAGGTGCTCGCGGCCCGGGACGCCGCCGTCGCCGCCGCCGGACAGGCGCACGGCGCGGTGCTCCGCGGCTCATGAGCGTCGCGCTCGTCACCGGAGGAGGCCGGGGCATCGGCCGGGTCATCGCACGGGCCCTGACCGCAGCCGGTTGGACCGTCGTCATCACCGGGCGCTCGCCCGGCCCGCTGGAGGAGGCGGTCGCTGCCGGCGACGCCGCGCTATCCGTGCCAGGGGACGCCAGCGTGCGTGCGGACGTGGTGGCTGCGGTCGAGGCTGCCCGCGGACTCGGGGAGCTCGACCTGGTCGTGGCCAACGCGGGCCGGTTCACCGCCTCGGGACCGATCTGGGCGAGCGATCCAGACGAGTGGTGGCGCGACGTCGAGGTGAACCTGCGTGGCCCGGCCCTGGTCATGCACGCCGTCCTCGGGGACATGGTGGCCCGGCGTTCGGGACGGGTCGTCGTGCTGGGAAGCGGGATCGCGACCGAGCCGATGCCGTGGGCGTCGGCCTACTGCGCGTCCAAGGCGGGCGTCATGCGCATCGTCGACTCGGTGGCCGGCGAGCTCGAGGGCACCGGCGTCTCGGTCTTCGCGGTCAGCCCCGGGTTGGTGGCCACCGACATGACCGAGTTCCCGGAGCCGTTCCTCGCGCACTACCCCGACTGGCGCGGACAGGCGGTGCGTGAGGGCAGGCCACCCGAGCAGTGCGCCCGACTTGTCCTGGCCCTTTCCACAGGGCGGTACGACGGCGTGAGCGGCCGCTACCTGCACGTCCGCGACGACCTCGACCAGGCGCTCGCGGCCGCTGACGCCGCCGCCGGCACGCTCAGGCTTGTTCCATGGGTGGCGGAGTGACTACGCAGGGTTAGCTGAACTCTTTTTTCGGGGCCTCCCACGCGGGCGTCATGATCACCGCGAGTGAATAGTCAGAAAGAGCCATGGTCCCTGCCTCCGTTCGGCCCGAACGTAGTCGTGTGATGACTCTGCGTCGTTGGTCCCTGGTCCCGCTGGTCGCCGCCCTCGGTGTGCTTCTCGGCGGCACCCCGGCCCTGGCCGACCCGGTCCCGCTCACGACCTGGATCGTGACGTACTCCTCGCCGCCGTCCTCCTCCCAGCTCGGGGTGCTGAGCGGGGTCAGCGACGCCGTCCACGGGTTCACCGCCGTACCGGCAGCA
>JBKJVH010000157.1:0-11900 GCA_046590985.1 Mycobacteriales bacterium
CGCGGACGGCGTCACCGACCCGGCCCGGCGCGACGACCTCGAAGCGACGGCCTTCTACGAGCTGGTCGAGAAGCAGGTGCGGACGCGCTTCTACGACGTCGACGGCGACGACGTGCCGCAGCGCTGGGTCGACATGGTGCGCCACACCCTGCAGAGCCTCGGCCCGAAGGTGCTCGCGTCACGGATGGTGCGCGACTACGTCCATCATCTCTACACCCCAGCCGCCGCGGCTTCCCGATCCCTTGCAGGGCAGGGGTTTGCGCCGGCCCGCGAGCTGGCCGGCTGGCGCAGCCGGGTGGTCGGCAGCTGGCCGCGGGTGCGGGTGCTGCACGTCGAGGGCGACAGCGTGGGGGATGCCACCGCAGTCGGTACGTCGCTCATGGTGCGAGCCACGATCGACCTCGGCGGACTCGACGCCTCCGACGTCGTCGTCCAGGCGGTGTACGGCCGGGTGGACGAGCTCGACGTGCTGCACCGGCCGGTCTACATCCCGCTGGCGCCGACCACGCCCGGGGACGACGGCCAGCCGCGCTACGAGGGCCACGTGCCGCTGGACCGTGCGGGCTCCTACGGATACACCGTCCGGGTGCTGCCGCACTCGGCGCTGCTGCCCGGTGACGCCGAGCTCGGGCTGCTGGCGCAGGCCTGATGGCTTAGGCGTGTGCTTCTCCTTCCAGGCCGATGTCGTTGCCGGCGTCGCCCTGCTGCCCGTGGCCGTCCTCACCTTGCGTGAGGTCCGGCAGGTCAGGGAGCTGCCGTTCGCGTCCTTGCCTTTGGTGTTTGCCGTGCACCAGCTCCTCGAGTCACTTGTCTGGGCAGGGCTGGCGGGGGACGTCTCCGCGCACGTGCAGCACGCGGCAGCGATGGCCTACCTGCTGATCGCCTTCCCACTGCTCCCGATCCTGCTGCCCCTCGGCGTGCTGCTGCTCGAACCTCGGGGAGCTCGGTTGCGGGTGGCGCCGTTCGTCGCGATCGGAGTGGTGGTGGCGTCCTATCTCGGGCACGCTGTCGTGGCTCATCCGTTCACCGTGACCCAGCATGCGTTCGCCCTTGCCTACGACGTGGGGTTGAACCACGGAGACACCTGGGCCGTGGTCTACATCGTCGCCGTGATCGGCCCACCACTGCTGTCCGGCTACCCGTCCATCGTGCTGTTCGGAATCCTCAACCTGGTGGGCATCACGGTGGCGGCCGTCCTCTACCAGGAGGCCTTTACGTCGCTCTGGTGCATCTACGCGGCTGTCATCTCGGTGCTGGTGCTGGTGCACATGGTCCGACGCCGCCGACTGCCCGACCTGCACCGGCTCGAGGGCCACGCGACCCCCCGGACCACCCGGTACGCCATCGGTTGGTGAGCCCGCCCCGGCCGGATTCCGTGCCCGTCAGCGGTGCGCCTTCAGCAGCACGACGGACCGGCTGGTCATCGTCAGCACCGCGCCGGGCGGGCGGGAGCCGTGCAGGAGCCCGGCGGTGTCGAGCTCGATGTGGTAGCCGGAAGCCCAGGGCCGGGACGGCAGCGTCAGCTCGACGTCGTCAGCGCCGGCGTGGAGCAGGACCAGGAAGCTGTCGTCCACGACGTCCTCCCCGCGGGGTCCCCGGGTCTTGATGCCACGGCCGTCCAGGTACATGCCGAGAGTGCGCTGCGCGGCGTCGAACCACTGCGTGTCGTCGAGCTCGACCCCGGCGACACCGAACCACGCGACGTCCTTGACACCGTCGGAGCCGACGTCGCGCCCCGAGAAGAAAGCCTTCTGCCGGAACACCGGGTGCTCGCGCCGCAGCGCCAGCAGGCGAGCGACCAGGTCGTACAGCTCCTGGCCTGCCGGCGTCACCTCCCAGTCGAGCCAGGACACCACGTTGTCCTGGCAGTAGGCGTTGTTGTTCCCACCCTGGGTGCGACCGATCTCGTCGCCCATCGTGAGCATCGGGACGCCGGTGGACAGCAGCAGCGTCGACAGCAGGTTCTTCGCCTGTCGGAGCCGCAGGGCGTTCACCGCCGGATCGGCGGTCTCCCCTTCGACGCCGCAGTTCCACGAGCGGTTGTGGGACTCCCCGTCGCGGCCGTCCTCGCCGTTGGCGGCGTTGAGCTTGGTCTCGTACGTGGTGAGGTCGCGCAGGGTGAAGCCGTCGTGGGCGGTCACGAAGTTGATGGACGCATAAGGCCGGCGGCCGTCGTCCTGGTAGAGGTCGGAGGAACCCGACAACCGGTAGGCGAGCTCACGCACCCCGGACCCGGACCCCCTCCAGACGTCGCGGACGGTGTCGCGGTACATGCCGTTCCACTCGGTCCACAGCGGCGGAAACTCGCCGACCTGGTAGCCCCCCTCGCCCACGTCCCAGGGCTCCGCGATGAGCTTCACGCGTGAGACCACGGGGTCCTGCTGGATCACGTCGAAGAACGCCGACAGCTTGTCGACGTCGTGCATCGAGCGGGCGAGCGCCGAGGCCAGGTCGAAGCGGAAGCCGTCCACGTGCATCTCGGTGACCCAGTACCGCAAGGAGTCCATGAGCAGCTGCAGGACGTGCGGGTTGCGGGCGTCGAGGGTGTTCCCGCAGCCGGTGTAGTCCCGGTAGCGCGCGGGCTGGTCCTCCTCGAGGCGGTAGTAGTGGGCGTTGTCGATCCCGCGGAACGACAGCGTCGGTCCGGTCTCGTCGCCCTCGGCCGTGTGGTTGTAGACGACGTCGAGGAGCACCTCGATGCCGGCGGCATGCAGCGCGCGCACCATCGACTTGAACTCCCGGACCTGCTGCCCCTGCGTACCGCTCGCGGAGAAGGCGGCGTGCGGGGCGAAGTAGCCCAGGGTGTTGTAGCCCCAGTAGTTCGTGAGATCGCGGCGAAGCAGGTGCGGCTCGGAGACGAAGTGGTGGACAGGCATCAGCTCAACAGCGGTGACCCCGAGGCGCTTCAGGTGGTTGATCGCTGCGGGGTGCGCGAGCCCGGCGTAGGTGCCGCGCAGGGCCTGGGGGATGTCCGGGTGCTGCATGGTGAAGCCGCGCACGTGCAGCTCGTAGATCACGGTGTCGGACCAGGCGTGGTGCGGCCGGTGGTGGTCCTCGCCCCAAGGGAACGCGTCGAACACGACGACGGACTTCGGGACGAACGGCGCGCTGTCCTGGTGCTGCTGGTGGTCGTCCTGGCCCGGCATCGAGCCGAAGACCGACCCGTCGAGTCGGAAGTCGCCCTCGATGGCACGGGCGTACGGGTCCACCAGCAGCTTGCACGGGTTGAAACGCTGGCCGTCGACGGGCGAGAAGGGTCCGTCGACACGGAAGCCGTACCGCTGACCCGGTCCGACCTGCGGCAGGTAGCCGTGCCAGACGTGGTAGGTCGACTCCTCGAGCGGAATGCGCGTCTCGGTGCCGTGCTCGTCGAAGAGGCACACGTCGACGGCCTCGGCTCCCTGGCTGAACAGCGCGACGTTGGTGCCCTCGCCGTCCCAGTGGGCGCCCAGGGGGAAGGGCTTCCCGGGCCACGGGCGCGCGGTCACCTCGGGTGCCGGACGCGGTTGGCGGAGCGCCGTTCGACCGGTAGCAGGTCCGCCAGCGTCGCGCCCTGGGGGAGGACCAGCGACTGGCCGCGCTGCTTGCGTTCAAGCATCGCGTGCACGACCAGGGCGTTGCGCATCAGCGCCGCGAACTCCTCGGGCTGGGACAGCAGCCAGCCGTGCCTTCCACGGACGATCTCGGCGGGCAGCGCGCCGGCAACCTCCTTGAGCTGGCCGGGCAGGATCAGGCGATCGGCGTCACCCCAGATGAACAAGACGGGCATGCCGTCAGCGATCAGGCTGGCGGCCTCCGCGGACAGGTCGACGGTGAGCGCCAGCATGGCGGTCAAGGCCATGGTCGCAGGCTTGCGCACCAGGTTGGGCACCAGCGCCCGGAGCATTCCTGGTGCGGCGCGGGCAACGTGCCGGGGGCTCAGCTCGGTGGCCGTCCCGAGCATCCAGCGCAGCCACGAGGCATCGACCAGGCCCGTACGCGCTCCGGGGGCGCCTCCGACCGAGTTGACGAGGGTGAGGGACCTGACCCGCTCGGGCCGGTCGGTGGCGAGCTGCAGGGCCACCCCGCCGCCGAAGGAGTGGCCGACCAGGAACACCGGCTTCTCGATCTCGAGCACGTCGAGCAGCCGACCGACGCGCTGGCTGTACGTCGCCAGGTCGATGCTCCGCAGGGGCGGACCGTCGCTGCCCCCCATCCCGGGTAGGGAGGGAGCGAGGACCTTGATGCCGGCCTTCGTGAGCTGGGTGATCCCTGCGGCGTAGGTGCGGGGTGACATCCCCCAGCCGTGCAGGAACAGCATCGGGTCGCCCTCACCCGCTTCCATCACCCGCATCGCGGCGCCGTCGACGTCCACCGTCCGCCACGTCAGCCCCTTCACGCGACATGCCCCGGCGTACCGGCGTGCAGGATGGCGTGCTGGTCGGCCAGCACCTCGTGGGCCGCCGCTTCCGGGGCCAGTCCGTGTCGAAGGACGAGGTGGCCCAGGCACTTCTCGTGGTCGGCGAACAGGTCGGCCCAGGCGTCGACGAGCGCGCCTGCGGCGACGAGCGCCTCCAGACGTACCCGGAGCGGAAGGAGCAGCAGCGCCACCTCGAGCTCGGCGACCACCTCCTCGTCCAGCGCAACGTGCTCGTGGGCGTCGGCGAGGGCGAGCAGCTCGGGGTGGTCGTCGTCGAGCGGGTTGAGCTCGGACAGGTCGATCTGGTCCAGGCCGAGCTGGCCGGGGGACTCCTCGTCGTCGACCCAGCCGTCCTGGTCGTCGTCCTCGTCCCAGTCGTCCTCCTCCCACTCGCTCTCGATCTCCTCGAGCGACAGGCCCGCCTCGGCGGCCCAGCGGGACTCCTCGTCCAGGTCGACCTCGGCGGGCAGTGCGGCGAAGAACGCGTCCTGCCAGCGGTCCAGCACCTGGCGTACGGCTTCGCAGCGCTCCAGGGCGCCGCCGAGGTCCCCGTGGGTCGGCGACAGCAGGGCGCGGGCCAGCACGGAGGAGGCCGCCAGCGGGAGGTCATCCAGCGGGTCGGCGGAGCTGACGGTGTGCACCACACCGCGTGAGTCCCGGAACACGGAACGAGACTAGGGTCCAGGCAAGCTTCCCCGTCGAGAGGACCACAACATGGGCGAGTTCGTACGCGTGGAGGTCGACGGCGCGATCGGGACGATTCGTCTCGATCGCCCGAAGATGAACGCCATCAACGGCCAGCTGACCGCTGAGCTGCGGGCGGCCGCCGAGGAGGTCACCCAGCGCGAGGACCTCCGGGCCGTCGTCCTGTACGGCGGCGAGCGGGTGTTCGCGGCCGGCGCCGACATCAAGGAGATGGAGGGGCTGTCCTACGCCGACATGGTCGGCTGGGGGACCGGTCTGCAGGAGACGTTCAAGGCGGTCGCGCGGATCCCCAAGCCGGTCATCGCGGCCGTCACGGGCTTCGCCCTGGGCGGTGGCTTCGAGCTGGCGCTGACGGCCGACTTCCGGGTGCTGGGCGAGAAGGCGAAGGTCGGCGTCCCGGAGATCCTGCTCGGCGTCATCCCCGGCGCCGGCGGCACCCAGCGGCTGACCCGGCTCGTCGGCCCCGCGAAGGCAAAGGGGATGGTCTACACCGGCCGGTTCGTCGACGCCGCCGAGGCGCTGGCGCTCGGCATCGCGGACGCCGTGGTGCCGGACGCGGACGTGTACACCGCGGCTGTCGAGATGGCTCAGCAGTGGGCGGCCGGACCGGCGATCGCGCTCCGCGCCGCCAAGCAGGCCATCGACGACGGCCTGGAGCTCGACCTGGACGCGGCGTTGCGGCTGGAGTCGGCGCTGTTCGCGGGGCTCTTCGCCACCGACGACCAGAAGGCCGGCATGACGTCGTTCGTCGAGAGCGGCCCCGGCAAGGCGACCTTCACCGGCCGCTGAGGGCGTCAGTGGCCTAGGTCACGCCGCCGTCAGATTGCGCGGTTGCTACCAGCGGGTAACAATCGGGAGAACGAGGGTGGCCACCAGTCCCGGCAAGCGCGCCGATACGGTGGACCGCACACTCGAAACACGCAGCGTGTCCCAATCGTGGAGGTCGGCGCCCAAGCATGAACATCGTCGTATTGGTGAAGCAGGTGCCTGACACCTGGGCTGAGCGCAAGCTCAGCGACAGCGACAAGACCCTGGACCGCGCGTCCGTCGACGTCGTGATGAACGAGATCGACGAGTACGCCGTCGAGGAGGCCCTCCGCATCAAGGAGGCACAGGGCGGTGAGGTCACCATCCTGACGATGGGTCCGGAGCGGGCTCTGGAGACGATCCGCAAGGCCCTGAGCATGGGTGCCGACAAGGCCGTGCACCTCGTGGACGACGCCCTCAAGGGCAGCGACGCCGTGCAGACCTCCGCCGCGCTGGCCAAGGTGCTCGAGGGCCTGGAGTACGACCTGGTCATCGTCGGCTCCGAGGCGACCGACTCCCGCATGGCGATCATGGGTGCGCTGCTGTCCGAGCGCCTCGGCCAGCCGCAGCTCACCGGTGCCCGCAAGGTCACCGCCGAGGGCGGCACCGTCACCATCGAGCGTCAGACCGACGACGGCTATGCGGTCGTCCAGGCCAGCACGCCGGCGATCATCAGCGTCGTGGAGAAGATCAACGAGCCGCGCTACCCCTCCTTCAAGGGGATCATGGCTGCCAAGAGCAAGCCGCTCGACACCAAGTCGCTGGCCGACCTCGGCCTCGACGCCAGTGCCGTCGGCCTGGCCAGCGCGCCCTCGCAGGTGGTCGAGTTCTCGACCAAGCCGCCGCGCCAGGCGGGTCAGATCGTCAAGGACGAAGGTGACGGCGGCAGCAAGATCGCCGAGTTCCTCGCGTCGCAGAAGTTCGTCTAGAGGGGCTGGGAATCATGGCTGAGGTACTCGTTCTCGTCGACCACGTCGACGGTGCTCCCAAGAAGGTCTCGTACGAGCTGCTGACGCTCGCCCGCTCGCTGGGTGAGCCGTCCGCGGTGCTGCTGGGCAAGGGCGCCGGCGCGGCTGCGGAGAAGGTCGCCGTCTACGGCGCCGTCAAGGTCTACGTGTCGGAGGCGGAGGAGCTCGACAGCTTCCTCGTCGCCCCCAAGGCTGCCGTCCTCGCGCAGCTCGTGACGTCGGCCTCCCCGGTGGCCGTTCTCGTCCCGGCCAACGCCGAGGGCAAGGAGATCGCGGCCCGCGTGGCCGTCAGGACCGGCGGTGGCCTGCTCACCGACGCTGTCGGCGTCAGCGCCGACCTCGTCGCCGAGCAACCGATCTTCGGTGGCTCGGTCGTGGTCAAGTCCCGCGTGCAGACCGGCGTGCCGATCATCGCCGTGCGCGCCAACAGCACGGCCCCGTCGGAGGCGCCTGCCGCCGGCACGGTGGAGCAGATCAGCATCACCTTCACCGACGCCGACAAGGCCTCCAAGGTCAACGAGCGTGTCGTCGAGGCCAAGGGTGGCCGTCCTGACCTCGGTGAGGCGAGCATCGTCGTCTCCGGTGGTCGTGGTGTCGGTTCGCCGGAGAACTTCTCGATCATCGAGGCCCTCGCGGACTCCCTCGGTGCGGCCGTCGGTGCTTCCCGCGCCGCAACCGACGCCGGCTGGTACCCGCACCAGAACCAGGTCGGGCAGACCGGCCGCACGGTGTCGCCGCAGCTCTACATCGCCTGCGGCATCTCCGGCGCGATCCAGCACCGGGCCGGCATGCAGACGTCCAAGACGATCATCGCGATCAACAAGGACCCGGAGGCCCCGATCTTCGAGCTGGCCGACTTCGGCCTCGTCGGCGACCTCAACACGGTCGTGCCGGCGCTGACCGAGGACATCAACAAGCGCAAGGGCTGACCGCCTGTACGCAGGGCCCGTCTCGTTCGCGAGGCGGGCCCTGCGTGCGTCCGGGTACCAGCACCTTCGTGCGGTAGCGGACGAACTGACCGGGCAGCCAGACTGGGGTCATGACCGGACCGGAGCTGCGCGCCCGCATCGCCAGCGCGACGTTCGGAGTGTCCGCGCTGATGCTGGGCGGGGCGGCGCTGCTCGGCGCGCACAACCTGAGCACGAACCCGCCGCCGGCGTACGTCTCGCACAGCCAGAAGGGCGTGCTGAGCACGCCGCCAGCGTTGCTGCCTTCTGGCCCGGTAGATCCGGTGGCAGCGGTCCGTGTGGTCCCGGGCGCTTCGGTGCGGCCGACGAGCCCGGGGGGTTCTGTCGTCGGCGTGACCGGTGGGTCGGCGGCACCCGCCCCTGCCGTTAACCAGACCCCGCCACCGGTCGGCGGTTCCGGTCCCGGTCCCGGTTCGGACGACGCGAGCGCTGAGCCCGGTGCCGAGCCGAGTCAGCTCGACCACCACGGTGGCAGCTCGCCGACGCCGTCCCGGACACCGGCGAGCACACCGACGCCGACGCACAGCTCAGGAGGCAAGGGTCCTGCAGGATCCCGGGTGTGAACAAGCTGTTTGCGCGGAAACGTCAGTCCTGGAGCAGCTCGTTCGGGTGACCGATGGCCCAGACCGCGGCCTGGGTGCGGTCGGTGACGCCGAGCGCGGCGAACACGGCGGTCAGGTGGGCTTTCACGGTGCGCTCGGTGATGCCGAGCCGCCGGGCGATCTGCTTGTTGGCGAAGCCGTCGGCGACCAGCGCCAGCACCTCGCGCTCGCGCGGGCTCAGGGTCGGCGCCGAGCGACTGACGCGCCGGTCCTGAAGGAGCACCCGGGCCGCCTTGGGGTCCAGGGGCGAGTCGCCCGCCGCCGCCGAGCGGATCCCGTCGAGCAAGGTGTCCGGGGCGGCGTGCTTGAGCAGGTAGCCGATCGCGCCGGCGGCCAGGGCGTCCTCGATGTGCCGGTCGTCGGCGAAGGAGGTGAGCACCACGACCCGCGAGTCAGGGCGAGAAGCGACGATCGCGCGGGTGGCCGCTGCGCCGTCGAGGACCGGCATGCTCAGGTCCATCAGCACCACGTCCGGCAGCAACGAGGCAGCCAGCGTCACCGCCTCGCCACCGTCGACTGCCATCCCGACCACTTCGATGTCGTCGGTGGTGGAGATCAGCTGGCCGAGCCCTCCGCGGACGACCGCATGGTCGTCAGCGAGCAGTACGCGGATCATGGCTCGGGCACCTCCAGTCGCAGCGAGGTGCCACCCGCGCCGCCGGTCACCGTGAGGGTCCCACCGGCGTCCCCGACGAGCCCTTCCAGGGCGACCAGGCCGACGTGGCCCTGCTTCCGTCGGAGCTCCCGGTCCTCCGCGGTGAAGCCCCGGCCGTTGTCGGTGACCTCCAGCACGGCCCGGCCGTCGGCGGCGACAACTCGCACGACGACCGAGGTCGCGCCGGCGTGCTTCTTCACGTTCCGGAGTCCCTCCTGCGCGGCGCGGTAGACGAGCCGGGCGACACCGACCGAGAGGATCATCCCTGGCGCGACGAAGACCTGGAGCTCGGCGTCGGTCCCGTCCTCCCGCGTCCTGGCCACCAGGTCCTCCAGCGCTGAGGGGAGCGCGACCTCGGAGAAGTCCGGCGGGTAGAGGTCCACGACCAGGGACCGGAGGTCGCGGACGCCGCCGCGTACCGACTCTGCTGCGGCGTCCAGAGCGCGGCTGTCGGCCGCGTCGCGAGCCGGTTCACGGGCTGCGGCCGCGAGGGAGAACGCGACCCCGGCAAGGTCTTGAACCACGCTGTCGTGCAGGTCGCTGGCGATCTGGCGGCGCTCGACCTCGGAGGCCTCAAGAGCCCGCTGCAGGAGCTGCTCGCGCTCGCGAACCCGGGCCTGCAAGCGGGTAGCCAGCGACCAGGCCAGCGGCAGCTGGACGAGCTGGAGCATCACCAGCGCCCCGAGGGTGATCGGCGCGATGCTCCGCCACAGCCGGTCGCCGTTGCGCTTCACCAGGTCGTACCGGTAGTAGGCCTCGAAGAGCAGCGGGCTGCCCGAGGTGGTCTGCACCGGGAGGTAGACCTCGAGCAGCTTGTGGAAGCCGGTGTCGAAGCGGTTCTCGGGCTTGCTGAGGTCGCTGACCTCGGCGGCGATCCGGCCCGTCTGCAGCGAGGACTTCTCGTCGGCACCGAGCACGTACGTCGCGCCGATGACCCGAGGGTCGTCGGAGTAGACGATCCGGCCCTGCGGGGTCCAGAGCTTCACCCGCACCAGGTCCGCGGACAGTACGTCGGTGCGTACCAGCCGATCCAGGGCGGTACGGGCCGGCGCCGAGCCGGTCACGAGGTCGTCGTCCAGGAGTGGCTCGACCAGCCCCTGGGCTTTGATGACGGTGGTGGTCCGGGCGTCCGCGATCGCCTCGCGGGTGCCGACCCGACGGCTGGCGGTGTAGGTCGCGAAGCCGACGAGCAGGAGTGCCGCTAGGCCGGCGAGGGCGAACTGCCCCACCTGGATCAGCACGCTCGATCGCCGGGTCTCCACCGGCCGGAGCGTAGCCCCGGATCGGGCCCGCGAACCGGGTGCTAGCACGAAGGTCTAGAAGGCGTACGTGACCTTCGTCAGCTCCTCGGAGACGTCCCAAAGGGTGCGTGCCACCGTGGCGTCCTTGGCTGAAGCGGTCCGCCAGGCCTTGACCGGATAGCCGCGGACGGTCAGGCGCGGACCGTAGAAGTCGTCCCCGATCACGTCCGGCATGGCGGCGGCGTAGAGCGACGGCCACGCGCCGGCGGCGTCGGACTGGGCGAGGACCTTGTTGCCGAAGTTCATCAGCACCTGGAACGCGGCCTGGCCCTGGTGCTCCTGGAGGTGCGTAGCGGCGTACCCGGGGTGCGCGGACGCCGACAGGATGCGGCCACCGGCACGGCGCTGGAGCTCGGACGCGAACAGCAGGTTGGCGAGCTTGCTCTGGCCGTAGGCCTTCCAGCGGCCGTACCCGTTGGTGGCGTGCAGGTCGGCGAAGTTGATCTTGCCGATGATGTGCGCGGTGCTGGAGACGGTCACGACCCGGGGTGCGTCCGCGGCGAGCAGGGTCGGCAGCAGCCGGCCGGTCAGGGCGAAGTGGCCGAGGTGGTTGGTGCCGAACTGCAGCTCGAAGCCGTCGGCGGTCTTGCCCTCGGGGACCGCCATGATCCCGGCGTTGTTGACGAGCAGGTCCAGGTGCGGGACGCGGGACCTGACGTCCTCAGCGGCGCGCTCGACGGAGTCGAGGGAGGACAGGTCAAGGGAGACCAGCTCAGCGGCGGCGCCGGGGACCTCGAGGCGCACCCGACCGAGGGCGTCCTCGGCCCGGCCGGGGTTCCGGCAGGCCATCAGCACCCGGGCGCCCCGGCGGGCCAGCTCCAGGGAGGTCTGGAAGCCGAGGCCGGAGTTGGCTCCGGTCACGAGCACCGTGCGGCCGGTCTGGTCGGGCAGGTCTGAGGGTGTCCAGCGGGTCATGCCGCAAAGCCTTGCACGTCGCTCCCTAGACTCGCGCCATGTCCTGGGACAACGGTACGAGTGACAAGCAGCAGGCGGCTGCCCTGAAGGCCCAGGTGGTGGACGCCGTCGGGCCGTTCTCGCCGTTCTGGCGCGACCGGTTGAAGGCGCTCGGCAAGACCGCCGCGCAGGTGGCGACCCGCGACGGGTTGGCGTCGCTGCCCGCGGTGGGCGAGCGGGACCTCTGCCCGGACGGTGACCCGGCCGGGGCGGCAGCGCTCGTCCTGCAGGCGGGGGAGTCCGGCTGGGCCCTGCACACCGAGGGCCCGCGGCTCCGCAGGGCGCTCGGCAGCCGGTTGCTGCGGCCTGGCTCGTACCGGGCCGTGGTCGAAGCCGACACCAGGCCCACGACGTACGTCTTCGCGGGGCTCGGGCTGCGCTGGCCGGTCGCGAGCACCCGCAGTGACCTCGACGTGGTGGCCCGCGCCGGCGCCCGGCTGTGGCAGGTCCTCGGGCTCAGCCGCTCCGACGTGCTGGTCTGCGCGCTGCCGCTGACCCCGAGCGCCGGCCTGCAGGCGCTCCAGCTCGGCGCGGTCGGGGC